>CAYOYJ010000001.1:0-59734 GCA_964408155.1 uncultured Syntrophales bacterium
CTAATTTTAGCAGAAGTTAGTAAAATAGAAGCAAAAATAAAGATATATTCAACTTGGAAAATGAACTATTTTCTAATTTCCGGTGGAGATCCAGAAGAAGTACATTTTGTAGAGACAAAACCTGAAGTACCAAATCCAAATTATGAATACGTAGAAATAGGGTCACCAATCTTGGAATTTGATGTGATAGAACTCGGTGATAAGTCCAAAAGGGATAAATACCATAAAATATTGGATGAATGGATTGAATTAGACAGAGAAAATTACAAGTGGAGAAAAGCACACATTCCTTATGTTTACGGTTATTTTAAGTATACAACAAATGAGTCATTTTATGAAAAGACCTCGGAATGGGCTTTTAATTTCGTATACTCACCTCCAATATTCAATGAATTGAAAAGTTCATTCACAAAAGCTGCAACTGCAATAGCAGTCCACTGCAAGGGCAACGGTTTTGATGAAGAATTAGGTTTACTAAAAGCTTACGTCAATAAATATTGTGACCAATATTTGGATGATTTTGGGAAAGAACAATTCAAATAGTAGCTTTGATATTATTATCATTTTGACATTTTCATAGTTCATCTTTTTTGAAAACAGTCTTAGTCATTATTCTTGTCCCCCCTCATTAAGAGATCAAACTGTCTGTCTCTTCCCGAAAATAATCCATAAAACATAGTTTCTCTGTCTATAGCGTCTATAAGTGCCCACCTTCTTTGATTTTTCCAGACCACAGCCTTTACCATCGGCCCTAAAATTTGACCCCGAAACGACGGGGTGAAAGGGGGCGCGATGGTGGACAAGGCAAGAATTCAGCGAAGCGGCAAGGCCAAATGGACGGTCATGGTCTACATGGCCGGGGACAACAACCTCGACGGCGCGGCCCTCCGGGACATCGCGGAGATGGCCAGGGTGGGATCCACAAAGGACGTCAATGTCCTGGTCCAGCTTGACCGCCTGGAGGACAGGAAGACCCGGCGCTTTCTGATCACGAAAGGCGGCGGGTATGATCGGGACTGCGTGGAGACCTTCGGTGAGACAAACACCGGCGATCCCAAGGTCCTGGAGGATTTCCTCACGTGGTCCACCGAACGTTATCCCGCCGAGCGGTATTTCCTGATCCTCTGGAATCACGGCAGCGGCTGGTGGGAGGAGGCCAGGAGCCGGGCAGCGGCCCGGAGAACTCCCGATGTGCGATTTCGCCGTTCCGGTTCCCGAAGCTCTCTTTTTTGCCACAAGATTGACACCCCCGCACCTACTGCCCACCGGAGCATCTGCTATGACGATCACTCCGGCGGCGACGCCCTGGACAACCGGGAACTGAAGGACGTTCTCGCCCGCGCCTGCTCCATCATCGGCAAGAAGATCGATATCCTCGGCATGGACGCCTGCCTCATGACGATGGTGGAGGTCGCGTGGCAGCTTCGGGACTCCGTGGAGATCCTCGTCGGCTCGGAGATCGAGGAACCCAACGACGGCTGGCCCTATGCCGAGATCATCGCATTCCTCGCGGCGAAGCCGAAGAGCAAGACCCATATCGTCGCGAAAGAGGTCGTCAAGCAGTATATCGCCTCCTACCGGGATGAGGGTGAGACCGTCACCCAGTCTGCCATCAATACGGCTGCTACCGTGGAGATCGTCCAGACGCTGAACCCCCTGGCGGCAGAAATTCTTTCCGATTTCGACAAGAACCGGAAGCTTATCGAGTGGGCCTGGGAGCGCGCCCCGAAGTTTTACGACGACAACTACCTGGATCTGTACGCCTTCGCCCGGAAACTCCGGAGCAAGGACGGGGGTCGGATCAGGGAGAAGGCCGAGGCCCTCCTTGCCGCCCTCCGGACCGGAAAAACGAAGTCTCTCCTCTGTCAGGGAAAGCTGGGGCGGGATGTCGCCGGGACGAAAGGGCTTTCCATCTACTTCCCCGCCGACAGCATCAACCCCGCCTACCGGGGCCTGGACTTTGCCAACGACTGCCGGTGGGCCGACTTTCTGGAGAGGGTTCTGGGATGAACGCCGCCGACCGCTGGGACAGTCTGATTCAGTATTGGGCAGAGAAAGTCTGGCCGGGAACGGACTGGCGCCTTATCAAGTGTCAGATCCGCCAGGAGAGCGCCTTCAATTCAAAGGCCGTTTCCTCCTGCGGCGCCGTCGGCCTGATGCAGATCATGCCGACGACGGGTCAGTATCTCGGCGTTTCCCGGGACAAGCTCTTCGATCCCGAATCCAACCTGAAGACCGGGATCGCCTACTTGAAGCAGCAGTATGAACGCTTCCCGGAGATTCCCGACCATCGGGAACGGCTTCAATTCGCCCTCGCCTCATACAATGGCGGCCGGGGCTATATCAACCGGGCCATCGCTTTGGCCAGAAAGGAAGACGCCCCCTGGCAGACCTGGGAGGGCGTGAAACGCCATCTCGAAAGCGATGATTGTTCCGTGAGCGGCAAGCACCCCGACCACCGGCAGATCATCGCCTATGTGGACAGCATCTGGAACGACTATGCCCGCCTGTCCGTTCCCCTGAGGGAGCGGGTCCGAGCGGCTGAACAGGACGGAGTGAACGGGCCATGACGGACAATCCCGACGGCGGCTTTGCCATGTATGCCCAGCTCCTCCTGGAGAGCATCACGAAGCTCTCCTGCCAGACGGAGGAACTGAAGAAGCAATATGCCACCCTGGACAAGACCATCTGCCTCCTGAAGCAGGCCTACGAGGTGAACCTCCTGGCCGACCGACAGGTCATGAATGATCTGATCGCCCAGGTCAAGCGGATCTCCGATATCATCGAGGAACTCTCTTGCCGGGAGCATGCCGAGAAGATCGGGGACTTCCAGCAGCGGATCGGGGCACTGGAGGCGGGCATCACCCCGTCCCGGTGGGCCGCGAACTTCATCGACCAGTTCTTTCAGAAGACGGGCTGGATCTTTGGTGCGCTGATCATGGGGTCGGTCGGATACATCCTCTATCACGTCGTCGTAATGGCGCTTCGGTATCGATGAGCGAAATATACCCCGTTCCTTTCCGGTGAGGCGAGGGACGGCATTCTCAGACGAAAGGAGGTGAGAGCAAATGACGAAGCAGGGAAGAATGGTCGGCGCGCGGAAGCAGGAACTCGTTGACGCCGTTGCCGAGAAGGCGGGCATCACGAAGGCGAACGCCCAGACGGCCATCAAGTCCGTTCAGGACAGTCTCCTTGATCTTCTGGAGCAGAGCGGGAGGATTCAGCTCGCGAAGTTCGGGATCTTCAAGATGACCAGGACCAAAGCGCGTCAGGGCCGCAACCCGGCGACGGGTCAGCCCATCACGATTCCGGCGGGCTACCGGATCGGCTTCAAGGTCTCCAAGACCTGGAAGGACAGCATGATGCTGCGGAAACGGTCGCAGGAGCAGAAGGCGGCCAAGCCGGCTGCGAAAGCAAAGGCAAAACCGGCGGCCGGGAAGAACTGGAAGAAGCGTTGATGAAACAAAAAGCAGGGGATGCCGCAACCAAAGGAAGAGGAAAGACCGCCGCAGTGCCGGTTTCGGAACTTGCTTATCCGACGCCGGCCTGCAAGGTCCTCTTCTCCCCGAAGGCGGGCATCTCCAGGGAACTGTCCAGGCTGACGCAGGCGGCTGCGAAGGAAATCTCCGCGGCCGCCTACGCCTTCTCCTCGAAGTACCTGGGCAATGCCCTGGTCAAGGCCATGAAGCGGGGCGTCAAAGTCCGCCTGATCCTGGACATGAACAATGCGCGGAAATCCTATTCCATCGACGAATGGCTGATCGAAAACGGCATCGATATCCGCTTCATCAAGCTCAAGCGGGGCTGCATGCACCACAAGGTTCTGATCGTTGACCGCATCCACCTCATGACCGGCAGCTATAATTTTACCAACGATTTGGAATTCCGCAACCACGAGGCCGCCATTTTCACGGACGACGGCAATCTTGTCGCCCTCTTCATCGCCGAGTTCGAGCGTCTCTGGTCTCTTGCCGAACCCGTCACCGTTTCCGGGGGGAAGGGGTAGGGGTTGGGGGGAACAAAGTATTTGGAGTTATGCCGGTATTGAGACGATTTTCATCAAAAATTCAGTGATTTTGAGGCTATTTTATGGTTCACGCCATACCCAAAAGCGGCATTGCCAGGACCTACCTGATCGAGGAAGATGAGGGCCTCATGGTCGTCGATGTGGGCAGCATCGGCGCCGTCCGGGACATCGAAACATACTGCACCGGGATTGTGAAGAGGCCGCTTCAGGACATCCGGTTTATCTTCGCTACGCACTTTCACATCGATCACATCGGCGGGATCGGGTCCCTGCTGCAGAGATGCTCGCCGGAGACGCAGGTTCTGTTTCATCTTCGCGCGAAAGGATACATCGAGGGGCAGGAAGGCCTCGCGCCCATGCAAAACTGGCTGGACGGCCTTGTCCCCACGATCCGGGAGAATTACTGCCGCATCGGAGACCTGTCGCATATCGCCTTTGAATCCCTTACCGGCGTTCCCCTGCCCATATTCAGCAACAACAGGCGCGTTCCATACGCGGACCGGGTATCCTATATCGACACGCAGGGCGTCTTGCTGCGCCGGATCGGGTTTTCCGACTGGCAGGCGGTTGCTACGCCCGGCCACACGCCGGATTCCGTTTCCCTCTACAACGAAAAAGCACAGGAACTCATCAGCGGCGATCTCATTTTGGGTAGGCATGACGGCATGGGCTATCTGAACCGCTTTTGCTGGGACGAGGTACTGGCGCGGGATTGTTTCGCCGTCCTGAACAATGTCCTCCGAGTCAGGGCGATTTATCCGGGTCACGGCGAGGTCATCCGGGACAATGAAAACGCCTTCGCTAAGGTTGCTTCTTTTCCTGAGAAGGGAGGTCAAAAAGCATGAGCAGCCTTCCCGAACTTGAACGTGTCAGGCATATCACCCTCACTCCCGGCATGAAGCTGATCGTCATGTCCGACATGCACCGGGGCGATGGCTCCGGGGCCGATGACTTTGCCAAGAACTCCCTGATCTATCGCTGCGCCCTGAAGCATTACCTGGAAGAAGGTTTTACCTACATCGAACTGGGCGACGCCGAGGAGCTATGGGAGAACGACAATTTCGACCAGATCTACATCACCCATACCCCGGTCTATGAGCTCCTGGCTAAATTCCATGATCCGGACCCGGCAAAGACCCGCTACCTGAAGGTGTGGGGGAACCATGACCTTTACTGGAAGGACCACGAGGCAGTCTATCGGACGCTGTTCCCCGATATCGCGATTCATGAAGGGATTGTCCTGGAGAGCGGTAACCGGGAGGACAACGATGAGATGGGCCGTGTCATCCTCCTCATCCACGGCCACCAGGCAGACCCGAAGTGCTATGGTGAGGGCGCGGTGGTCAGCAAATTTTTTGTCCATTATTTCTGGCCGGATCTCCAGCGCTGCGGGGTCAAGGACCCGACCCGGGCCGCCCTGAATCCAGGTCTGTGCAACGAGGTGGACAGGCGCCTCCATGAATGGGCAAACAACAATGACCAGAGCATTGCCGCCATCATTGCCGGCCACACCCATCGGGCAGTTTTTGAAAACCTGTCGCTGACGGAGCGACGATACCTGGAATCCAAGATCAAGACCGAAGGCATCAAGATCAAGCACCAGCCCGACTGGAGCTATTACAACACCGGTTCCTGCGTCCACCCGCTGAGCATTACCGGGCTCGAAATCACTTTCGATGGCGGCACTGGCCCGCAACTTCGGTTGATTGAGTGGGGCCAGGCGACGGAGGGTCATGCGTTGACCATCCAGAGGGAGGAAATATCATGAAGATAAAGCTCATATCGGCAGCGGTCCGGTCCCGGTCGAAGTGGTCTCAGATCATGACCCTATCCCTGCCGGCGTTGGCAGCGGCCACTCCTGAAGGGCATGACATCACCATCGAGGATGAGAGGGTCAAGAAGATCCGTTTGGATGACACTCCCGATCTCGTGGGGATCTCTTTTGAGGTGTTCAGGGCCTACCGCGCCTATGAGATCGCCGATCATTACAGGCAGCGGCATGTGCCCGTGGTCCTGGGCGGGATGCACGCCTCGGTCATGCCGGAGGAAGGTCTCCTTCACGCCGATGCTGTGGTGGTGGGTGAGGCTGACGAGGTTTGGCCGCAGGTTGTCGCCGATGCCGAGGCTGGAAGGATGCGGGGAATCTACAAGGGCGATAGGGCGGTCGACCTGGCCAAGCTGAAACCGCCCAGGCTGGATCTGCTCGATGCTTCCCGGTATTTTCCGCTCTACCCCATTGAGGCGACGCGGGGCTGCACCCACGCCTGCTCGTTCTGCTCCACGCGCTACGTCCACGGCCTGGGATTCCGGACCCGGCCCATCGATCACGTCATGGCTGACTTGCAGCGGGCGGGGGATAAGATCATCGCTTTCCTGGACGACAACCTCGCTGCCGACGAGGCGTTCGCGAAAGCGCTTTTCACGGCGATGATCCCATACGGAAAGAAATTCTTCATGCAATCCCATGTCCTTCTCGCAGAAAACGAGGAGCTGCTCTCCCTGGCTGCGAAGGCGGGTTGCCTCGGAGTCTTTGTGGGGGTGGAGTCCGTGTCCGCTGCCGCGCTTTCTGAAGCGAACAAGGGGTTCAATAAGGTCGAGCGCCTGAAGGACAACATCGCGCGGTTCCACGATCGCGGCATCCTGGTGGACGGAGGGATCATCTTCGGATTCGACACCGATACGCCGGACGTGTTCGACCGAACCATCGAGGCCCTGAAAAGGGTGAAAATCGACAGCGTCGCCGTCAACATCCTGATCCCCTATCCGGGTACTGAGTTCTATCGGAGATTTGAAAGGGAGGGGCGCATCATCTGCACCGACTACTCGAAATACACGGGCGGCACGGTGATCGTGAGGCCGAAGAACATGACCGTTGAGCAGCTTCAGGCGGGCTATAACCGGTTCACGAAGGATTATTACCGGATGATGGAGATCGTCTACCGGGCCTTCAAGCAGCCCAACGCCGTGGCCACGATTACCCGGCTCATCGCCAATGTGGGGCACAGGGTGAATTGTATGATAGGTGAATGAGGAGGCACGCATACAGCCCGACGACCGTACGCTCAGACTCCCCTAATTACTTAATGCTCTTCGCATATTTTTTTATTTTATCAACCATGGCCCGTGGGAATAAGGCAAAAGATATATCCTGCCCCTTATCTTTCATGAAGTATAGAATAGATACGCTTTCGTTAAGGTATTCACCTGGACTTTGAAAATTCTGCAATTCTCTGACGATATTGCCATGACAGTTTCGCAACTTGATATTTGAGCCACAAGGGCAACTCATATGTCCGCGATAATTATCGTCGGCAAGGATTTTTAAAAAAGCCATGACCGCCAAATCGTCATTGATTTGAAAAAGTCCTTTATATGACTCTAAAATTCCATTCACCCCGTGAGATAGTTCCCCGTATGGCATTTCTCCGCATTTTTCTCTGTAACTGTAGGCGTATAGGAAGGGGATGAGTAAGTCTTCGACAAATCCCAGCAGGGTTTCTTGTTTGCGGAATTTTATTCTTGTTTCAATAGGGGAACCGAGGCAAAGTGTGTTGTCGGGATAGGTATGAAAATCTTTCGATATTCTACCGCCGATTTCTTTTGCCGTCGGCAATATTTCGGGGTAATCTTCCGGGACCGTTATTTCTACTATATATTCATCTTGTATCGACACACCGTTGTATTGGGCTGAAAAAGACAGCTTTCCCGAAACGGATAAAGGGGAACTGCTGCTAACACAGCTTAGCCCCCTATACTTTTCCGTCAGATCATCAATCTGTTGATGGATCAATTCCGACCGTTCCTTAATATTCATTACTTCGCCAAGGCCTAATCGGATTTCTGATAATGGTTTCCGGGTGTTTATTCGTTACGACTGAAACTGTGCCTGCATATACAGCATCACCGAAGGAAAAGGCATTAGTGACGGCTAAGGTCCCGAAGGCCCCTTTTAGCCTTTCGGAAACTTTGGAGATATTGTCCCCCCCGATCATGGCCTCCAAATCGGCCTGTACTTTTATCATCCAGGCCATGAATTTTGTTTCTTTATCCGGATTCTCCTGCCATTTCTCCGCAAAATTTTCATTAGGGTTGACGGGGTTGAGAATCTGCACAATCCCATTTGTCCGCTTGATGTATTTCGGCATCTGCTTGACGATGTCGGTGAGGGCCTCGATAAGGTCGGCCTGGTTATTGTAGGCCAGAGCCGCAAGTGTCGTTATGATGATAGAAATGGGGCGGTTGTCCGGATCATCAAGGAACGCTATGTCTCTGTGCCTTTTCAATAGCTGAATGGACCGCTGAAGCGGCGTTTTGACGAGATATTCAGGGACATCCTCGATGCCGGCGCGCATGCTATCCGCAATCATCTTCCTTCTGGCAGTGTACTGGACCTTCATCCGCTCCTTAAACCATGAGGCATACCCGCGTGGATTGCTGCGTGGCCAGTCATCGTCGTATTGATCGTAATTCCAGAAGGTTTTATCGGTGAGGCAGATCGCATATTTGGCCCATTCCGCTGGAATGCCTATCCCCTTTAGTGATTCTATGAATACTGTCTCCTCCGGGATGGTCGGGAGTATATCCATATGAAACTGAGCGCCATCGGCGTATTGTATTGTCCAGCAACGCCTGCCTTCTTTCTTGTCAAGCATCTGTACATACTTTTTATTTTCTTTTAACCTGTCCCCGATCATTTGCTTTAATTCTTTTTGCGTGACCTCTTGCTTTGAGAGCTCAAGCTGGCACACCAAGTCGATATCGTATTCATCGTTGTCGCTGATGGGCTTGACCACTGTACCCAGACGGAATGACCCCTGAGGGTATATCTCGGGGCTGTACGGGGCAAGCGGTGAGTCATCCTTGCCGAGCCATTCCCCGATAGCCTTGTAGTGTCCCTCTGCTTCTTTGTACCTGGTTTCGGAGATGTCGATGTTGTCTGTCAGGTTTTCCAGTGCTTTGTTAACTTGCTGTCTATACTCCATGATCCGCTTCCTCCTTGATTGATTGATGTATCGGTAGATATTCGGCCGCGTTATGCCCCATGAACGTTTCTCTGAATGCTGGTGAATAGAGCCGGCTTTCGTGCGCCGCCTTGCCCAGCAAATTCTTTTCGGATAGTTTATCTAAAGCAAACATTTTGTCGGGGACCTTGGGGTCTATTCGGAGGACCTTTTCTTTGCCTAGAAGGTGCATCGCCTGGGTGTTTGCACCGATGCTTTGGCCTCTCATAACGACATTCACCGCATCCGTTTTCCACTGCCATAGTCCTCCCAGGTCGAGTTTCTTTGACCGCCCCTTGACCTCATCCGTTGTTCCCAGGCTCAAAACACGGATATCTCCAGGGGAGATGCCAAGCAATCCGATCGCCTCGGTGATGCCAACCATGATAGGGTTGTTAGCCCAGACGCCTCCGTCCACGAGGCGTATGTCATCAATAAGCTGACAACAGGGGAAGAAGGTGGGTGCGGCACTGGTTGCTAACGCAATCTTCCAAATGGGCTCCTTATAATCCCTCCGCAGCCGCTCATGATGAGGGGTCTTGAAGAGGTAAACGTCATCGTCACCGATATTATAAGAGGGGATCACAAGGCGCTTCTTGCTTTCACCCAGAAGCTGTTCTCCGAAGCAGCCTTGAAGTGCTTTCCTGAGAGGTCCTTGGCTATACTTATTCCGCAGCCCGTGACGTAGCCCATGCCAGATTTGCCTCGGCATTTCGGGGCGGTTCCCCGCGAATATGTTCCTGGCTTCGGTGACATAAAAGTGGACAATGTCTTTAGGCCTAATGCCAACTCCCAGCGCCAGTGCAATGATTCCTCCTGTCGAAGTTCCGACGATGAGATCGAAGTGATCCGTGACCTTGTGTTGGCGGCGCCTTAGAAGAGCCAAAAGCGGCGGAGCTGTCCCACTGTATTTTGGAGATTGGATAAAGATATCCCTTGCCGCGGGATTGTTCAAAGAGCGGAGAATCCCCTGTCCCCGGATTCGGGGCTGTTCGTTAGCGATGTAGAGATTCCGGTTTACGCGAAGACTCGCTATTTTTTGCTGCGATAAGACCTCCCGTCAAACGTCAGAAAGCGGCCGTTGAGGCTGAGGCGATCCAGAATCGCCGAAGCGGTGGCCGTATCGAAGATTTTTCCCCAGTCGGAGGGGATCAAGTACTTATATTAAATATTTGCGCTTTTTTCTCTCTTTTTTTCATGTTTTTCCAATGGATTTTTCGACTGACGAATGGTTCCCAACATAGCGCTTTTCGATCCGCTTCGGCACGATGCCTTCCAATAGCAAGGTTAGATCGCGCCGGTCAATGCAACCGCTTCTGTCGGGCACGATAAACTTTCCTTCTTCCAGGCGCTTATACCACAGCGCCAGGCCATCCTGATCCCAATAGAGAAGTTTAACCATTTTGCGGTTGCCGTTGACGAAAACGAATAAGGAACCGGATAAGGGGTCCATCTCCAGTTCGGAGCGGATGATGCCACAAAGGGCGTCGAAAGATTTGCGCATGTCGCAGGCACCCCGGTAAAGATAAATGCGCGTGGCGGCGGTCAGGGATATCATCGGGAACTCAAAGCGGTCAAAACAGATCGAAGGGTCGGAAAATCAAATCCACGGGAAACTTCGATGTAAAGATTTCCGGCAATAATACGAATACCGGTTTCCTTCCCGGAAGCGGAAACCGAAGGACTCAGTTCGATAAATCCCTGCCTGTTCATTTGCCGTTTTGAAATCCGGCGGCGCCAGGCATAAAATATGTTGGTGCGTATCTGCTGATTCCGGCAATAATCGGCAATGCTCAAACCGCTGGTCTTTTGTTTTTCGATGATGGTGTTCCAGTGCGCATAGCGTTCTTCGATGGTCATGACTCCGCCTCTAGTTGAAATATTTTCTCAATGCTGGCGGGTGTCATACCCCGGCTGACGAAAAAGGGAAAGATGGGTGGGCAAGACGGTTACTCCGGGAAGGCTATCGCACTGCCGTCGATGTGGATTTGTCGAAGTTCTTCGACACAGTCCATCATGATGTTCTGATGCGCCGTGTGGCGGGAAAGGTTCCTGACAAACGGGTTTTACGCCTCATCGGGAAATACCTGCGGGCCGGAGTCATGGTAAATGGCCGCCTACAGGAAACCCCTCTGGGAGTTCCTCAGGGCGGGCCATTGTCGCCATTACTGGCCAACATCATCCTGGATGATCTGGACAAAGAGCTTGAGAAACGCGGACACCGGTTTGCCCGTTATGCCGATGACTTTATCATTTTGGTGAAAAGTCATCGGGCGGGACAGCGGGTGATGGGAAGCATCAAACGCTTTCTGGAGCAAACGCTCAAACTCAAGATCAATCCGGAGAAAAGCCGAGTCGTCCCAACAAATCAGGCAGCCTTTCTTGGCTTCACATTCCGTGGAACCAAGATTCGCTGGTTGGAAAAGGCCTTCCGTGAATTCAAGCGAAGGGTCAAGGAACTGACCGGGCGATCCTGGTTTGTATCGATGGACTACCGGTACAAGAAGCTTGCCGAATACCTCCGTGGCTGGATGAACTACTTCGGAATATCGGAATACTACATACCGATTCCCGAAATAGATCACTGGCTGAGAAGACGGTTGCGCATGTGTTACTTCAAACAGTGGCGTAGAGCAAAAACCAAGGTTCGGGAACTTCGCAAACTGGGAACATCGCTACATGCTGCTATATCTGTGGCAATAAGCCGCAAAGGGCCGTGGCGCTTGGCGAAAACGCTGGCAACGCAAACGGGCATGACCAACAAGTGGCTCAAGGATCAAGGGCTTCTGTCTGTCAAAGAGCTGTGGGTTCACATTCACTACCCGGCCACGGCCCGGTAATCTCTGTGAACCGCCCGGTGCGGACCCGCATGCCGGGTGGTGTGGGGGCTGGGGGAGAAAAACCCCCGGCTACCCGATTGGGCTGGTTGGTTCAATACTCATGCATCTATCCCAGTTTCGATGCGCTTGGTGAGTTCTTCGATAATTGTTGTAGGTAAGCTGATGTTATCGTTTCGTGCTGCTCTTTTCATCAACTCGCAACCCCACTTCCACGTCTCACGGTAAGCATGCCAAAGTCTTGCTTGATCGAGGTCGGCTGTACAGGAACGGTAGCGCCCATATGCTTCCACGGAGATATCTTTTTCCAGCCCCTTTGATGGGGTTGGCCAATGCTCTGTTGTTCCTTCTGCCAGACGGACCAATTTGAGTAGATTACTGTGACTGTCGCTCAATAAGGCCCAGGCTCTTGCAAATTCTCCTCTTGCCAGCACGTTTATTCCAAACAGCACCAGGTTTATGAAGTTAGCCGCAACCGACATTACCTCGGTGGTCGTATTGCGATCGGGAGGATTCCCGACAAAGGGGCGCAGATATCTTTCGATTGCGCCTGTTCGATCGACAATGATCGTTGACTCTAGAGAAGGGAACCAGGCATATCCTTGCCATGTTTCGATAATCGGAATTCTTGATGCCGGTTCGAAATGAAACTCACCCCGGACCAGGTTTGTAAAAATCGCAGTATGATGTCCATAGTCATCGGCAAAATAAAGCTCAAGCGTTTCAATCTGTGCAACCCAGTGTTCCTGATCGATATTGGGGAAACTCTCATCTTTAAAGAATAATATAAATTCAATATCGGAGAATCGGTCGCCCTCTCCAGTTGCAAATGAACCGAACATAAACGCGCCCTCAATACGGGCATCTTGCACACAAAGCTCGCGGACGCGCTCTATCATTTTCTCCTGCAACATAAAAACCTCCGGGGAAAAGCTGTTCTCGTTCGCATTGCTCAGGTACGTAAAACGGCATCTGCACACAGCCAGAAAAGCTTCTCGCGTATGGCGGTTCTTGATTGCCATGAACGTTCATCCCATTCTAAACAGCTCAAATCGTCACCGCCATATAATACCTGCCCTAGGACTACACCACGAAATTGAGCAACTGCCATCATCCCAGCGCTTTCCATTTCTACTGTAAGACAGCCTTCTTCTTTTCTCATGGCAATTCTATCCGGTGTCTCCCTGAAAGGCGCATCGGTCGTCCAAGTTTTACCGATATGATACGGAACGTTCGTATTGCTCAGGGTGTTTACAAGGGCCTTCACCCCCGCTTCGTGCGCAAACACTTCTCGACTTGGCTGCAGGTAATGATACGAAACGCCTTCGTCGCGAATTGCGCTGGATACAACAACCAAGGTACCAACCGTTATAGGCTTGTCAAGAACTCCACAACCTCCACAAACCATGAATTTACGACAACCATAAGCGATGACCTTTTCGAGCAGGCCTGCAGCCAGTGGAGCGCCGACACCTGGATGGAAGAATGCCAATCGCTGGTCACAGTATTCAATTTCATAAATGGGATGAGGTCCATCCTCCCAATAGTCTGTTACCAATACCTTTGCATTGTGCTCGATTACCACTTTATCGATCACTTCTCTGAAAAAACAGATTACACAAAGCTCAGGCATGTCCAGAGGTTTGATGACCTTTGAAGGTTCAATAAAAGCTATACGAGTTGAGTCGTATTCAAGAATAGGAAATGTCATATTTATAAATCCTTGGTATAGCCCAACGAAAAGCTCACCGGGAGCAAGCCAGCGGCTTGCGATCCGGTGCAGCGCCTTGTTGGATAATGCATTTCCAATTACTTATGATGATACTACTCCATGTAAATGATTCCCATTTAGTTCACTGTTTTATTTGCCTCTTGAATGGGGATATCCTTTTTGTCTAATTCAAAGTAATATTCTTCTTCATATCCAAGTACCCAGGGAAGCGCTAATAGCGGTGGCAGTATTAATCTATGGACATATAATACATCTTTTTTAACACTAATTATTTTGTCTATATATCCATCGCATTTAAGGAGAAAAGACGTTTCTGTCCCAGATGGACTTCGATCCCAATAATTATACGGCGTCATTCCAAGCAACTTCCCTTCAGGTGAATATATTTTGACTTTCTTGATAAGACCTTGCTTTCTTTGGAAGTGAGTATAGGAAAGCCACACTTGTATGTCAAGGAAATCTTGACCACAAAATGTAGGGTGCTGCTCTAATGACCGCGTTGAAGGTACTCTGCAACATCCGTCCTTATGGTAAATCTGCTCACCTTTTGATCTGTTCACCCGCCATAAAGGTCGTTTCAGTCCCAATTCGGACAAACCTCTCCGGCACGCCTTATTTTATTTTTTAAAAATGCGTTATGACTGAATGTATTCATCCCAGGTGTATTCTGGGTCGCCGTAGATAGTATCGTTGTGTGGTTGGATTTGGAGATTGGCAGCGGCGTATTCCCGGTTTGGCGGGTCATGGATTTTCGGCGGCGGCCTTGATCTGACCAGCCAGATGCCCAAATGTTTGAGGATGTCGCGGATGACCTGCGCATCTTCGATGAAGCTGATGATCCGCATTTTCCCCTGACACTTTGGACAGACCAGGGGATCAACTTCGTATATCTTCTGGATCAGTCGTGCCCAACTTTTCCTGAATGCCTTTTCGTTTCCCTGTGGTTCAAGGATGCAGGGGACGGCATCATCTTTGCCTGCCTTCTGCCGTTTTCCCCGTGCGACGTTGCTGTAATATCCGTAGTACCGCACCATCTGTTCGCCACGATTCGGGATGTGCGTACACATTGCGGCCAGCCATTCCATCGCGGGGAAGACCTTGTTTGTCTTTCTGTCCTTTCCCGTATAGACAACAGTCCCCTCCTGTTCCAGATACTGCATCCGCTCCTGAGAGAAGGATGCCCTAATGATATAACGCGCCAGATTTTCCATAGCTGTATCATCAGTGGGCGAGATGCGGTTGCCGCAGAAGACGTGAAAACCGGAATGTTTCCATGAAGAGTGCATGGCGATCAATTCGCGGGTAATTTTCCCTTTGGCGAGAAGCATTTTGAAAACATTGTGCCGGAAGATGGCCTCCAGCTTTTTCAGTTCCAGAGGCGGAGCAACGCGGAACATGCCCTTTTCGCCATAGAAGCAGCCATCGGTTACGAGAATGTGGCAGTGCGGATTGAATCCAAGGAAATCACCAAACGTCTGCATGGCGATGACAGCACCGGGGATTGGGGTATTTTCAGGGACGGCATCCTGAATGAAGATCTTCAACGATTCCCAGGCGCAGCGGCTGAGGGCGGCAAGAAGCTTTCGATCATACAGAAAATAGCGACGAAGAATCTTCGGGATGCTAAAGACAAAATGCCGGTGAGGAATCTTTTTGAGGACTTCCACACAAAGCCGTTCTCCGAATTCCACCACGCGTTTCTGATGGCAGGACGGGCAGAAGTGCCTGCGCTTACAGGAGAATGCCAGTAAGTATTCGTGTCCGCAGTCTTTGCATTTCACACGGGCAAAACCGTGTTGCAGATCGCCGCAATCCAGATAACGGTAGATCACCTGTGCGATATAAGGCCGCCAGAAACCATACTGTCGTGAGAACTGTTCGTCATAGTCCTGCACAAAGGTTTCAAAATAATCCTCTACACAATGGTAATAATCCGAATCTTGCGGGTGGCGGGGCCGGTAAACGGCGGCTGGCAATGGCATGTCTTCCTCGCTTCACAGGGTGGATAAATCCATCCCGAAGCGATAAGACATAGTAGAACGATCGTTCTATTGTCAAGAGAAATATTCAAATAGTATTATCATTACATCCTTGTAATTTTTGACCCCGGACAGTTTTCACGTCATGCCCGGCTTCTTGAAAAAGCCCTTGAGTTCTTGCCCCAAAATTTTCATCAAGCTTAAATTTCAACCTATTGCCTCCACTGGGATTTCTACGTAACGTTCCCTGGCCATTTCCGCCCCGTAAGCTAATGCGGCCTGAATATCTTCAACTTCCAAATGGGGGTATTCAGTCAAAATTTCTTCTATAGTCATTCCACTTGCTAAAAAATCCAGGATAAGCGACGTTGGGACAGCAGTGATTGGCGTTGTTACAAAGTTTTTCCCTAAAGTAGCGAAATGAATCATATTCCGTATCAATGCCCAGTATCGAAGCCTGTCGCAAATATTCGGCGGCGCGTTGAGCGGTTTCAGTGGTATTCACCAATAGCCAATCCGTATTCATGGAAAGCTACTTAACCGAAACGGGAATTTAATGCTATAAAAATGATGCATCGAGGGATAAGAGCTGCCTACCTGTTTAGTTTCATTAAACTATTCTGCTTTACAAAATACCAGGATATGTTACTTTTACCGGCAATCGGAAAGAGTGAGGATCGTCACTACGGGTCATGAAAAAGCAATGGCTATTTCTTATCATCGTAATATTTTTGGGAGGCTGTAATATGCAAAACAAATTTCTTTATTTTCCCGGCGGGGAGCGGCCGTCTGCGGAAATGCTTGCTGCCGAAAATATGTCGCTCAGGCAGGCGACGGGGACGGATTATCGGGGTTTGATCGCGGCGGGTGATGCCCTCGCGCCCAATGGCAAAATCATCTTTTTGTAGAAGTAAGCATTATGCAACGCCGAATAGGACATGAGGCAGCGCGGCTTTAAAACAGGACGTTTTTAGCCGTCGTCCCTTGATACCAGCCCTGAAGGATGCCGCCAGGATGGCGGTATCCGGTTAAAATATTACCGTGCTCCGGATAGGATTCCGGAGACATCAAGGGGAACCGGGGATGTGCCCCGGTCCGGTGGGTTCCAAGGGATTGACGGCCCAATCCCTTGGCCTTAGAGGGTGCAGGGAGAGCGGGTCGCTTCTCCCTGTCGGCATCCTGTGATTTCGTACCTTACATATTACCTCCGTTTAAGGGGCTGCCATGAACTCTCAAAAGAAAAATATCCAGCGGAGCACAAGTTTCAAATGTCTGTATCAAAACTTTTACGCTAAATCATCCAATTCCCTCATCCGATACTTTACCCAATATTACAATCCAAACAAATCGATAAACTTTCAGCAGGAAAATATTGATAATTATGCGAATTACTCGAAAGACTATCTAAAAATGAAACAATTTACGAAAGGACATATCTCATGAAACTTTCCCGGCCAAAAATATTAGGGATTGTAAATATAACCGAAGACAGTTTTTCTGATGGCGGACTTTACCTGGACTCCGATCAAGCCCTGAAAAAATCATTCCAGCTTATGACCGACGGAGCGGATATTATTGACTTAGGTGCCGCTTCCAGTAATCCCGCTACCAAAGATATTGAACCCACAGTAGAAATTGAGCGCTTAATCCCCATCGTTAACCAGTTACTTACTAAAAACATTCCAGTATCAATCGATACCTTCAAATCAAGCGTTCAGCAATATGCTTTGAACAAAAAAATTCAATATATAAATGATATCCAGGGATTTCCCTATCCTGAAATATACCCCAAATTGGCGGCATCCGGTTGTAAACTCATTCTAATGCATTCTGTCCAGCGTTTAGGACCGGCCACGATTGTCGAAACAGACCCGGAAAAAGTATTTGCCGGAATGATTGATTTCTTTACACAGCGCCTTGATGCCCTTCAAAATGCGGGAGTTTCACTCAACCGGATTATCTTAGACCCGGGGATGGGATTTTTCCTAGGTTCCAATCCCGAATCATCAATCTATGTAATAAAAAACATCACCCGGTTGAAAGATCACTTCAACTTACCCATTTTAGTTTCAGTTTCTCGAAAATCGTTTTTAGGGAACATCGTAGACCGCGAGGTGAAGGAGCGAGGGCCGGCCACATTAGCGGCAGAGATTTATCTGAGCTATATGAATGTGGACTATATCCGTACTCATGATGTAAAATCTTTGAACGATGCCTTGAAAGTACTTGTAACATTAAATTCAGCCAAGTAATTCTTAGACGTAAAGCAGATATTGAAAATATTTGGAGGATTAAATATACTAAATGTTGGCCTGCTATTTCCAACTATTTTCTTCAATAACACCTTTGAATTTTAGACTTTGATAATGGACTGCCAGCCAATAAAAGTAGGGTAGGGATATCAGAAATCGAAAGAATGGATTCCAGTGAATATATTTTAATAACCCGATTTGATGAAAGACCTCATCATTTGCCCCATTGAGCAATGCAAAAAAGACAATATAAGTATAATAAGCATACCCTACTTTTTTATCGGGCAAAAAATGGATAAATATTATTATGGCCGGTGCCCAAGCCAAATCAAGAAACAACGGCAAATTAAAAATAGTAAAAGGGTATACATGCTGGTATGTTAATAAGTGGAAAATATTTGAAAGAATAAATATGATTATGGTGGTAAGTATTGTACCCCAAATTATTCCAAACCAGAACAATGATTTAATTTCTTTCCGGTTTAGAAAAATTACCAACAACAATAATAGGCCGAGTGGAAAAGCAAAATAGTATAGAACCAAAGGATCTGTTAACAATTTATCATGACTCCTTTAATCTTCGAATACTTTGTCAAATCGTTGCAGCAAATATCCCAGCACTATCCCCCACAAAACAGCTCCCAACAGATTTGATAAACGTCCCGGAAAAGTTTGGCCGATGATTAAAGGATTTAACCTAAAAAGGACCGCAATTGACCGGATGAAAAACCAAAGCAACGCGCCATATAAAGTCGCTTTAATCATAATCCCTTTGGAAGAAATTTTGATTAAAAGATGGGCAAAAATAGCCCCCAAAAAACCATCCCAAATAATTTGGATAATAAAATCGGTAATTATCTGAAAACCGGACTGGGACTTTTCCCCGCTAGTTAGGACAGCCACCCAGTCCAACAAACGTACATTGGAGACCCGGAAAAAGTAATAATCTGTTGGCGGCGCCTTAGAAGAGCCAAAAGCGGCGGAGCTGTCCCACTGTATTTTGGAGATTGGATAAAGATATCCCTTGCCGCGGGATTGTTCAAAGAGCGGAGAATCCCCTGTCCCCGGATTCGGGGCTGTTCGTTAGCGATGTAGAGATTCCGGTTTACGCGAAGACTCGCTATTTTTTGCTGCGATAAGACCTCCCGTCAAACGTCAGAAAGCGGCCGTTGAGGCTGAGGCGATCCAGAATCGCCGAAGCGGTGGCCGTATCGAAGATTTTTCCCCAGTCGGAGGGGACGAGATTCGTGGTGATAATGGACGTGGAGACTTCCGAACGTTTGGAGATAATCTGAAACAGAGCGTCCGCCTGTTCCTTGGAGGGGATCACATACCCCAGTTCATCCAGACACAGGACATGGACGCGCGCATAATAGTCGATCAGCGAATAAATGTTTTTGGCTTTGGCCAGTTTGGCCGTCAGATCGAATAAAGTCGTAAAAACCGTTTGTTTTCCTTTCATCACGGCATCGTGGCAGAAGGCGGCGGCGATATGAGATTTTCCCACGCCTGTCGGGCCGATCATCACCAGATTGGCGGGGCTTTTGAGCCAGTCGGTATTCATAAACGCCAGAATCTTGTCCCGGGGAACCTTCGGGTTAAATTTCCAGTCAAAATCAGACAGCAGCTTGACGCGCTTCATGCCGGACATTTTCAAAAGATATTCGATGCGGCGATTTTCTCGTCTTTGATGCTCCTGTACAAGAAAGGAATGAAGCGTGGCCTTTTGTTCCTCCGAGAACGTCTCCATATCGGTCAAAAACCGGAAGTGCCTCCATAAATCAGATAAGGTCATCATAGCGGGCCAACTCCCTCCTTTCATAGTCGATCTGCAACAGCTGGGTGTTTTGTGGATAAACGGGCTGCGGATTATTCGCCTGAGGTGTCAGAAGATTCTGCAGGTAGGACACCTGGAAGGTGCCCAGCGCATTGGCCTGACGAACGGCCGACAGGAGCATGGCTTTGGAAACGATCTTGAGGAGCTTAAACAGGACATAAGCGTCTTTTACAGGATCGGCGCCTTGGGCTTCGGCGCGCCTCAGGAAGAGCGCAACCGCCTCGTCCATACGCGTCATTAACTGCAAAATCCGTTGATCTTTAAAATGCGGTGTGATCGAAATGAGCTTTTCCCGATGCAGGGGATGCTCGATCGTCTGATTTTTCAGAAAGGAGCGTTGATGGGTGGCAACCGTCCGATGGCCGATGACGATCTCCAAGCGCCGGGGATAAACCGTCAGAGTGCAAGACTGATGACTGTAACCGGACGGCAGGGAGTAACGGTTCGTTTCAAAATGGACAAACCCCGTTGGCGTAACCGTAGCCATTTTCAGGCGATAGGCCCGATAAGGGATTTGCGGCAATGTTTTGAGTTTTTCTTCCGGCAATAAATCCAGCGGCGCCTTCCCGGTGGACCGGTGAACCGTCTTGTTGCGCTCTTGACGCCAGAGGGTGACTTTCCGGTTGAGATCATCCATATCCGTAAAAGCATTCACCGATATAAATCCGCCGATATCCCGGATCACTCTTTCCACACGGCCTTTTTCGTTGGCTCTTCCGGGTGTGCAGGCATAAAGAGAAAAACCGTAATGCCTGGCGAAGTCCAGAAACTGACTGTTGAAGGTAATCTCCGGCCGTCGTTTGATCACAACGCTTTTGAGATTGTCATAACGGCCGCGGCGGGGAATGCCGCCTGTCTCCCGGAAAGCTTCGATATGCCCTTCCAGAAAAAACTCCATCGACTGCCGCGGATAAAACCGGCAATACAGATACCGGCTGTAAGACAAGATCAACACAAAGCCGTAGGCCGTGCCGAACGGAAAAGAGCGCTGCATCCAATCGACCTGCGCTTCCTCGCCCGGAAGGAACGTCAACTCGTGGTACATCCGTTTCTTTTTCCGGCGAAACGGCCGGGTGTATTCTTTCACCGTGGTGTAACCACCGGAAAATCCATACGTCTGCAGCCGGTCATAAATCTGGCTGGCTTTCAGCGACGGATAGGCCTCATACCAGTCTTCAATCAGGCGCGCATACTCGTCAAGGATGCTTTTACGCGGCTTGCGCAGGATTTTTCCCTGCCGGATCAACCGGGTAACCTTTGTTCGAGACAAGCCCAGGGCATCGGCCACCTGGCGAATGCTCAAGCCTTCGACTTCCTGCAAATGACGAACCTGATTCACTAAATGCTCTTCGTCCATATCCCGATCCCCCTTTTTGCTCTGGTTCGCTTGTCTGCTCGTTTGTCTTTCCATCTTTTCCTGATGATGTTTTCTTCTGATGCAGACCGCGGGGATCGGTTTAAATCATCCATCCTCCTTTCGTCTATCTCGTCTTGTATCACCCGCCATGCGCCGCAAACGTAATGCCGTTAAGCCTTCGCAGGATGATCTCGTCTTGTATCATCCCTGTTTTATCCTCCGGGATCAGCAAAACGTACTTCCGGATTGGCTTTGAACGGGGTATCTCGTCTTGTATCATCGCGCCCGAAGTTTGCGTCTTCTTCCTGAGACGCCATGCTTTGATCTCCTCATAGCGTCCCCGAAAGTAGCCCTCATTCCTGGACAGCCATCGCCGCTGCGCTTCCTGTTTCCGTTTCTTTCTGCATTCCGGCCGGCCGCAGGCCTTCTGTTTCACCCCCGCTCGTCTGTCCGGAATAAAATACCGCCCGCAATACGCGCATCTCTTCCTCAAAGGCAGCCTCCCTCTATCTTAATCCCCCATAGGGGCGGCTACCTTTCTACCGGCGTCTTATTCTTTTGCAAATATGGAATTGAAAATCAGAAGGTTACAAACAAAATGCTTTTTAAGAAAAAATCCCCGCCGTCCAACACCCGGCGGCGGTTACCCACAGCCATCCCGAAGCCATGCTCCGCCGAAGGGCCGCTTCGGGATGGCTGTGGATAACTGCCTTGGCTCAGCACTAAAACCACCACCGCTATTTTTGGTCTAATTTTTTCCGCCGCCAACACCTTGATGCCGAAATCATCTTCGAAGTGGGAAAGGATGGCAGCGGAAAATAGACCTTTTATCCCGCCACCATCGAGAGAAAGAATCTGGAAATGTTTGTTTTCGTTTGAGGCCTTACCGTTTATCGGCTTGATCATCATCGTTTCCTCACTATAATTAGCTGAAACCCTTATCATTCTCCCATTCCCGGGCTGCTTCTTCGGTGGTACGCCGCCCAACCTGAGTTATATGCCCGTTGGGCCATTTTTGCTGGTGCTCGGTTTCTCGCCGCTCTATGTCATCGGTGATCCCGCCGTGAACAATCTTGTTTCCGATCTTAAAGTAGTATTTGTAAGTGTCTCTCGGCTTTCCCATGGGTGCTACCTCCTTGTTGTTGATTTATAGTTAACAGAATGATAATCATTGCCAGGGAAATTGTCAAGCCGTGTTGTGAATATTTTCTTACCGATCTGTGAATTTTTATGCTATAGGTTACCCTAACAGGACAAGGAGGTGGCGTTATGCGCAAGAACTTTGATGAAAGTGTACTCCGTATGCGGATCACAAAAACGAGAGAAAGCAAGGGCATAAATCAAGCGCAACTTGCCGAAAAAGCGGGTGTTACACCTGCAGCCATATCACAGATCGAGAAAGGAAATAGAGTCCCTTCTATTCCGGTATTGCATCGCATCGCCAGTGTCTTAGAGGTTTCTCTTGACTATCTTATGGGGAAGACCGATAAATCAGAAATTGAAGATCTACTCCAATCCGGCGATATAAAGACCTTCTTTCGAGGGTTTGCATCTCTAAGCAGCCAGGATAAGGAGGTCATTAAAAAACATATCGAGTTTCTAAAATCTCAAAATCAGGGATAGAATGAATGATTCCGCAGGCTGAAGCCTCGAGTTTCTTGGAGGAGCTGGGGATTGCAGAGCTTCCTATTGTTCCGGTTGAAATATGCCGGAAGCTAGGAATTTGCTATAGAGAAGATCATTTAACAGGATTGGATGGCGTACTAATCCTGCATCCCTCTACTGGTCACAGTCTCATCTGCGTAAGCAACCGCATTACTGAACAGGGTCGAAAAAATTTTACCATCGCCCATGAGTTAGGCCATTATTGTATGGATGGACTCAGAAAAACAGAGTTTTACTGTTCGAGTGAGGTAGTGGAGTCTTTTAAATCGACGATTGATCCTATGGAACTCAGGGCAAACGAATTTGCGGCAGAGCTTCTCATGCCCCAAAACATATATCAGCCTTTAGTGAAGAAAATGGAGCCGGGTTGGGATGCCATCAAGGACCTTGCCGGGAAGAGCCAGACTTCGTTAACCGCAACGGCGATCAGATTCATTGACCTTTCTGATTTCGCTTGCTGCCTCATTGTCAGTTGTGCAGGAAAGATTCGGTGGTTTCACAAATCGAAAGAATTCCGGCCTTATGTGCAAATGGACAGTCGTCTCGTGTCGAGGGGTACTGTTGCCTTCAATATTTTTCAGGGTTGTGTGCCTGCTGACAACTTTGAAGACGTAAAAGCCTGCGAATGGATTGCGGGTAAGGGAGTGGAGCCGCATACCGAGATACTGGAGTGGTCTCTGCCTCTTAATTCGTACGGGCATGTCTTAACTCTTCTTTATGACGAAGAAGGGATCGCTGGTTGGGATGAAGAGGATGGCGATGACGATGACGAGAAGGCCGATATTGAGTGGGAACCTCCAACTTTTCATAAGAGTAAGAGGAAGAGTTAAGGATCGATTCTGAATCGCCGATCTCGAAGAAAGGATGCGAGGTGCCCGAATCAGGTGGAACGTTAATCAAGTTCGGCCGAGAAGTAGACCTTTTACAACTCAGAGATAAGGGGCTGCTTTACATGAACAAGCTTCCCTATTTTTGGGGCATCGAGGACGAGGAACTGCGAGGTGATCCCTTTGATTGCGTTGCCGAGGTCACCAGGGGGCCCAAAGTGACTATGCGGCAGCCCGATGGGTCAGATCTCGTCATTGGAGGGAACTGGGTCATCCGGATGCACCCACCAGCACCCGAGAAGATCAACATCTTCAGCATGTATGCCCTGCGCCCGGTAATAGGGAATTTCCCCATCGACGAACGCAACTTCAGGTTCGGGCAGCATGCCCTTGTCATGTTGAACCCCCAGGAATTCATGACAAGAATTGAAGCGATCCTTAAAACCAGTGAAATAGAAGCCAAAGGCGACTTGGTTGAATACGTGGATGATGATCACACAGGGAAATTGGGTCCATTCAAGAAGCTTAGGAAATTTGCCTATCAGTCGGAATGGCGACTTGTCTGCATGGGTGGTTCTGGAGGTCCCAGGAAGATTCAGATTGGCAGCATCCGTGACATCTCTGCCCTGATCCGCTGCGACGAGATCAACACGCTTCTGAGGGTCGAGTATGAAGAATTGTCGACCCCGATAGATCAGGTTACAGAAAAGTCATAACAGAGCAGAGCGAGCGAGGCCGCAAACAAAGACACCAATGGTGGTACGCAAGGTTCGCGCCGGCCACCGGACGGATGGCCGTCACGCCCCTTGCATTTTTCCCTGTCCCCCCTGCATCCCCCGGAGGGGGAATTCCCGACCACCCGCCCCTCAAGGGCAAGGGACATGCCAGCCCCAACGGGTCTGTCATGTCCCTTGCTGAGGTACGCATGGGTCGCGCCATCGCCTGACGGCTCTGTCACGCCCCCTGCAATCTGCCTTTTCCCGGTCGCCGGGTGCGCTTTGCGCGCGATTGTCGATAAGATCGCCACGGGGCGACCGCATCGCCCGTTTTGATCACCCCCTTTCTTTCCCCCTCAAGGGGGACCCGCCACCCACCCTCTAAAAGGTACCTCCTCTCTCTAACGCTTTCCATTGTAGCGCGGGCTCCCGGCTCCGGCCGTCAAGGGTATACGAGCTCCGGCATGGGCTTCGGCCCGATGGGCCTTGCAGCCCACCGGAAAAGCGTATTTTTTCCGTCACAGCCCGTGAAGGGGCTTTAGAGGTAAGGCGCTCACGGTCAGTGCCGAAAAAAATCTTCCTTTTCCTTGCCTGCGCCCTTGACTACCTTCGCGCTCACTCGCTGCTCCGACAACGGCCCGCTCCCGCCGCTCCGCCTTCTTCCTCGTTCCGCCGCGCTTCGCTTGCGTCGCTCGTCATCCGTCTGCGCTGTGCTCGCTTGGCCTGTCTCCGCCACGCTCGTTCGCCCCGCGCTGGTGTCAAGCGAAAAATCGAGAGGAGGTGTTGGTTATGTCTATTTGGTCCGTCATCGGTTCCCGATGCCTGCCCAGCGAATGGGATTCCCGCGTCGGGGATGTGGTCGATCTGCTCTTGTCCCGCGGGCATCGGATCTGTTCGGGCGGCGCCGTGGGCGCCGATCTCGCGGCGCTTCGCTCCATGGTCCGCCATGGCGCTTCCGCCTGCAAGGGCTCTTCGGTGTTCCTGCCCGGTGATCTGTCACTGGCCCCGCCGTCTTGCTTGCCCTGGCTCTCCCGGTTCGCCGCTCTGGGCGGTGAGATAATTGAAGGTTCAGCGTCGGAGCGTTCCTCCCGCCGGGAGGTGGTTGCCGCGCTTCTCATCCGAAATTGCGCCATTGTCCGGGCCTCTGCCGGCGTGGTCGCTTTCGTCTCCGGTTGTTCTACAGGTTCTTGGTTCACCGTCGAGCAGGCCATCCGGCGTGATCTGGCCGTGGTCGTCTTCCCGGTGGATGGTCCGTCGTGTCTTCATCATTTTGTCCGCGGTTCCTGGGTTCCCTGCCGTTCCCTGGCCGGGGCTTATGTCTTCACGTATTTCGAGAAAGAATAGGAGGTGCATCATGAAAACCACGTCGTCTGAAATCAATCTGTTCAATCATGAAGATTATGGTGAGGCCTATCTCGGCATGGCGTTCCACGTCCGGGATATGAATCAACTGGATCGGATGATCTTCGAGGATTGCGCCGTCGCCGATGGGGCGGTGGTCGCCCCGCATTTGAATGTCAAGTCCCACTGTCCCGTTCACCTCCGGCCGGAGATTCTCCGGAAGCGAATCGGTTGCACATTCCCCCAGGCGGTCGTTCTGGCCGATGCCTGGTCGATCATCGAGGCCACGCCGAAGATGGTCGATGCCTTCATCGGCTGGGTCAAGGCCAAGGGAATCGAAGCGGGCGTGGCCTATTTCGAACACATCGCCATGAATCTGGCGGAGGTGGAGGTCTCCTGGGATCACGATGTCGGTGAACCGCTTCAAGATGATGCTGATGATGATGCCGATGATGCCCTGGATCTTTCCGGGTATCCCGATGAGGCTTATCGGGAAGAGATCCCCGATCTCTATGCCTACCATGTCATTGGATATGATGAACTTGCGGAGGCGATGGATCTTACCTGGGAGGAAAGGCAGCCGCGCTCTTACAAGGGCTTACTGCGCAAGGTCCGCTGCATTGCCGATCTGGATGCGCTCCGTGATCTCGGGAAGAGGGTTTACGCCCTCGATCTGGCCCGTGATCAGGCCGGGGTGTTCTGGTATGAATATCGGAAAACGGAGCGGCGGATCATGGCGGAAATCGGGAAATCTCTGAGTATCTCCGCCCGAAGGCTCCTGCATCAGGTCCGCAATGCCAACGGCAATCTGGCCGCCCTGGGTGCGCGGCTCTTCAAGATCCAACGCGGCGATATCAAGATGGCCGATCCGCCCCGGAAGCATGAATGGATCGTCATCTGGGAGGCCTATCATGATCAGCAGGCAGCTATCCGGCCTTGAAACCATCCTCTGGGAGATGTGCTTCCGGAGGATCTGCCCCGGGCTTCCTTCCGGTTTGCTGGCATGATCCGGGAGAAGGTCCGGGGTTTTTCATTTGCCGTGCGCCATAATGCCAAGTTGACAGCAAAGGTCGCGCCGGCCCCAAGGTCCGTCACACCCTTTGCAATTATCATCTCCCGCCCGCCCGACCCCATTTCCGGCTGGCGGG
Organism: uncultured Syntrophales bacterium; assembly: GCA_964408155.1. Lineage (GTDB taxonomy): Bacteria > Desulfobacterota > Syntrophia > Syntrophales > JAAYKM01 > JAAYKM01. The sequence goes on from CAYOYJ010000001.1 coordinate 26,719, forward strand.
GATAGCCTGCGAAGACAATCTCGCCAGCGGCCCGCTTGTGCCCCTCGAACTACCCGGCGAAGAGATGCCGGGTTGTCTCGGGGCGCGTACGCTTGATTATTACCGCTGCACAAAGAACCAGGTCAACACCCGCAGTACTTTCTGCTTTTCCCGCTCTTCTCGTCGCTATGAGCACGCTGAGCATAGAACCCCGCCCACCCGGCCCCGTTTCCGGCTGTCATGCCGCCTGCACCGCTTCGCACAAGACATGACCGGCTGCGCAGCCATGTCCTGTGACTCGCAGCAGGCGTCCCGCCAGCCTTTCCCCCGCCCGACCCGGCGGCTGCGTCCGCCTGCGGGGCAGCGCTTCGCGCCGCCGCCGCAAGCGATCCTCGCCTGCTCCCGTCCGCCCCAGGGGGCTCCCTTCAGCCTCCGGGCCATCGGCGGACACGCGCTGCGCCGCGTGACCGCCTCGGCCCTCCGGCTTTGTACGTTGCAGGCGCCCCGTACCCGGCGCGACCTCGCTTCGCTTGGACGCGCCCGGAACGGGTCTGGTGAGAATCACGCCTTCCTGCCTCCGGGACGCGCCGGACGACCGCTGCGCGGCGACCGGCCCGTCCCTCCGGCAAGAGGTACTTCCCCTTTTCCCGGTCCCGGCAGACCTCACTGCGTTCGGACTGCCGGTCCTCGGGCGTTGCGGCCGGCTCCGCGACCGCAAACCCGCGTTCGCTCCGCCCGCCTGCTCATTGGTGCGCCCGACAGCCGCCTGACTCCTCCTTCGTCGGAGACAGGCGGCCCCGGGCGTCCTTTTTCCCTCGTCGGGGCGACACGTGCGTGACGCCCCGCCTCGGCGGTCGCCGTGACTCGCCCTCCGCGACGCTCCGGACGAGACACGTCTCCCTTTTCGCGCCCTCGCCCTCGAGACCGCTGACGCGGACTCCAGGGCGCCGGACGGCCTCTCCCTCCGGTCGCGACCGTCCGGTCGGGCGCTTCCCCCTATCCTCCATTCTGCGTGCCGGATGCTTCTTTCATCTTCGGGACGCGATCCCTCACAGAAAATTTCATCAGGGCTGTCTCTCAAGTGAAATACCATCAAGGAGGTGTCCCATGAATCCAGTCAATATCCACCAGACCCTGGCCAGTCTCCGCTTTCTCCACGACTTCGAGCGGGCCTTCCGGATTATCACCCGGCAGGGTGCGCAGAGAGATCAGATTGAAGCTGTAAAGCGGGTGAAAGGAGGTGAAAACGATGAAGCTCACGCAGGTCAACAGTCAGAGGCTGAGGGAACTGAAACCAACCCTCCGTCTCCCCATGAACAGGATCGTCAACGACATCCTGGAAAAGTACTTTAACCATCAACTCAAGGAGGTAGCGGCCATGAAAGTCACGGAAGTCGAAGTCATGGTTTCTAAAAAGAAAAGTGTCAATTTCAACTCCTGCTGCGTATCCTACACGGCCCGGGCGACGCTGGACGAAAACGATCCGGGTCATCTGGAGGCGCTATCCGCCCTGAAGGATCAGCTCGTCGTCAGGGTCCAGGACGCCCTGAACGGAAAACGGAACGGCAACGGCCAAGGTCAGCTCGGTCCCGGAGATCAGACTGAGCAGGAAGGGGCCAACACACAGGTGGATGGCCATGAATAAACTATCACCCTACATCGAAGCAATCGAAAGGAGGAACGAACCATGATCAACACAGTCACCATCGTCGGCAATCTGGGGCAGGATCCGGAAATCCGGTACACCGCGAGCGGCGTCCCCGTCGCCAGCTTCACCGTCGCGGTCAACGAAGTTTACAAGGGGAAGGACGGCCAGAAGGTCAAGAAGGTCCACTGGTTTCGGGTCTCGGCCTTCCAGCGCCTGGCGGAGGTCATCGGCGAATACTGCGCCAAGGGTTCCAAGGTCGGCGTCCGTGGTCAGTTGCAGCAGCGAACCTGGCAGGACAGCGAGGGTTTGAACCACAACCTCGTGGAGATCCGGGCGCGGGAGCTTGAACTCCTGAGCGGCAAAAACGGCAATCCCGCCACAACGGATGAGGACGTCCCCGCCGCTGCCGAGGACGATGAGATTCCCTTCTGATCCCGCAAGCAGCCCACCCATGAAAGGCATCCCGGTCAATTCCGGCGATGCCTTTTTTTATTTCGGGTTATGCCATATTCATCCTTTGTAAAATCAAGCAAATAGTGGTATTTATCAACGCAACCGCTGCCGCCTTGTATCGCTATGAAATCGTGGAGAAAGAATCCGGCATGATCGATAAATAATACGACTCCCCTTTGTCGTTTGGGCCTTGAGTAGGTGATCCGCCGCCGTTAAGATCGGCCGGTACGATCACCGGAAAGGACAGACCAGGACTGATTAACGCCATGCGCATCGACCTCTTGGAAGCCTTCGGGCTGGACCCGAACGTCATCGCCATCCTGAAAGAGAAATACGGCGCAGAGCTCCTCCCCATCCAGGAGCGGGCTTTCAAGGAATATCAGATCCTCAACGGCGGCAACTTCCTCCTCTCCGCCGTCACCTCCTCCGGCAAGACCCTCGTCGGCGAGATCCTCGCCCTCCACTACGGCAGCAAGGGCAAGCGCGTCTTCTACCTCGTCCCCACCAAGGCCCTGGCGGAAGAAAAGTTCGAGCAGTTCCACGAGGACTACGAAAGGGCCGGCATCCAGACCGTCATCTCCACCCATGATCGCCGCGAATACGACGAGCGCATCGAGGGCCGCCGGTTCCACATTGCCATCATCGTCTATGAGAAGCTCCATTCCCTTCTCGTCGGCAACCCCAAGCTCATCAATGACATCGGCCTCGTCCTGGTGGATGAGCTGCAATACCTGACCGATGAGGAGCGGGGACCCGTTCTGGAGGTCCTCCTCACGCGGATCCTTCTGAACCCGAAGCAGCCCCAGCTCGTGGGACTCTCCGCCGTCCTGGGCAAAAGCGAGGCCTTGGCCCAATGGCTCCGGGCCAAAATGATCCGGGAGGACAAGCGCCCCGTGGAGCTTCGCCAGGGCGTCTTTTTCGACGGCAGGTTCCGCTACCGAGAGTTCAACAGCGGGCTCGAAGGCGAAGAGGAGTGGTTCGCTCTCAAGTCCGAAAGGGAAGCAGGGCAGTACGTGGAGACGGCCAAGTTCCTTGTGGAAGAAAAGGGCGAACAGACCATTATCTTCCTTCCCGACAAGCCCACGACGGAAGCCCTGGCCCACCACCTCTCCCATGCCTTGAATCTTCCGCCCGCCGCCGGCGCCATCGCCGAGATGAACGCTTTGGAAGAGAGCGTCTCCAAGGACATGCTCATTACCTTTCTGAGCAGCGGCGTCGCCGTCCACAACGCCGATCTCTCCTGGGAGGAGCGGGACATCGTCGAGCGCTACACCCGCAAGGGGGAGATCCGCGTCCTCTGCACGACCACCACCCTCGCCGTCGGCCTCAATCTCCCCATGAAGAATGCCATCGTCGCGCCGCTGCGCTGGAAGTATTTCCGGGATACGCGAAGCCTCTCCAAGGAACGCATCCTCGTTTCCGACTACGAGAACATGGGCGGTCGGGTGGCCCGTTACGGCTTCGTCTCCGACTTCGGCCGGGCGCTCTTCGTCACCGCCTCCTACGTGGATCACAAGTTCTACACCGACCATTACGTCAAAGGCCCCATCGAGGAGATGACCCCCGCGCTGAACCGCAGGGAGATGGACCGGCACATCCTGAACCTCGTCGCCTCGGAGATCTGCCGCGACGCCGGGGAGATCAAGACCTTCCTGAAGAGCACCTTCACGGGCCGGACCCTCTGGAACACCGAGATGACCGATGCCGACTACGACAAGGTCATCGAGGAGACCATTGCCCTTTCCGTCAAATGGGGCCTCATCGAGAAGACCGCCAAGGACCGGCTCATCCCCACGCCCCTGGGAAAGAACACCGCCGCCAAGGGGATCGCCCTGGAGACCGCCGTCTTCTTCCTCGAATTCCTCAACAATGCCGATCCCCGCAATGTCTCCGACTTTGAAATCCTTATGCTCCTGGCCATGTCTCATGACGCCATTCCCGTCTATATCCCCCTCAAGCGGAACGAGCGGGGACAGGGCGGCTATCTCTATGAACTGAAGCAGGCGATCCACGACAGCATGGAGGAGACCAAGCCCGTCTTTCAGTCCGTCTGGAAGATCTCGGGCATGCTCTCCCAGGAGAAGGAGCGGGCCGTAAAGAAGGCCCTGATGATGAACCGGTGGATCTCGCCGGCGGAGACGAAGGAGATCGAGAACAGCTACGAGGTTTTCAGCGGCGCCATCAAGCGCGTGGGGGAGGACTTCAGTTGGCTGGCCGAGACCCTGGCCTCCCTGGCCAGGGAAATCCGCTGGGACCCGCGGGCCATCGCCAGGATCGAGCGACTTTCTCAGCGGCTGATCTATGGCGTCACGGAAAAGGGACTCGCCCTCTCGAAGATCCGCCTGCGGGGCCTGGGCCGGACCTACATCAACACCCTGCTCGCCGAAGGCTACGATACCCCCGAGGCCGCCGCCGAACTGCCACTGACGGAGCTGGAAAGGCTCCTTCCGAAGCACCTGGCCGAGCGGCTCTACCGCCATTTCCACAAGGACTATCAGAAACAGGAAGAAGCGACGGATCAGAAAGCGACAACAGGGATCTGCGAGACATCCGAACAAACCAACACGGATAAAGATCAAACCAGGACGGACTCAGAAGCCGCGCCGCTGCCAATCGCGCCCCCGGCTGGTGACATCTCCTTTCCCCGTACCCTTGCCGACATCCTCCAGGATAAAATACTTCTTTCCGTCCTGCGCACCCGCCTTGCCGACGCCAAAGACCTGCGGGAATGGATTGCCAATCCGCCGGTCATCTTCATAGACGAAGGGCAGCAGCTCTTTTTCTATCGAGGCTGTCCGATCAAGCTTCAACCGGCCAGCTTCCAGTACCTGTTGATCCTGGCGGGAAAACCGAAGCAGATCATAGCCCGTGACGAGATCTACCGCCGCCTCTGGCCCGGTCCCATGAAGTACGACGGGTCCAACAAACCTTACGAGCGCCAGATCTCCGACCACAAGCGCCGCTGCATCGCCCAGATCAGGAAGGGCGTCGCAGGGAAAGTCGCCGTCGATCCGGGGGAACTGGAAACACTGATCTTCACCAGGCCAAAGGTGGGGTATATGCTGAATCTGACTCAAGGGAACGTGCTGATACTCTCCCAGTAGCAATGAAACGTCTGAAATGAGACTCAAAAGTTGGTAGGCAAAGGAGTGATAATGAACCTGTATTTTAGTGATGTCTTCCAAATCGACGAGTCAATTTTGGAAGACTATGGAGCATTCAATATCTCCTTGGTTACGGACCTACCGTTGTTCATAGACCCATTCCTTCTGTTCAACAGTGAAAATGCTGATTATCAGAGACTTCATGCACATATCATTTCTTACCTGCGCTTTCTTAAAGGTAAGTCTGAACGCGGCAGTGTATCGGAAGCATTATTGAAATCATGGTATTGTTTTTCCGAAGTGAGGCAGAATTGGCTCGGCTTTTGTAAAAGTGGGAATTCCGGACGGGGCCTGGGTAGTGATTTCGCCCGTTCATTAAACAGGAATTTGGTCCTCGTCTTCAGTGACTTCGGAGAAGAACAGGTCACACAGGGCAGTCATCTTGAGAAACTATGTCTTATCAAAGGCGGCGTCGGGCGTGACATGATCAGTGATTTCACAACGAATGTTATTAAACAGTACCTTCTGGAGTACACCGAGGCATTTGCTAAAGAGCATATCCAGACGGAGTTTTTACGTAATGTTGCAGTAGACAGAGCATTATTCAGTTATGATCTTGAACGCTGGATGCCAAAAACGTATTTTTTACCCTTTTATCAAGGAGACTATGTTCTTCTGACACCGAAGGATATATTGACGAAAGATGAAACATGGATAAATCACTCCGACATGGTATCCAGATTTGAGGACATACCTGATGCCATCGAGAATTCTTCACTGAGAGCTCAGATAAACAACTACTTTGAATCCATGATTCCTCGGGATAGAGATCCAAATAAAGAGGATTATGCACGCGCCATCGAAGCTACCTTGGAGAAATATCCGCAGATTATCGACTATTACATAAGGCAAAAAGAAGATACTGGTGAAGAAGCTGTGGCGCTCAGCGCCACCAAGGTTCTTGAGTCACAAAAACTTTATATTAAGCAGTTTGCGGAACTTATCGCTCTTCTCAACCAGCAAACGCCTTTCTATAGTATTTCCGGCAAAACAAAAGAAGAAACGAGACAGAAGATTGAGTTCTTTAAAGACGTCGTTGAAAACAAGGGTGGATATCGGATCTTTTATGTGGACGAAAAACCAGTACGGAAGGAAACAGACGTTCATATACTCTTTCGGCTGACTTGGCACGGTACTCCATCGGATGTCAGCAGAGAGGTTAACGACGGTCGAGGCCCCGCAGATTTCAAGGTGTCCAGAGGCTCCTCAGATAAGACCATGGTTGAGTTCAAGCTTGCCAGCAACACACAACTAAGAAGAAACTTAGAAAAGCAACTGGAAATATACCAGAAGGCGAGCGATGCCACCGCCGGTTTCAAAGTGATCATCTATTTTACCGAAGAGGAATTAGATCGCGTAAAACGTGTTTTACGGGAACTTGAAATGGAGAAAGATCCACACATATACCTTGTGGATGCACGGCAGGACAATAAGCCCTCAGCTTCGAAAGCTTAAGACGGCAAACCATAAGATCTGACCCGCAATCGTCATATGAGCGAAGCTGTGGGAAAGAGAGCGTGTCGATTCTCCTTTAATCGAATGAAATGAAAGTTTATTGGTTGTGTAGCAACGCCCAAATTTCATGCCGCTTCATTTTGTTACATCACGCCAAGTATCCATCCCTCAACTTTGGCAAGCGTACGTTCTGCGGGGGTCAGCGACGGTGACAAGGATGTTGATATGCTGCCATCGAGATCAACTTGTCGCATCCATCTGGCCACTGAATAAGCGTCATGCTGGTCCTGATTGCGGTCTTCGCGGACAAAACCCCGGCTCCATAAGGATGGGTAAACCTCCACGATTACCGAACGACCTGGTGGGAGTTCCCAGCCATCGAAAGGCCAGAAGTGGATTTTATCAGTCAACTTCTGGCGAAGGTATCTCAACCAAGGTATTCCGGAATGCGTCGATTTGGCTACTTCACCCGGCACGTCAAAGTGAAAGACCGATTTGGCAGAACCAGCCCTTTCCTCTGTCAAGCGACGCCAACGGGTATTGCCCGTTCGGTCGGCGCCATTCCCTCTAAGACCATCCCGAATGAAATCAACATAGACATTATCACCATCTGTCGGCCAGTGGCGCTGGAAATCATCGAGAAAGGTGGGCCAGTCAGGAAGCAGATGGTGAACCTCGAAATAACGTAGGGGGAAAGAAAAGCCGTGATCAATACCGACAATGGTGGAATGATCTTCTTGTAGATGATCGACCAACCACTCGGCAATACCCCTTCTTGTCCAATATTTTCGGGGGCTCGGCGGCGGTTGTACCTCTGTCGGCAGAGTGTCCAAATCAGCCGTATAAGCCCGCAGCCCTTTAAGGCTCGATATCGGCGTTTGGGCTCCCGAATAATCGATGCCGATATAACGGTGAAAAAATGACATGCCTACGTCCTGATCATTTATCGAATAAGCTTGGTTGAGCTTCCCTGGCAGCCTCATACTCCTCATAGAGTTTGAGGATAGGCATTCTCTTCTTCACCGTCTTGATAAATTCTGGATTATTCAGCGTTTCGTAAGTGACACCTTTGAAGATTAGCGATACTTCTATTTTCTTGAGGTTCCTTTCGGCAGAGCCGAAATGGTCTGTAAGTTCACAATCCAATACCTGTCGAATATCAGCTGCGGACGGTTTTGAAGGTAAGAATTTTTTCCACCGCTCCGGGGTCTGTGCGATAACAGCCGGAGCAAGCGCATTGACTAGCGCCAAGCGATTATTGTCGATGGCCTTCTGAAGTTTCGCTTCGAGTTCCTTTTGAAAATCCTCGATGTGTTTTTTAAGTTCCTTTACCGCAGCTTCAAACTCCTCCTTTTTGCTCCTAAGAATGACATTCCCAAAGTTGGGCAGATTGACTAGAAAATCATCGGCAATCCTTTCCTTGTGTGCAGTAATCTCCTCCCCTGATATCTTGGTATCTTCATCATCAATCAACTGAAATGAGCTGTGCAGCAGCTTTTTGGTTTTGTCATCCTTTGCCAAGCCAAGCAGGTCGCTCGGTATATTGACCTTCCTTTTGCCGATTTGATGACCTCTTAACTCGAATTCTACGAACTCAATTTGTGAATTGAAAACGCGCACCTTTCTGGCAATATCGAACTTCATTGGAGGATTGCGAATCAGATCGTTGGAAGTCTCCATTATCTTTGTAGGACTTATGGGATTGGTTCCTACGGTGGCCCCACCTCCGGCCTTTTCAAGACCCATATCTTTGGCGATGTCAGTGGGCACCAAATTTAGTTTAACGGCATTCGGGCGAACCGGAGTATCTGAACCACCTTCGATAAGCAATGGCGTTGGCGCATAGAATAGCGTTACATCATCTGCGATCAGCAGTGCAATCCTTACTCCGGGCTGTTCATGTATTGCACTTCCGAGCTTTCTGGCTTTTTCATTTAATTTTTTGAGGGCATCGATCGTTCCAAAGCCCATCCGACATACTTCAGGATCAACATCGAGTATGATGTTGATAGCTTCTGGTGGTAATTCGTCCCATTTCCTACAGACAGCCTCGGCTACTGGATCAGACATCCCGGGCGTCATATAAACAAGACGTCTCTTGACGCTCTGGATAATTTGGCAAAGATAAGCATCGTCAACGGTAGTGATTGCAGTTGGTTCAGACATCGGAGCCCTCCAATTTTTTTACTAAATCCGGATGCACTTCTGGTCGCCATTCATGAAATATCTTACGCAGCCGGCAGCCTCTAAGATAGCTGCGACGTAGTTACCAATCGCACGGGGAAAATGGACAGCAGCGCGGGCAACTTCATCTACGCTGTCCTCCGTTGGGATAACCGCATGTTCAGCGGCAATTCGCAACAGACCTGACGGATTATTTCGAAAATAGGTGTCGACGGCATCAAACATTGCTCGCGGAAGACGATTTGGTGTCTGCGATTTTCCGATTTCGATATCTATGTGCGTTGGGGCGGCACCTGTGACGATAAAAGGCCTTTGTCTGCTGGCGGGAATCCCTCTGCCGGGCGTCAGGAGTTGCTGACCGGGGCTTAAATTTGCCATGACCTTATTCCACATAAGCGCCTCCTTCTGTGTCAATCGGCCTTCAGATAGATAATTTCCGATTCCCGGCATTTTCTTTTCCGTTGGTCTATTTCACTGAGCTCATACTTTGATGCCGGTTTCTGAAAAATATCCAGCCCGCGACCCGGAATGATTCGCCATCCGTTATCCAAGGCGATGCTTCGATCATGAATGGTCGGATTAAACGCGTAACTGAATTCAATCCCATGTTTTGCAAGGCTATCCTTTATCTCTTCCAGCTTTTTTGCATTCGTCTGTTCCTGGAAAGAATTTTCGGCAGCCGTTGTTAGGATCAGTTTGACCGGCCCGCCCGAGGTGTCAATGACGTTGGTAAAGATCAGAAAATTCCTGATTTGATATTCCATGCGAATATAAGGATCCGTAACATGGATAACGCGCGCTCCTTTCAGATATGATCCGAAAAGTCGTTGATAGCTTTGTCCCGTTTCACCATCTTGAATACGCACCGTTTTTTCGACAGGTGTTTCAACCCCATCTTTTTGAGGTTCCGTTATTTCAGTTTGGTGGGGAGCATCAGTCGCTGGCGACAATATGTCGTTCGGTATTGATACGCCTTTTTCCGGCTTTGAATTATCCGCATAGGATGGTTTCCTATGATGACTTTGAAAATCATCGGGGAACTTCGAGAGTATTGTAAGCGGGATATATTCCCGATCCAATTTGCATAATTCATCTCTGACCCGCTGCCGTAGCTCAATGGCGGGGTTTACGCAATACTGGAAAAAATCTGTGTCAGCCGGTTTCTTATCGGGAAAGAGTATTTTAAGCAGCCCCGTTGCTCCCGCCTCAATCGCTTTGCTGTCCCGCATATCGTCACAATTGGAAAGCTCCATGTTTGTTTTCACGTAATCGCGATAGCTGATGTCACCCCGTAGCGTATGGAGAATTTCTCCGAAGATGTCGCCTTTCAGTCCCAGTGAGACGGATGGGGTTTTTTTGCTGATACGCGGTAGATCCCAGCCGGGCAGCAGTCCCGAGAATCGGTCGATAAAAGCCGTCTCTCTTAAAAAATTGGGGAATATTCTAAACAGACCGATGTCCTCGTTTAAGGGTCTTCTGTTTTGGTCAAGGTCGATATTAGCCAATATGACGATCCCAGCTTCTGCGGTAATCGAACCGGCGCTGCCGCGTCCGAACCGGCCAGCTTCCAGGTAAGATTTCAAGAGGGCCGTCAATTCTCCTGAACTGTCCGCTTTAACTTTTTGTGCTTCGTCGATGACCACACAGTCATAGCGGGTAATCAAACCGGGCGTCTTTCGGGAATCGTTAAAGAAGAGAACCGGTGCCGTGATCGCGCCGGAACGAACAGCCACATAGCGAGACATGTTTTCAAACACAAAGGATTTGCCTGTTCCTTTTGGGGCCAACTCCACCAGATTGTACCTTGGTTCGACTAAGGAAATAAGCCGAGATATCAGCAGAATCTTTTGCCGTTCGGAATATAGAAGATGGTTAAACCCCATCGAAGAAATGATCAGATCGATCCATTCGGATGTCGTAAATGCACTCCGACACTCTGTGAAGTACGCAATATCCACGTTTGCCAACTGGAAAGGCCGAAATTCCCGTGCCCATATCGCGCCTTTTCCTTTCGTCTTCCCGTCGGACGGCGGCACATAAAAGAGAGATCCCAACCCCCATAAACCGCTGCTCAGCAGCATGTCATTTTCTTGGACAATTTGTGGCGTGATGAAAGCGGAATCTTCATCCAAGAAGGGTATGCTTAAATAACGGTCTCCCTTCGCCAAATTTACATGTACTGAGAAATTATCGAGTATTTTAACTTCCTGCTGCTCATAGAGGTGGTTTTTGATGGTTTCCTTTTCGCTTTTATCCGGGACGTAGGTATGAACGAACTTAGCGATCTTTTGGCGAACCGCTTCGGTTAAATCGCTTTCACCGGCAATATAGTGCGAGATGATCCATTCCCTAACGTAGGTGGGTATGGCGCGGCTGCCAAAGCCCGCTTGATGGACAAAGGATTTATTGATGACAATTTCACCGAAGTTCTCCAGTGCTTTTTTCTCAAACGTGTCCATAATGCTCTCCTACTCCAGATCATCGAAGGCGCTTTTGCCCTTTGTTTCGACCATGGCGCGCATTGTGATCGGCATCGTGACACTTTGCTCGTGCCGCTCATCATGACAGGTGAATCGAATGTGGAGGGTCAGGTTGTTTCTTTCATCAGCATTAGTCGTCTGTTTGAATTGGGCGGTCATTTCCACCAGGCCCTTATTTTTTCCGTTTAACAAGTCGATCGTTATCTGATCCGTTTCGATATTGGAATTGATGACCGATATACAGATATTTTCGATAGCAAACTCATTGGGATTGCCGATCTCCAGAGCAATCGTTTCCTTGCGATAGCGGAATTCTTTAGTTGCCAAGAGTAGTGTAAGATCCCGGAGAGGCGCTTTGGCCGCTTCAAAGATCAGATAGGGCACAACGACCTCTTCTGGAGATAACCCGCCGTGGGTATAGGAATTGTCATCCGTCTTTGAAAAACGATTACCCCGTCTGGCACTCAGGTAATGGCTGGCATTTCCAAATTCTGTAGCATCCAAAAAGAAACAGTCCTCTTTCCAATTTTCCGGAAGACTGGAGAATCTCTCGTTTGAAACAGCGATATATCGAGGCGAGCGGATGGTGAATTCTGTGCTTTCAAATCCAGAAGGATCGAGGTCGTTGGCAATTTCCGCGGGAATTGTCGTGGAGCCGTGATCTGTGAGCACGTGAATCGCAATCTTTTTTTTCAGATCATGCTTATCAATGAATTCGGCAATCGTTTCTACGAAACCTTCGAGGAGGCTGCTGATGTACTTCAGATGCGGCATCCCGATCTGATCAGACGACATGTGTAGGGCTTTGTCTATAGCCAGGTAATTGACAACATAGGTATGCCCGGTTATTTTTCCGATATCAGACAGCTTGCCTGGATCGCTGATATACTGAAAAGTCGCGTCGTTGAAATAGGGGACCCAGCCCTTTTCTATGATGTTCTTGTATGTCTTGTTGTCTATGTCATTGTATGTAGGTGTGCCGGCGAGCAAACATTTTTTGGAAATTTCTGTTTCTGACGGCAACATCGATAGGTAAGGTTCTACTTTGGAGAGAAAGAAACCATGCATCTGGAAAAGGTCCTTGATAATCGGGACGAGCCCCCACCATAGATTGTCAATGACGAGAACCAGATTGATGCTTTCATCCGATTTTAACCGGTCAGCGTTGTTCGGAAGGATGTTAAAAACCATCCTTTTGGAATTTGCGTGTATATCCTGCCATTTGCTATAGAGCCATTGAGAAAACTCGTCGGCAAGTTTATAGATTCCCTCATTCATCTTGTTGTTCGAAGCGCACCAGGTCTGATAGGGCAGATAGAATTGCGTTGCCCATGTTATCATTTGGTCGAGATCCCAGGTTTTATCAGGCTGAGACGGAAGGGGTGGTTGGACAAGGCCTTTCAGCGCTTTAAGACGCCTCCCCACACGATCCTGAAGCGCTTCAAATTTCACATCCACGGCATTGATGATGTCTGCGGTAATCCAGTCAGGCTGACTCTTGAGAATCTTTTCCACCGTTTCAAATTCAGTGACCAGATAACCGCTCATATTGGAAATGAGGGCTTCCATTTCCGCCACATTCGCAGGTACCTGGTATGCATTCAGGATGTAAGTTATTTGGGTAACAATATCTTTTATGCCGGATTCGTCGATGCTCACTTTCGACAAATCAGGCTTCAGTGATTCAAGAATAGAAAAGTCATCTCCCATCAGTTTATGCCCCAGGGCTTTATAGGACCTGAGGACTTTGTATTTCATCAACTGATCTTTGAGGGCATCTACATCCGTAGAGAACAAGTCTATCAGCCGTCTGAGATCGGAACTTTTGGCCTTTGTTTTCCATTCGGCTAATCGCTTTGAATAGATTCCAGAAATAAGCGGATTCTTTGTGTTGGTATCCCACTTTGTGGAATCATAAGCCGCAAGAAGGACGCCCAATTTCGCAAATGGGAAGGTTTTCCCGGTAAAGAGAGGATGGTAAAAGTGATCCAGAATAACGTTGTCAAAGTGCGCCCCCTTGGGTGGGGATATATCCAACTCCAGCAAGCCGGCTGCGACGATCTCCTCATTGGATATCTCTTTTGGTATGGATATGCCCCAGATCTCTTCCAAACGACAGCGCGCGTCGATGCATTCGATTTTGACGCTTTCCTTGGGATAGCGACCGGACATGTGCACAAACCATTGCATAACCGTCGCATCGCGAACGTAGAGGGTTATATCGCGGCCCTCAGCAAGAGCTTTCAGGATTTTAACGTAAGCTGATACGTATCCCGCTATGGATGAAACCACGTCATCCTCAGCGGTTGACACCAGTCCATTCAAATCCTCAATCAGCCTAATCATGCGCGATCTCGCTCAATATCTTTGAAGTCATCTCTTCAAGCTCCGTAGTATCTACGGTGCCTGCCTCCGTGAGCTCTTCAAACAGCGACCTGACAGTGATTTTCGCTCCCTCTTTATCTTTCGGGAAGATGAAATTAATTACCTCATCCCCAAGGACACGCTGGCGTGCCCTTTTGATCTTGTACTTCTGCAATTCATCTATTGCCTGGATGGTTTCTATCTTTCCATAATTACCCTTGTCATCGACGACGACCAGTTTTAAGGTTCGGTTTCCCTTTACAGTTAAAATCTGGCCGGGTTTTAACTTTTGGCGTTCGCTCGCTTTATCTGTTGGATCCGCACCATTATCTGTAAAATAAATCGCGCCCTTTCCATCTTCTGCAACACCAGTAATTTTCAATTCCCCTTTATAATAGACTTGGTTTCCTTTCTGACTTTCAGCGTTTTCATAAGTGACCTTGAGACGACCTATTTTGGGAGCATTTTTTTCAATATGCTCCTTCCCCCGTTTGATTTTGTTTATGTAGTCCGAAACCAAATCGGCGCTCCAGTTTGGCACCGCATTCAGACCATAGGCATCAGGTAAAGCGCTGAACAGCGTGTCTCTGATATTGACCAGCTTATCCAGTTTAAGAATAAGCGGCTTGCTGTCATTGTTGTGGAAGGGGCTCAGCGCATCTTTCTGAATGCTGGTTAAACTATCTTTGAACCATGTCTTGATGGCTTCCTGAATATCAACATCCAAAACGCTGGGGCTTGCATAAATCTCGGCAACCTGCTTCAGGATGTCATTCTGGACGGCTTCCAGAATTCCCTGCGCAGTGTCTTTGAAACTGGACAAGCGTGAGTCTATTTGGGCAAGCTTCTTGGCGGTGATCTTTTCACCGGGAATGATGTCAAGCAATTCCAGGAGGTCGTGTTTGATGAAATTAAAGGGATCTTTGGTCTTGGTTTGATTCAATGCCGTCACGAAGGGTTTGTCCTTGTCTTGATAAAAGTTCTCGGATCGGGCAATGATCGGCAGCCCTTGCCACCATTTGGTCACGGCCTGGAAGGCGTCGCCCAGGTTGTATGTCTTCCCGGCCGGTACCGGATCAACACTGAAGATTTGAAAGACTTTGGTGAAATAGGCCTTATCCTCCTGACTGACGGGTTCAAAGAGGATGATGGCGGTTTTTTCCTGACCCGTAACCAGGTTGATGACTTGGTCCATGTCGGTAAACGGTAAGTCCGTCAGGGCATCCTTTTCCCTTTTAAAGCGTAAGCTGTCCCCATAAAAACGTCTTGCCAGCAACACCATGAGGGTCATGGCAATTTCTCCCTGGCCATAGCTTTCATAGAAGGGTTGCAAAAAGGGCCAGCAAAGCGTTGCGCCTTTGCCTTGCAGTGCATCAAGATCCTCTAATAGCTTCACGAAGGCCGGCAGTTGGGTTTTGAATTTGTCAAAATTCTGTTCTGCCTCGTAATACCGGATGTCGCCTTCCGTGTTCAGGAGGCGTAAGACCTGGTTATCCACAAAACATTTTCGCAGATAGCGCGTTCCCCCGCGATTGTCCGGCCATGCCCAGTTGATCTGTATAGTCTGACTCAAATCCAGCAGAATTTTCCCGGCATCCTGCAAAATGCTGCGAACTTGACCGTCGATCTTCAAATGGGACCGGTTGAATTCCGTATGCGAAAAAGTATTGCGCTTACTTGCGTACAATGACTCCATGAGTTTGCTGGAAACATCATGCTTTTTGGTGTCATTCACCGGGATATTGGCGCCACCGATCCCAAACCACTCGACACGCGCATTGCTGAAATATGCACCCTTGGCATCTGCCAATAGCCCGTTGGCCGTCTTTCTTGATTCACTGATCTGGATATTTTCATAAGGCCCAAAACTTTCGGCTTCTTTCGACTTTTGGATATGTTCAAGCGCCTTTAGCGTAAAGATGGGATCAAATACGGCTATTGGGGTGCGCGGAATCGCTAAGACAACCCTTTGCTGATCGTTTTTGACAATCGTCTTTTTGGCCTGCTCGATATCTTGATCGTTTTCGCAAAAGACATATAAGGCCGTCCCTTCATAACCGCTCTTGCCATACCCCTCGTCGTTGCGCTGGCTCTCCAGCCATGCAAAGTAGGAAACATCCTTGCCGTTCAATGTGTGCTTTGAATCGATCATGGATGGCGTTGCAAAAACCACGCGGAGCCGTTTATCCTCGTAATATGTACTGTTATAGTCTTTAGCTTCGAGATAAATTTCGTCGCTCTTGAGGGGATTGAGGGATAGAAAATGTTCAAGGATATTGGCTGGTCGATTATCGGGATTGGCTTTGTATTGTTCAATGAGGCGGTGGATATCTTTCCGCTCGCCGCGCATCAGTTCATAAATCCCCTGATTGTTATATAGGATACCTGCTTTGCAGAGCGTCTGAAGCCGGCTTTCCACCATGGTTTTTTCCGTCTCACTCACGGCATGCAAAGCAAATTGGATGTTCTGCATGGTGTTGGTGATGCGCAATTCATCCGTACTGATCATTTCATGGATAAGGATGACCTTGAGGATCCGCAGCATGAGGTCGTCTGTTTCCTCAAAAAGCTTCCCCTCGTCTTGCCTGGCGATGTATGTATTGAGCTCTCGCAGCGTGGCTTCATAGTTCACAACAGCCGTCTTGACTCGATCGACAAGCTTGCGGTTATCGATCGACAAGCCGTCTTTGAAGTAATCCACCAGTATGTCTGCCGTGTATAGCACCAGGCGCTTCTCGCGCAGAATGTCATTGTGCTCGATAAACCATGGATAAGAATATTCCTGGACGTTCTTCCATCCCTCTTCCCCGGTCTCAAACTCGGGAGAGAAAAATTTGAATACCGAACGATTGTCAGATCCGGCTTCCAGTGCCAGCCGGAGCAGGGCGTAAATCGCCAGCGGATGCATCGGGTAGATATTCTCGATGATATTGTTTTTGACTTTGGGCGCCGGCAGCCAATTGAAAAGTCCCAGCCGTTTGCATTCGCCGGACAGGAAAGTGAAAGTACCTGCTTGCGGTACAACCTGCTTTAACCAAGCGTCTTCCTCTTTTTTCGGCTGTACGATTGCGGCGATAATATCTTCCATTCCCTGAGTCTGTAGCGGAATCTCTGTCACGCGCGCCTCAAGGGTGCTGTAGTGAACGGCGTCTCCCACCTGGCCATGATTTCGAAAGGCTTTATGCCCCGTGCCGATAAAGATCAGGGGCAGGTGTTCCATACCGCTGTTTGCGCAGAACTGGGCGAAATTGTGCAACCGGCTTAAGTTGACCAGGCCGTCGTCCAGGGCATAACCCAACTCATCGTATAAAATGACCAGCCCTTTGAATTTCTTCTTAAATGTCGAATTGGTTAAAATGTCTTTCAGGATATCCTGGAGATTGTCTTTCTTGAACGCAAAATCAGTATCCGTGACGACGGCAAAACAGGCTTTGAAAACCTTCAGCGCCTCTTCGTCGCGCTTTTTCAAACCGTCCTTCAGGTCATTGATCGTCCAACCGCTGTATCGTTTCGCCAGGGCAGCGCCCAGGTCGGAAAAGAACCTTTTATCGCTTTTCTGTTTTTCCCAGTCCTTGATGCGTCTCAATGCCTCTTGGTAATGGCTATCCAATTCGAAGTCCGCCTCTTCTTTCTGCAAGGCCTCTTCGATCGCGCGTAGCACTGCGCCCTCGAACTCCAGGTTCAAATCAAAACGGCAAATGGCCACCAGAAAACGGCCGGACTTGCGCGATGCCTTCAACGAAGATGCGGCGCGTTCTTTGAGGATTTCCCCAGGCTTTAAAAGGACCTGTTTTTGCGCCGTCTCGTAATTCTGAAAGAAGGTGGTCATTTCAGGCAGGTCGCTGGGGGAAGCGAAGTAATTCGCCAGCATCAAGAGCAGATGAGATTTGCCGGTTCCATAACTGCCGGACAGAAAATAGAAGCGGCGGTCTTTGGGATTCAATGAGCCGGCAATTTTTTCAAATGCAAGGCGGTGAGCGGTAATCGGCTGATAGCGCTCCATCCGCACGCGGTTTTTCTCCAAGCTATAATACTCGTTCACCAAGTCCACGTAGCTTGTATAGCCGCTGTTGATTTGAATGATGTCGCGAATTTTACTCATGGCGTGCTCCTATACCAGTTCGTTAAACTCCTCTAACCGATGGACCCGACGATCTCCGTGCGAATCGGTGATCTTCAGTGCTTCAATCTCATCCGAGGTTTGCAGACAAAAGATCAAAGTGGCGCCCATAGTTCCTATAAAAGAATTCCATTGCTTTTCGATCATGCGGAAAAAAGCCTGCCGTTCAGTTTTACGCCATGTATCCAGGAGAAAATCGGCGCGATCCACAATAAACAATTTTTCTCCTTTCGATTTATCCTGCAGGAGGGCCTTGAACTGATCGGGATTGAAGCGATCCACTTCTGCGGACAACTCTGTATCGGCCTGGAAGTATCCGAGAACATCAAGATAGCCGCCTCCAATCTTTTCGTGGATCTGACTGGCAAATTGCCTCAAGGCGGTATCGGATTGCGGCCTTGCATGGATGATAATCGCTCGGAACTTTTCCTGTCCTAATTTTGTGAGACATTCTTTGATATTAAAGCCCATTTTTCATTTCCCATAAAGCCGGTAAAGGACCTCGGTGAGTGCCAGCTCTTCAGAAAACCGCACCTGATCCAGATCGCCGAACTGCTCCCATCGCACCAATCCGCTGTCGTGCAATCGGTTTAGCAAGTCTCGAAACATATATTCCGGGAGATTCAGCACCGCACCGGGGCTGTCCTTTCCCTTTTCAATCTCTTCGATGGGTAAGGCGCTTGCGGAAATGGCGTGCATTTCCCTGAAATGAAGCAACTGATATAGGAAAGCCAGTGGTGGAATGTCCACTGGCGTATCCCTATGATAGACACCCGTTTGCTCCTTGTGCAGCAGGTTAAGTCTGGACAGAGATGAATGAACGTAAGATTGGAGCACGGCCCCAATCTCACCCGGCAACTTTGCCTTGAGCGTTCGTTCGGAGAAGGAAGATTTCAGGTCTGAAAAGTAAGGCAACGCCACGTCGGAAATGACGATGCGATCATTGATGGGGAGGATCTGATTGACGATACGGTACCAGACTACCCATTCCGGATTGCTCGATATGATGTAATGAACAATCCACAGCGTCTCGATGCGCTCAAAGTAAACGTCCTTTTCCGCGAGGATCTTTCCCAGAGGTGTAAGGATGGATGTCCGAGGCTTAAGCAAACCAAAGCCGACTGATACGCTGATGAGGCTTTCCACTTGTCGGTCCGAGAGGCCCAAGGTTGCCACTATTTCCTGCCGGGGAATTTTCTTGCGGCTTCCCGTCGTCAACAGATATTGCAGTATGCGGGAGATCTGGTCGAAACGGACGTGATAGCCGTTGGTTAATTGTAGTTTCATATATTCAACTCAATCTTATCGACGTTATTAGCGAATCATCCCTCTAATTATGCTTTATTAATTCTCTTTCGTCTTCATCCAAGTTATACATATCAAATATCATTTTATTCATTTCACTTTCATATTCAGTAACGTTGCTCGACCTATCTTTTTGTTTTTCTAATAGTATTTTATCAATCAGTTTTATTAATATTTTCTTCTCTTGAGAGGATAATTTTTTCATCGGCAAGTTATTGATCATTTCTTTTGTGAAACTTATTCCTCCATTGTAACTTGCTGCAGAATATCTTTGCTTTATATAAAAAATATATATCTTCGAATTTAGTAGCGCTAAAAGACACTTTAAGTCATCGATTTGGTCGCTCGTTATTATCATCGTTGATTTACCTGGAATTATTGTCCCATCATCATCCAAACAAGCATCAAGTAACGTGAGTCCTTTGATAATAATTTTTGGTTTTATGGATTTTTTTGAGTATGTATTTTTAAATAATTGGAAAAAATCGTCCTTTTCAACTACTGGAAAAAGATATTTATCCTTTAAATATGTCATGCTTTTAAAACCCCATCTGGATACATATTTATCTATTGTGCCGGTGTTTATAATCTTCAAGTGTTTTTTATTGTTAAAATATGAATCACTTTCTAAATCATATATGATCTCTTTAAGCTTATATGCATCAGAGGTTGCACATGCATTTTCACAAAGGGGGAATAACTTACTTAGTGCGATTGAATCTTTTTCTATTTTACTGATCAATCCTAATGAATCGGAAAATAGCACGTCCAGTGCATAAGGCGGTGCTAAAATACTTTTATTTACAGTTCGCTTAAAATCAATCTTTGCATCCTTACTAGAGAATATAGTTATCTCATCAGTTTGTTTGTTTGTAAACTTAGTCACTATTGAGTCAACTTTTGAAGTTTCAAAAACGCCTCTTCCGACATCAAATATGCTGTTAATGTTGCGAAATAGAATCCTTCGCAATTCATCTCCAAATGGTTTTGATATCCATTTATCAGGAGTAATAAAACTCAGCATGCCATTATGAGATAACATTTTAAAACCAATCTCCATAAAAGCTATATAGATATCCCAGTTACCTTTCGTCGTTGCATATCTTTGAGATATAAAATCTCTTAAGTAACCTAACCCAGATTGGACCATATTTTCGGAATCTAAATAAGGTGGATTACCAATAACAACATCAAATCCTAGATTTACGAAAAATGTCTCAGGGAATTCTAATTCCCAATGAAAATATGAGGCCATATTTGGGAGGGGAATAATGGCTTCGCTGTCAACTAGCTCCTTATACTTCCATTCACTTATCTCGTTTCCGAAGTAGATGCTGGTATGCATGTCGCAAACCAGTTTGTAGGGCTTCAAAATGTCATCAATCTCGTCAAGCCAGGCTTTTTTATCGGCAATAACATCAAGCGTCGCGGAATCGGTGGATGTAATTCGGGTATAGTTCGAAATTGCCCTGCCCACAGCCTGCTTGAAATCCCTGTCATCGGAGAAGACGGAGTGTTGCTTTTTCTCTGCTTTGCCGGGATATTTGCCGATATCATCCAAACGTGCGCCAATCAGAGAATTGCCGGTCTTCAGTCTGTGATTAAGGAAGGATAGCGGCTTCTCTTTGGACATGGAAAGAATCCAGAGAGAAAGTTTAGCCAGCTCGACGGCTAACGGGTTGACATCAACGCCGTAAACGCAGTTTTCCACGACCCAGCGCCGCCAATGCGTGGTCGAGGTATCGGTTGTTCCGATTATTGCGCATTCATTCAGAATCTCTGTAATGAAATTCGCTATGTAATTTGAGGTGTTCACCAGGAAGTGCCCGCTGCCCATCGCCGGATCGAGCACGCTGAGTTTCAGGGCTTTCTCTCTTATAAACGTCTTCAAATTGTCCTCTAACAATTCGGTTAGGGCTTTTCGCTCCTTTTGATCGATGGCCTTGCCTACAGCGCTCAAAAGGTCTTTCTGTTCCGCCAGAAAATTCTGCCGCAATTGTGAAAGCTTTTCTCCGACCGTGTTGCGCACGATGTAATCGACGATGTATTCGGGCGTATAATATGAACCTGTCGCCTTTCGTTCACTGCGATCACTTCCGAAATAGACCTGTCCTGCCGGAATGTATCGTCCGGCGACGATCTTTCCGCCTAGTGACGCCGGAATGAATTGAATCTTGTCTTTTGCCGCACGAACCTCCGTATCTTCCTTGGTAATAAACAATTTATGCTCCAGCAATCCTTCATAGAGTGTGCCCAGGTGTCGCACGCTCATATCCCGATAGCTGATGGCTTTTTCCTCCCCTGATCGTTCCTGGTAGGATGTCAGGTAATGAAGGGCGGAGGCCAGATGACTGTTGTTGACGCGCGACTCTTCGATGAACTGGGTAAATTCACTTTCATGGGGGTCAAACAGACCGCCGTTGTAGCTCTGGTCAATATCGACGAAGATGCGTTCCAGGTCCTCCCAAATGCTGTAGCCTGAAGCAGACGTATTATTTGCGGAAGATGCCTTGCTGCGCCGGAGAACATCTTTTAGCAAACTGCTGTTTGTTTCATTCAGCAGGCCGCGCGCGTCGGCATAAAAGAGAAAAAGCAACCGGAACATATAGAGCATGGCGCCGTGATAGATCTTCCGTCGCAGGTCGTCGTCATCGAAATTGGGAGATCCGCTTGACTTTAGGAATTCCACATATCCCATACACAGGTTGGAAAGAACGCCTTTGCCGCCTTCTTCCTTTTGCCTCAGGGCATTGGCCAGTTCGCTTTCAATATAATCAATCTTCGCCAGGGACTCTTTCTTGAACACGTCAAGGCGGCATTGCCCCAGTTCGCCGGTGGTGAAGTTCTCCACTTTCATAAACTTGTGGAAGATCTGATAAGCCTGCGATGCACTGTCCGATAGGATGGCGGCAAGATTCATTTCGAGGAAGATTTCATAGGGCGTGGATTCGTCGAGATGGTACATTCTCCACTGTTCGCCGTTGGTCAATAGGCCCCATTTAAGATTGTGATGGCGCAGGCTGCGGATGACCTTTTCAGCCCAATTTCGGCCCATCGTGGTGTTATCCAAATCTTCCGTGGGCAGCAACACGTAGCAAAGGGTGATCGGCGTCTCTGTATCTCCGACAGGATAAAGCAGGGTCAGCCTTTCATTTTCTATTTTAATGTTGAAACGAAGGGCATACAGCACCTCATGGACAAATGACTCTTTCCACTCCTGGATGGTGGCGGTCCGGGCAAATTCTCGATATTCTTTTAACGTGATCAGTGATGCCAGGATTTCCGTGTCTTCAGGTTGCTGCGTGATTTCCTGGAGGTATATCTCGGAGAAGAGGTATTCGTTCCGGTAGTAGGTCGTCATAAAGACTCCTTTGAGCTGTAAAAAATACTTGCCTTAATTTACGTTCAGCTTATCGACGATTTCTTTTTTTATGAGGACATAGGCCTCCTGGACATCATATATCGCGTCTGCAGGCAGCAAGGGGTTCAGATCGCTGAGGAAGCCTCGATGCCTCAGTTTCTCCTGCAAATTCTTTTCATAATGCATGCTGTCAACGGTTTGGCCTTCGGTCTCCATGTATTTTTTGAAGACATGGATTATTCTGCCGGCATCAGCTTTCCCTTCCGTGACACCCAGCCACAAATCGAAAAGATCACGCCCTTTTCTCCTTTGATACAAGGCCCTCAGTTTCGTCGCGAGCAGTTCTTCCAGTGTATAGGTCGTGATCTCACACCCACCTTTGAACCATCGGGACTCCACGCCAAACGGTTGTTTCTGATAGCCTTCCACCGCGAAATGTTCTCGCGTGTTGATTTCAACTTTCAGTCGTATTTGCACGACCGGAGGCCCCTCCGATTCCATGCGATAGGTCAATATGACCGATTGCTCCGTTTGCTTGCGCCGCGGCGCTCCCAGAAAGCCGTTCAACAGCTCCTGGAGGGAATCAATGACCTGCCCGATCGGCGCGGGGATAATTTGCACCAGGTCAATGTCTTCCGAATAGCGCCGCGGAATATCGAAGTAGAGCTTGTGCAACGCTGTGCCGCCCCGAAAGGCCAACCGCTCCGCCAGCAAGGGGCTCTGAAAAATGGCGACAAGCGCCCTGCTGATGATCAGGTCCTGTTCCACCTGGGCATCGTTGACCCAGGGTGCAAACCGACGCCAAGCGACTATATCCGCCTTGGGAATCACAGATCACCCTCCACATCCGTATTGACCAGAAGCCGCCAGCGGGTGTCCCTTTCAGCTTCGCCCGCGGGCAATGAGGGGTCGAGCCTGGTAAAGGGTGGATTCTTATCGGCGATTAAAACAGCCAGATCTTTTACCAGCGCGGCATAGCCGGATTTTTCCATCAACCACCCCAGTCTTTGCGCGCAGACCAGGTTTCCCTCCGCTTTTATTGCATCTTTCAGCTTAGCAGGGTCCATAGACTCGCCAAGTTCTTGAAGCACGGTCATCACACGATCCAGCCCGCCATTGGATCGGGCATAACGGATGAGATCAAGGGCCGTGGCCTCCGGTGAAGAAACAAAAATATGCCCCGTTTGAACCTTGATTTGGGTGACCGGGGTTGCCTTGAAGTTGGTCTTGAAGAAGAAGCGAATGGCAAGGCCTTTCTTGCGGACTTCGCGTTGGGGGGCGGTGGTGACAACCTGAAACTGCTGTGGTTGTTGGTGTGCGGCGCCTTGAAGCGAGGCGGCGCTTAGCAGCCCCACGTAATAGGGTTGCTCCAGGTAAGCCATCAGGTCGGCGATAAACCACTCCGCCGGCAATATGCCGGTGGTACGGTATTCCAGGGGGACGATGACGAAAAAGCCGCTCCGGATGCGTAATACCCGATTTTTTTTCGCCAGCCTTGCGGCGGCCTTCTTAAAGGCTTCTTCGGTGAATTGAAGGGATTCAATGGCCTCTTCGCGGGTGAAGAAATAGAGCCCTTGCTCCTGACGGGAATCAACCCAGGATGGGAGATCGCTTGAAAATGCAGTTTTCGCTTTTCGAGGCATACCACCTTCCTGGGAAAATTTTCACAAATAAGACCATAAAAGAGGCCTTATTGCAAATGAAAAAATGCTTGTTAGATGCTGAAATTTGCTGGCCGCTTTTTGTCCGCAGAAAATCCGCTTTTTCGTGTTTTCTCCATCAAGATAGGTCGGCGCGACCACTGTCCGGCCGCACATCGGCCATAAATTCCGAATTCGCCCCTCCCGTCGGCCGCAAAAAAACCGCAAAAAGACCGCTTTTTGTCCGAAACTTTTTCGATCCCTTTGAGGTAGTACTTTGGCGAAGCGTTTTCCCCAGGCAATGAAAAAAAATGTATCGGTTTATGAAGCGTAGCGGTCACCGGGTCCGGTCAGAGGTGTGCATCATTTTATGACACGAAATGCCGGAGACTGCCTGTGTTCTTTGATCATGTTCATTTTTTGTCTTGTAATCAGACCATGTACGAATGCCGCTGCCCCCATGACGGAAAGAAACTGGCCGAACTGGCCCGGCCACCCCTGGCCCTGGGCCACTACGACTACCCCTGCGAATGCGGGAGGTGGGTCCGGGGGCAGATCATCCTCGAGCAGGGGACGGACTGCATCCTGGCTGTCGATTCCTGCCCCTGCGGGAGAATGACTCGACGGGTCGTCGGCCACCTGGTCGCCATTCAGTGTTCCAAGTGCAGAAGAATCATTAGCTTTTAGAGGCCCCCGAGGCCCGGAATATTAAATAATCTCAAAAGAGGAGGCTCCGAGGCTCCCGAAGCCCATGCCGCTGTCGACGCATGGGCTTATCTTTTTCCGGTTACCGGAAAGAACTTTCCTCCCAGGGATTCAAACGGGCCTATGAGGGCCTGCGGTCGGAATGCCCGGAGCTGTTTCCCTTTACCCAACCGGGCGAACTGATTGCCTTCTTCCATGACCAGGCGGCGGATCTGGACCGGAAAGACGCCATCCTCTTCGATCTCGTTTCCCGTTACCGGAACGACAACCGGCATCGCGACATTGCCCCGCTCTTCATCGTCCTTTTCACACCGGCGCTGGCGAGCATCTACACCCATACAAGGCGGAGGCATCCTGGCATCGACCGGGAGGACCTCATCCAGGACCTCTGCCTTTTCCTCATCCAGATCATCAGGGAAAGCGCCATCACCCCATACAAAGTGGCCGGCCGGATCGTCGGGGAGCTGAAAAACCGGGTACGGGGATTGTTGTCCCCGATCCCCGACGAGAGATTCGTTGCCCTCAAAGGGGACGGCACAGACGAATTTGAGTCGAACCGGACCTATGCCGCCGGTGACGGTGAAAACGTCCGAATCGAGCAGATCGTGACGGAGACCGCCGCCTTCCTGGATCACCTGATCCGGGCCAGGAAGATCACGAAGCAGGACAAGCGAATGATCATGGAAACGCTCATCAAGGGAAAACCCCTCAAGGACATCGTCTCCCCCGGCGACTACGACCGCCTGAAGCGCCGGCGGCTCAGGATCATGGGGCTCATAAAAAAACATTTTTCCAAGTAGCTGATTTTATATGGGCAATAAAGATTTTTTGTCCCCTGGAGCACTTTTTTTGACGTATCCAGGTAGGAGGCATTTTTTTCAGGAGGATGGTCATGACCAACCCGGAACCGACAAACACGACCCGCATCGTCAGGGATACCTTCATCGACATGGCCCTGTACCTGGAGTGCCTGTTTCTCCTCCATGGCGTGAACGACATTCTGGTCGAGGACATTGTCCACTGCATGGAGGAAGGCTACGCCAAAGCTATAAAAAATCTCAAGAGAATCAATAAGCAGCAACCGAAGCCGAAAAGAAGGACCGCCGTGGATCGCTTCCTCAAGAAGCTGGAACAGGAAGGAATCTGATCGGGGGCTGTCCGGGGGGTGAATCTCAATGAAAGGAGGATCGGTTATGAACGTTCAGAAATATCCAGTTGCCCCGGAAGCGGCAGCGGAGAGGATGGTTCTGGGAAGGATGGTTTTGAGGATTGAGGAATCCGGGAGGGCGGTTTCGGAAGGCATGGCGACCTATGGCGCAGTCTCAGGGGAGGGGGCGCACCCGCCTGCCACCCCGGATGAAAACCCTTTTCAACGTGGCGACGGCGCCAATGGTTTCTATCTCTCCAAGAGCCGCGTGAACCGTTACATCGCCTGCCCCCGCAGTTATCTTCTGCACTATGATCTCGGGATTGTACCCCTCCGGCCGGACAGGGATCTCCTCATCGGCCGCTCCACCCACCGACTTATTGCCGCCCATCACCTGGCCCGAAAGAAGGAAGAGTTTGTCGATGCGAACGCCGTTCTTGATGGCGTCTGGTCGAGGTATATGCAGGGAGACGAGGCGCCGGAGGCCCGGCAGGAGATGGAAGCGGCGCGGACGGAATCCCTCCAGTATGCGCAGTTATTCCTCCGGGACGTCCCCCTCGATCCCCTGGAGATCGAGCGGGATTTCTCCCTCCCCCTGGTCGATCTCGAAAACGGCGACACCCTGCCCGTGCCTCTGGTCGGCGTCATCGATCTCGTGGATCAGCCGAACGGCGTCCTGCGCCCCCTGGAGATCAAGACCCGCGCCCGCAAGGCCGACGCCTGGCAGGCCCGCCTGGCGCTTGAGTTGACCTGTTACGCCTGGTGGGTCCGGCAGCGGATCATGGAAAGCGGCGCCCGCGAGCCCGAAGAAATCCCCGTCGGCTACGTCAACATCATCAAGACCAAAACCCCCACGATCCAGTGGCAGACGGATTGCCGCACCCCCGCCGATTTTATCGCCCTCTACCGCACCGCCCGGGCCGTCTATGAAAACATCATGGACCGGCGGTTCTACCTGAATCCGGGCACGCACTGCAACTGGTGCGATTTTCCCTCCATCTGCGGGAAAGACAAAGACGCGATCGTTCGGATCTTCGGCGACGCCACATACCTCCGCCTCTGGGAAGCGGATCTGATCTGAGCTGTCTGGGGGTGAAGGGAGGTGATGCGATGGAGCTGAAGGAATCGGAAAGGGTCAAGAAGGACGAAGCGGGAAAGAGGATTCTATGTATCGGCAAAATTCACAAAGGCAGAAAAACCATGATTTTTGCCTTTCCACGGAAAGGAGGAAACGAAGATGTCACAGTTTCACAAGGCAGAGAGGAAGAAGGGAAAACTTAGGCTGGCCATTGCCGGTCCCGCGGGATCGGGGAAGACCTACTCGGCGCTCCTGATCGCCCTGGGTCTAGGCGGCCGGATCGCCATGATCGACACGGAAAGGGGCTCCGGGGAGCTCTACGACCACCTGGGGGAATACGACGCCTGCACCATCCATCCGCCCTTCGAGCCCCGGAAATACGTCGAGACCATTCGGGCGGCGGAAGACCTGGGCTACGAGACGATCATTATCGATTCCCTGTCCCACGCCTGGGTGGGTCAGGGAGGGTTGCTGGACGTCCACGGTCATATCGCCGACAAGACGGGCAACTCCTGGAGCGCTTGGCGGCAGGTGACGCCGAAGCACAACGAGCTGGTGGACGCCATGCTCCAGTCCAAATGCCACATTATTGCCACCATGCGGAGCAAGATGGAATACGCCCAGGTGGAGGAGAACGGCAAGAAGCAGGTCAAGAAGCTTGGCATGAGCCCCATCCAACGCGACGGCATGGAGTACGAGTTCACCATCTTCATCGATCTCGATCAGCAGCACACCGCCACGACCACCAAGGACCGGACGACCCTGTTCGACGGCCAGTACTTCGTGCCCACCACCGAGACGGGCAGGACGCTCCTCGCCTGGCTGGAGAACAACGGGCAGGCGTCGTCGGGAGCGGTCGCCCAGGAGAAGCCGTTTGGTGGGCGGCAGCAGGAAGATTCCCAGGGAGACCGGGGCAAGGTTGCAGCGGTACCGAAGCAGGCGGAGTCAACGGGGAGGAGCGCGGCATCTGCCACTTTGCCGCCGGTAGGACAAGCGGTCCAGTCAGAGAAAGGCGATGAGGCGGGGAAGGCTTCCGTGGCTGCGGCGACGTCACAGCAGGCACGGCAAACCGGCGAGACGGGGAAACCTTCCGCAGCCGCCACGCCGCAGGATGAGACGAAGCAGGCAACGCCCGTCGGGATGAGCAACGGACTGAAGACCCTTTTCGCGAAAATCGGCGCCCTCGACCTACCGCGGGAGGGTTACAAACGCTACTGCTACAAGCGCTACGGCATCGCCTCCATGACGGAGATGGCACCGGGGCAGATCGCCGAACAGGCGAAGCTTCTCGATTCCCTCAAGCGGCCCGCGCGTCTGAAGGAATTCAGGGCCGTCCTGGAGGGATTCGGCGGCAACGGCCAGGGCGCGGGAGGGTCAGCATCCATGAATGCTCCCTCCTTGAACGCAGCGGGAACGGAAGCAGCCCCGGTTTCAGTACAAGGTACTGGCGGACCGGTCCCGATCCCAGCATCGGCAACCGCAGGCATTGCCCCGGCTGCTGGTGGGTTTGACCTGTTTTGACAGACTGTAAGCCCTCGTCACTCCTTCGCCGGGAGGGAGCAGAAGATCCCTCCCGGCAGGGGGAGACAGGGGCGCTGATGGAAGGAGAACGACCATGAAGATTGAAAAGATCACTTTGCAGGATTTCAAGTGCTTCGAGGATCTGAACATCCGGTTCACGAAACCCGTCAATCTGATCTTCGGAGAGAACGCCTCGGGCAAAACCTCTATTGCCCAGGCCATCGCCCTGGCTCTGACCGGCCGGGTTAATGGCCAGAACGGCGGCGGCAGCGACCGCCGACCCCTGGTGCGCCATGACGCGGAGGAGTTCGCCGTCTCTGTCTCCCTTTCCCAAAACGGCGTCCCCGATCGTTTGGAGCATTACGATCTAACCCAGTACGCCAGCGCCAAAGAGAGCACCGATCCCGAGACATTGTTCCAGGGACTGAAGACGAACCGGGAGACCCTCGGGGCCCTCCTGGAGACAACCAACTTTCTGAGCCTCCATCCCGACGAGAAGAAACGGGTCTTCTTCGATCTCTTGCCTGACCTGAAGGTGGATGGGAGCAACATGGCCCGTCACCTGGCCGCCTGGCTGAAGGCACGGCCGGAACTCTTCGCGAAGCACGGCATCGCCCCGGAGGAGGACCTCCTGGGGATGCTTGGCTCCTCCGCCACCCTGGAAGAGGCCTACGACCAGGCCTACGAGGAACGGCGGATCGCCCGGCGGGAGCTGAAGATCATGGGCGATCCTCCCCGGCTTCCCCGAGGCCTGACCAGGGAACAACTGGAGGCAGGCATCAGCAAGAGGCGGGAAGAGCTTGCTTCCCTCCATGTCTCCATCGGCGAGACGAAGGGCATGGCGGAGGGGGAGCGCAGGCAGATCGAACGGGAACTGGCAAACATCGCCCAGGAATTGGAACGTCTGGAGACGCTCCTGAGGGATGCCGATCCGGCGGATCTCGAAACCCGGCTCGATGATCTGGAAAAAGAGCGCCTTGTCGTCGTGAAAGAGATCCAGAGCCTCAAGGAAGACTACGCCGCCCTCCAGCGAGAGACGGGGAAACTCCTGGCCCGGCAGGAACAGGAAGAGAAGGCCAGGGCAAAGGCAAAGACCTTCACCGGCCACTGCCCGGTATTTCCCGAGGTGATCTGCAAGACAAAAGCAGTGACCTCCAGAATCACGGCTGTCGTTGCCGATCAAGCCGGAATCGATGCCGCCATCGAAGCGCAGACCGGAAAGACGAACGACGTTGTGCGTCGCCTCAGGGAAAATGAAGAGACATTGAATCAGACGAACGGCGGGATCGCCGCTGCCAAAAACGCCCTGGCCCGACTGGCCGAGGCGCGGCGGAAAGAGGGCGACCTCCGGGAGAAACGGCGGGAGCTGGAGGCGGTCCTGGCTGCCGTGGGCGAAGACAAGGCAGCGGAAACGGAGCGGCTGAAGGAGCGGATCGCCCTCCTGCACGGTCAGATCCGGGAGGAGTCGGAACTTCTGGCCGCCCTGGAGAAGGCGGAGCGCATCCGGGCCCTGGAGGTGCGGGCCAACAAGCTGGAGGTCCTTACCCAGGCCTTTTCTCCCAAGGGGATCATGTCCGAACTCATGCAGAGCGCCGCCGCCTCCCTCATGACCCTGGCCAACGGCCTGATGGGGGAGCTGACCGGCAACCGTTACGCCCTAGACATTGATTTTGAGGAAGGCTTCCGGATCTTCCTCTGCGATTACGAGAAGAGTTGCCGAACGGAGGTCAATCTGATTTCCGCAAGCGAACGGTTCCGGGTGGGCATCGTCCTGCAGGCGGTCTTGAGCGAACTGGCGGGGCTCCGCTTCATGGTCATCGACGGCATCGACGTCCTGGATCAGACCAACCGGGGCTTCTTTTTCCAGTTCCTCCGGAAGGCGCTGCCGCGCTTCGACCAGATCATCGGCTTCTGCACCACGGGCCAGCAGGCGCCGAAGAATCCTGGGCTCCTCGAGGTGGATTTTTTCCTTCTGGCCGACCGGCAATTGAGGCAAATCGCGGCGTAACCCATCGGCCGGGGTGGACAGGAACACTATCCCGGCCTGATTCAAAAAGGGCGGCATGAAAAGGACCGGACATCCTAAACGAGAAGACGGCTATACCATGATCTTCAACGAACTCCTGGAAGCCTTGATGTGCGCCGACATCCCCAAGCGGGCGCGGAGGCTCATCGATGTGCAGATGCGCTTCTCATTCGGGTGCGGCCCGAAGACGTTCACCAGTTTGACCAAGAGCGAATATGCGGCCCTGGCCAACCTGGACTGGTCGGACACGCATCGCGCCTTGCAGTGGCTGCTGGAGAAAAAGATTTTCGAACAGGATGAAAGGGACATGAAGCGATACCGGCTGAACAAATATTACCGCGACTGGATGGTTCAGGTGGGACTGCGGGATCTCCCGGACTACAAGAACCACCTCAGCAGGATGGTCAAGAAGCACCTCGGTTTCTCTGGTAAGACGCCAGAGCAATCTGGTGAAACACCAGATCCCCAACCTGGCAAAACGCCAGATGCAGCAGAGGCCCTGATCTGGCGAAACACCAGACGCCCATCTGGTGAATCGCCAGACGGCGATCTGGCAAAACGCCAGACTGAACTCGGTGATTCTTCTTTACAATCAGGCAGTTGTGACCTCCTAAAGAAAAAGAAAAGAAAAGGTAAAGAAAATAAAGATTATGAAGAAGTATATTCATACTTCTTCTGTCGCGACCTTGCCGATTTGTTGGATGGTCATCCCTTCTTTTCCGGTCTGAAAACAGACGCGGGTTTCTGGAACGCCCTGGCAGCAGCTTACCCCGGACAAGACATCCCCATGCAGGTCAACCGCATGACCGCCTGGCTGATAGCCAACCCCAACAAACGATACAAGAATTACAAACGGTTCATTCAAGGCTGGCTCTCCAGAGCCGACCGAAAGGAGAACGATCATGGAAAAGCAGGTATCGAGCACCGTCGAGGAGATCGGGACGATTCTCAAGAAAGGCCCGCTCCCTTTTCCGATATCCCGCCGGAACTCATCGCCTGAGCCGGAAAGGAGATGCCCGGATTGCGGCGCACCACTTCATTCCATCTTCATGGATCATCCGTCCTACCTGAAGGTCACCGGGAAGGAGCCCCACTGGACGGAGCTTCCCTGCGAAGCCTGCGAGCGGGAGCGGTTTCTGCGTGAGATGGAGGAGAGGGCCAAAGACGCCGTCCAGCAGAGGTTGAACACCCTGCTTGCGAACAGCATGCTCCGGGAACGGTTCATCGACAAGACCTTTGAAAATTTTCTCCCGTTTGGGAAGGACAGGGAAAAGCAGCTCCGCGTCCTGTCCATCGCGCGCGATTTTGCCGGCGCATTTCATCGTCATCGCCGGTCGGGGACATGGCTTCTGTTCATGGGCAGCGTGGGCACAGGCAAGAGCCATCTCTGTGCCGCCATCATCAACGATGTCATTCGCTCCGGCTGCACGGCGCTCTTTACCAAGGCCCCCCGCCTCCTCAGGGAGGTCAAGGACACCTTCCACCGGGATTCGGAGATTTCCCAGAGCGAGATCATTGCCCGGATGGGTGAGATCGACCTCCTGGTCATCGACGAGGTGGGCATCCAGTTCGGCACGGACACGGAACGGATGATCCTCTACGAGATCCTCGACCTGCGCTACGAGGCCATGCGGCCCGTGATCCTCACAACGAACATCACGGACCTGAAGAGCCTGGAGAAGCTCCTCGGGGAGCGGATCATCGACCGCCTCTTCGAAGGAGAATCGAGGATCGTCGTCTTTGAATGGGAGAGCTACCGGCGGTTTCAGAAAGCCGCTTCCGGGGCGGTGTCACCGTTCAAGGCGGAGGCAGGAATCCCTATGCCGGGAGGGCGGCGCCGATGAGGCAAATGACTTTTTCCCTGCCTTTCCTGCCACCGTCCCTGAACGTCTATCGGAATGACCATTGGCGGAAACAGAGGGGCGAGGAAAAGACATGGAAGGATTATATCGCCGTGAAGTGGGCGGAAATGGGCAGGCCGAAGCTGAAGACCGTCCGGATCGCCATGGTCTTCTCCTTCCCCAACCGGCGGACCCGTGACCTGGACAACTACCTGGCCACGGGGAGCAAGCTGGTGGGGGATGCCATCAAGGGGCTCTTCATCCCCGATGACAACCCGGAGCACCTGACGGCATGGAGCTTCCGGTTCGAATTCGGGGAAGAGGCCAAGACGACGATTGTGATCGAGGAGGCGGGTCGGGGCGTAACCGGCGACCAGGCGACGCTTTGGGAAGACAGTTCTGCCCGGGCGAGAAAGACGATTGCCTTTCCCGGCGATGATTCTGAATGTCCCGCCGAAAATCCAGCTTCGATGGAGCGCCGTATCAGTCAGCAGGCAACGGAGCCGGAGGCTGCCATCGGCCGCCCTGCTTGCACCCTCTATGAG
>CAYOYJ010000002.1:0-41124 GCA_964408155.1 uncultured Syntrophales bacterium
CCCGCAACCTGCTGATTACAAATCAGCTGCTCTACCTGTTGAGCTACGCCAGCCGCTATGTCTCTATCCCGTTTTAAAAGCCAACGTCATATTGCAGGCACACGCAAACGCCTAAATGAGAAATGCGGAATTTAGTTTGATTCATTTTCTTTGTCAAGAAAATTCTTTAGAAAATTCTTTTAAGGACATACAAGACAAGGCAAATCTACCGTACAGGTGAAAAAGAAAACAAATATTTTATCGAATTTGTTTTATTAGATAAACCATGTTGTCCTGTATTTCTATTGCTTTAAGGTCCAGGTCATCCCTTCCGGCGTATCATGCACTGCAATTCCCATTTCAGACAACTGCTTACGAATCTGATCGGCCGCTGCCCATTCCGCCTTTTTTCTATGATCGTCCCTGGCCTGCAAAAGACGAAAAGCTTCCGGAGCAAGGTTTTGTTCTTGAAAGGTCATCACGCCAAGAACGGAATCGATTTTCCTCATGGTTTCCAGGACATGCTCCTTTTCTCCAACCTGAAGGAGGCCCTTGATCAAGGGCGGATTTACCCGCTTCACGAAGTCAAACAGTGCAGCCAGGGCGCCGGAAATATTGAGATCATCGTCCATTTCATCGGAAAATTGCTTTTTGAGCTCATACAGAAACTGGTCCGCATCCGGGTAACCCTTGCCATCCGAAGAATGTAAAAGCCTTTGGATGAAACCATTAAGCCTTCTCAAAGTATTTTTTGCCGTTTCCAGGGCACCCCAGCTAAAGCTCAGGGATTTTCGATAATGCAGGCTGAGCAGGAAAAAGCGGATTTCTTTCCCGGTGAAACCCTTTTTACCCAAATCGTCGATTGTCATGGTGTTGCCCAGCGACCTGGACATTTTCTTCCCATCCGCCATGACCAGTTCCGTGTTCAACCAATAATTGGCCATCATTTTGCCGGTCGCCGCTTTCCCGATTGCCATCACATTTTCGCAATGGGGGAAAATGATATCGTTCCCACTGGAATGGATATCGAACGTTTCGCCGAGGTGATCCAAGGAAATCGTTGCGCATTCCAGATGCCAGCTTGGCCGGACGCTACCCCAACGTGTTTGAAAATAAATACCTTTTTTGAGTTCACTCAGGGTTGTTCTTTTCAAAAGCGTAAAGTCTCCGGGACTATCCTTTTCATAATCATCGAGATCAACCGTCAGACCGTGCTTAACCCGACTCAGATCAATATTCGAAAGACGCCCATAGTCGTGAAGCTTCGATATATCAAAGTAAACAGACCTGAGTTTCTCATAAGCAAAGCCCTTCTCCATCAGTTTCTCAACGAGTTCAAGCATCTTTGGCACATTTTCACTGGCCCGGGGATACTCATCTCCTTTTTTGATGTTCAAAATATCCATGTCGCGGAGAAACGCCTCTGTATTTTTTTGTGTATATTCGGCCAGATCCGTATTGGCCTGTTCCGCACCCTTGATGGAGCGATCAGCCAGATCGATGATATTCATGACATGGCGCACCGGGTATCCTTTATACTCAAGATAGCGCCGCATCAGGTCGGAAACAACAAACCGTCGGAGACTCCCTATATGGGGAATATCATGGACCGTCGGACCGCAGGAATGCATGAGAACCATCTGAGGATTGATCGGCCGGAAGAAAACCTTTTCCCGGGTTAAACTGTTGTAAAGTTTAAGGGTCGATTTTTCATTGTCGGCAAACAACTCCGTACTTAAATACCGTTCGCCGCCATCAGGACAAATCACGACGATCAACCCTTCTCGCATCTCTTTCGCCTTTTGAAGCGCCACATGCATGGCGGCACCGGAACTCATCCCGACAAAAATTCCTTCTTCCTGAACCATCCTGCGAGCCATGGCAAAGGCATCCTCATCAAGGATATTGACTTTTTCATCAAGACGACTTTTGTCATATATCCCGGGACGGTAAGACTCCTTCATGTTCTTGAGACC
This sequence comes from uncultured Syntrophales bacterium, assembly GCA_964408155.1. Taxonomy (GTDB): domain Bacteria; phylum Desulfobacterota; class Syntrophia; order Syntrophales; family JAAYKM01; genus JAAYKM01. Next base: position 1,956 of record CAYOYJ010000002.1, read on the forward strand.
CTGGATTTTGTGCTGCAAATAGGGTTCAACCCCAACAATCCGGACATCGTTGTTATATTCCTTCAACCGTCGGGAGATGCCCATAGCGGTCCCCGTCGTCCCCAGGGTGGTAACGACCATGGTCACAGCCCCTTCGGTTTGACACCAGATTTCTTCCGCCGTCCCATAGTAATGGGCCATGACATTATCCTGGTTATTAAACTGGTCGGTGGGGAAATAGAGATCCGGTTTTTCTCGAATTCGCTGATAGGCCACTTCAATTGCCCCATCTGTACCCAGACTGGCGGGGGTATAATCCAGTTCGGCCCCAAGAGCCTTCAAAATGCGCTTTCTTTCCTCACTGGCAGACTCCGACATAATCACGCAAAGACGATAACCTTTGGCTGCGGCCACCATGGCCAAACCAATGCCGGTGTTTCCACTGGTGGCCTCGAGTATAATCTTATCCTTGGTCAGTTCACCTCGTTTCTCCGCCTGCTCTATCATATACAAGGCAATTCGATCTTTGATGGACCCCCCCGGATTAAAACTCTCCAGTTTTGCAAACACCCGGACTTTTTTATTGGAATTCAGACCATGAATCTCTATCAAAGGCGTGTTGCCGATTGCATCAGCGATATTTGAATAGGTGTTCTGCATGATGATAAATCCCGACAAGGAAAAGAATTCATATCAACTCAAAAAAACCATTCCCTCTTCTTTTAAATACGGTTCTTTCGCTTTGCGTCGTCGTTCCCCCAATATTTCTCTCCTCTTCCAACCTCAGGTGAATATTTACGGTCCAGTCCGCGAAACACTCGCCGACATTTGATCTTCAAGATAATCCTTGAAGAGACCATAAGCCTGCTGCCGTGATCGCGTCTCGGGCTTTCGCTCGAGAAATCTGGTGAAAGAGCTCTCTTTTCAGATATACACAAACGGACGCGGAAGCAATCTCGTTACTGACAGTGCCGCAGACAAGGCAAGAGATCAATTTTCTTTTCCATTGATCTCCACAAAGGCACCACCCTCTTTGAACCAGTCCTCAAACATAAGACCGTTCTCACATCTCAGGTTATAAACGATCATGTCTGAACTCCTTTTCATGCAAGTTGTGTCTTTAGAAAAGCAGCCTTTGACATAACCTCTTTGTTCTGTCAACAGGGATTTTAACAGGAGAATCCGGATCGCGAAAAAAAATTGGACTTTTAAAGATAAATTATATATAGAAGCACGCCTGTCGGGATGTGGCCCAGTTTGGTAGGGCACTGCGTTCGGGACGCAGGAGTCGCGCGTTCAAATCGCGCCATCCCGACCATTTTTCGTCTGAATTACACTATCTTCTTCTATCCTCCGACCACGGAAGCCATTTTGAAGATCGGCAGGTACATCGCGATAATCATCCCACCGACAACACCACCGAGAAACACCATCATAAAGGGTTCCAAAAGGGCTGTCATGGCATCAACAGCGACATCCACTTCATCGTCATAGAAATCGGCTATTTTTGTAAGCATGGCATCCAGAGCGCCGGTTGACTCCCCAACGGCAATCATCTGCACCACCATGGAAGGGAAAACCCCGCTTTCCTGAAGAGGTTCCGCAATACTCTTCCCCTCACTGATACTCTGCCTGGTTTTGATCAGGGCTTTCTCGATAATCACATTGCCGGCCGTCTTGCTGACAATGGTTAACCCTTCAAGAATCGGCACGCCGGAAGCCATCATGGTTGCCAAGGTTCTTGTAAACTTCGCCACAGCGACTTTTCGGAGAAGGGGCCCAAACACAGGGCTTTTGAGGAGAAAATCATCAACAAGATAACGTCCCTTTTCGGTCTTATAGAATTGTTTAAATAAATATCCAAGGACAAAAACACCTATAACCATATAAATGAAATAACTCTGCATGAATTGACTGGCGTTGATTAATATCTGAGTGGGTCCCGGCAATTCACCGCCCATATCGGAAAACATTTTCTGAAAAACAGGAATGACCTTGAGCAGAAGAAGACTGACCACCCCAACAGAGATTAAAAGAACGGTTATCGGGTAGGTCATGGCGCCTTTGACCTTTCTCTTCAGTTTCAGCGCCTTTTCCATATAGTTTGACAGTCTGAGTAAAATGACATCAAGGATACCGCCACTTTCACCGGCGGCGACAAGACTGATGAAGAGCTCATCAAAGACCTGGGGATGCTTCTTCAAGGCATCGTAGAGGGTCGATCCCCCCTCAATATCCTCCCGGATGGTGTTGATGATTTTTGCAAAAACTTTATTTTTTTCCTGTTCCGCCAGAAGATTCAAACATTGGATAAGCGGCAACCCTGCGTTGATCATCGTGGAAAAGATGCGCGCAAAAACGACAACATCTTTTTCCGCGACCTTCTTCTTCAGAAAAGGGATATACTCCAATAAATCCTTTGGCTTCTTCTTGACATTGATATTACGATATCCCAAGCGGCGAAGTTGGCCTCTTAATGCAGCCTCATCAGTTGCTTCCATTTCCCCTTTTTTCTGTTCATTTTTCCTGTTTGCCGCCTCCCATAAAAATTCAGGCATATTATCTCCTCCATTGTTTAGAAACAGGAACTCTTTTTCAAGAAATGCCGATTTAGATGCGATATTGCACTAACCTCGACATTTTTTCAAGGATAAACAAAAGATACCGTGAAACTTTCACTGTCATGATCAGGCCGGGGACCGGAAAACTGCGAGCATTCTGAAAGGGGTTCAATTGTTCAAAAAGCTCCTCGAATATTTATTGTTTATCCCATTGCCCAACAATCGCCTGAATGAGAATCCCTGCCGCAACAGAAACATTCAAAGAATTAATCTTCCCTTTCATGGGTATGGAAACCAGATAATCACATTTTCTGCGAATTAACGGACGGATACCCTTCCCTTCACTTCCCATCACCAAAGCCACGCGATTCACCTTATCAAAGATTTGGCGGTCCGCGTTCCCGGTCGCATCCGCACCATAGATCCAAAAACCCTGTCCTTTGAGGAAGTCGATAGTTCTGGCCAGATTGACTACCATCGCCACAGGCGTGTGAAACATCGCACCGGCCGAGGCCTTCAGGACCGATGCAGTAAGTGACGCAGAACGATTCTCGGGGATGATAAGGCCATTGACGCCAAAACAGTGACCAGTCCGGATAATGGCGCCCAGGTTTTGCGGATCCGTTATGCCGTCGAGCAGGACGATGAGGTCCCCCCTGGACGACTCCGGTCGTCGGGCCGCGATTTCCTCAACAGCCGCATAACAGAATTCACGGCGAACACCAACGACTCCCTGGTGGAAGGCACCGCCAACAAACCGGTCCAACTCCTCGCGTTTCCGATAGACAATAGGAACCCCTTTGGCCAAAGCCAAGGCAATAATGTGCCTGATATTTCTCCCTTCCCTGCCCTTGGCAATGCAGAGGCTTTGAAAGTCTGCCGCATCCTTTTTTAGAGCTTCTGTTAAGGGATTAATACCGTATATAAACACCTTGCATCTCTTCCGGGAGAAATCAGGCCTTTTAAAGCACCACAAGACAGAATGATATTACACCGTTTTTAAAAGTTCCAAAAAGAACGTCGCTCTTCAGACAACCAATTTTATCCGGCGATTGACAGATGAAAGTGATTTAGCAAAGATTCCGACGACGGGCCATACCATGAAGCATCTCGCTGACAATGGCATCAGCCTCCCCTGCGGGATCGGAGGCGAGACGAATGGGGCGTCCTACGACCAAATAATCCGCACCCAAAGAAACCGCCTCCCCGGGAGACAGGGTCCGTTTCTGATCATCCTTGGCAGCGCCCGCGCCCCGAATCCCCGGAGTAACTATGATAAAATCCTGCCCGCAGGCCACTCTGATGCCGTCAATGTCCTGGGGAGACGCCACCACGCCATGTACCCCGGCGTCCTGCGCCATGCGGGCAAGCCATAAAACAGATTCCCGCGTGGTTCCCCGAAACCCGATCTCTTTCAGATCGTCATCGTTGAGGCTGGTCAGTATCGTAACCGCCAAAATCACCGGCATGGACAAACCTTTTTCATCCGAAAAGGCACGTGAAGAGGAAACAGCTTCTTTCATCATTCTCTTGCCGCCGGAAGCGTGGATGTTAAACATGGATACCCCAAGACCGGTCGCCGCTTCCGCAGCTCGCGCCACCGTATTGGGAATATCATGGAATTTCAGGTCTAGAAATACATCTCCGCCCCGTTGTTGCACCTGATGAACAATCTCCGGCCCAAAATAGGTAAAGGCTTCTTTACCTATCTTGAACAGACCGACATGACCGACAAGGCGGTCGACCCAAGAAAGGGCCTCCGCCAAGTCATCACCGACGTCGAGGGCGAATATCAGCTTTCCCCGGGGACTAGAGTTCCGGCTCAGCATAGTCTTCGTCACCAATGAACTCCATGTCGTCCGGAATGGGTTTGAAATCTTCTTTAGCGCCCTTCAGATACTCGGGATGTGCGTACGTCACCTTGCCGGCGGCAATCTCCCGCAGTGCGGCCACTATTTCCCGATTATTTCGGATATCCGCCAGGGGAGCCGATCCTTTCAAAAGTTGCCTTGTTCTCTGCGCCGTCAGCATGACGAGACCGAATCGGGTCTGTGCATTTTCCAGGGCATCTTCAATGGTAATTCTTGCCATAATCGCTTTTACCTCCGATTTAATAATAACTTTTCGATGTCTGTTTTCCGTCTTTTTCCACGATTCTTCTCCGCGAGATAAATGGCGCGAAGCAGATCAATTGCTTCTGATAATTTATCATTAAATATTACATAATCATACCACATGACTTCCGCCATTTCCGTCACCGCATTGCCAAACCGAATGGCAAGCGCCGCCTCATCCTCATGACCGCGCTTCCGCAAGCGATCTTTCAATTCTTCCAGTGACGGAGGCAGGATAAAAACAAAGACCGCTTCGGGATAACGGGTTTTAAGGGCTTTCGCCCCACGGGGATCGACATCAAGAATGACGTCGTGATTATCTCTTGCCAGGGTATCCAGCCCCTCTGCGGCTGTGCCGTATAACTGTCCATAATTTTCAGCCCATTCGACAAACTCGGACTGCGCGATCATCGCTTCAAACTCAGTACGGGGAATAAAGATATAATCCTTTCCATCTTCTTCTCCCGGCCTCGGCGGACGCGATGTATGAGAGACGGAAAAACGGATGTCGGGAAACATCTTCATCACTTCCCGGCAAATAGATGTTTTCCCCGTCCCCGACGGGGCGGAAACGACAAGAAAAAGACCCGACCCGTTCATATCAGTGTTTCTACTCAATATTCTGTACCTGTTCTCGCAGTTTCCCCAGCTCGCTTTTGATTTCAATGACGTTTTTTGAAATCTCCAGATCTCCTGTTTTGGAACCAATGGTATTGATTTCCCTGTTCATTTCCTGGATGAGAAAATCGATCTTTCTCCCCACAGCGTCTTCGCTGCGCAACATCTCGAGAAATTGACTGATGTGACTGTTTAGACGAACAATTTCTTCCGTGACGTCACTTTTATCCGCCATAATGGCCACTTCCTGACTCAAACGGCCGGCATCAATATCAACCCCTTCGGTTAATTCGCGTATCCGTTCGGTAAGACGTTTCTGGTATTCCTGGACACAACGTGGCGCTCGTTCAGAAATGCGACCCAGACAGGTTTCAACCAACCGGATACGCGCCTCCAGATCCGCCAGCAGCAATGCCCCCTCTTTTTGCCTCATTTCTGTGAGGAGAGCGACCGCTTCGTCCAGGACCCCAGCGATGTACTCGACGAGCATTTCCATATTTGCTTCCACTTCCACAGGAACGAAGACATCCTTGAAACCCGTTAGATTCTCGAGAGTCACCCCTCCTTCCAGTTGAAATTCATCTTTAAGCCGCTGCAAGAGGCTGAAGTAGTTCCTCAAAAGGGGTAGATTTAATTCCAGACGCCCCTCTTCGATACTCCCGTTTGTGTCGATACGGACCGCCGCTTCGATCCGTCCCCGTGAAAATCGCTCACTGATTCTCCGCTTAATATCCATTTCCAGCGCCGACAGACTGCCGGGGAGCCTCAAAGATATTTCCAGATAACGATGATTCAGGGAACGGATTTCGACGGTGTATTTCCTTCCTTCGATCATGGCTTCCGTCTTCCCGTACCCGGTCATGCTCTTAATCATATGATCCGCTCCAAATGTTTTGCCGTCACCATTATTATATGGAGATGAATTTCTCGCCCTCAGGATCTCCGGCTGCATCATCATGCATTGATTCTTCCAAACCTTTTGCCGCGCCCTGTCTGAGTTGAACGATGTATCGACTTCTGATCCGGTTAAAGAAATCTATCTGCTCCGGATCTGCATAATCCGGGTAAGTCCAGGGCAAAGCCTGAAAGGTCTTGTCCCGGAAAATAAGCGTTAAATCGGCATAGATACCCTCCCGGAGATAGGGCCGATGCGTGTAACCCTTGCCCGTCGCCAGAACTAAATGGGCGGCGGATATATACCCCGGATCAAGGTTTACTTTCCGGCGATGTTCTTCCGTTTTTTCTTCCAGAACATTTGTCGCGATCTTGATATCCGGCAGGGTTTCAGGCCGAATCAGTCGCTCAAAAGAGACAAACCGCCGGAGCAAAGCCGATCCCATCTCCGGTGCATAATAGTCCGTGTAATGAAACACGAGAACCGGACCGACCACGTCAGGGGAACCGTATTTCGTCTCAAGTCGCCGCAACATGAGGTTCAACCGCACATGATCCGAGGCCAGGATACTCACCATCAGCTTAACCGCATCCGCTGATTTGGGAATACTCACACGGACCTCCGGAGTTCCTCCCGGGAAACCGTTGCGGTTCCAACTTTCCCCACGACAATACCTGCGGCGTAATTCGCGATTTCCGCTGCTTCGCGGAATGTGGCTCCGGCCGCCAGGCAAAGGGAGAAGATTCCAATTACCGTGTCCCCGGCTCCGGTGACGTCATAAATGGCCCGAACCTGCGTGGGAATATGCGTAACCATACCCTCCGATTCGTAGAGGCTCATCCCCTCCTCACCACGTGTGATCAGAAGGGCTTTCAGGTGAAGCTTATTGATCAGGTGAATGGCCTTCTTCCGAATCAATTCCGCTTTACCCGATTCATTGCCGTTAAGGTCCTCGATCTCCAGCGCGTTTTCCGCTTCATGATGATTGGGCGTCATGACGTCAACCCCCCGATAAAAGGACAAGTCGCTCCGTTTCGGGTCGACACAAATACGGACAGGTTTTGTTGCGGCGATTTCTCTGATTCCGTTAAGGAGTTCTTCCGTCACCACCCCCTTGTTGTAATCGGAAATAACAATCATGTTTAGATGATCAACCAATTCGGAAATGGTATGAAGGATCTTTTTAATGCAGTCCGGAGAGATGGCGGTCCGGGTTTCCCGATCGAAACGCACCACCTGCTGGTTATGGGCAACAACCCTTGTCTTCAGCGTCGTATGACGCCCCGGATCCACAACGATACCGGAGATCGGTATGTTTTCTTGTCCAAACTCTTTCAGTAAAGTCTGACCGGTCACATCATCGCCGATGACGCCGGCAAGAAACACCTGCCCGCCGGCGGTATGGATATTGTTCATCACGTTGGCACAGCCTCCCCAGAGCATCTCGTCCCTGCTGACATCAACCACGGGAACCGGCGCTTCCGGCGAGATTCTCCGAACTTTGCCCCAGATAAAATGATCGACCATGATATCCCCTACAACCAACACTTTCGCTTCGGGAAAACGGTCGATGATATTAAAAGCTCTGTTTTTATCCATCAAAGGAAATCCATTCCCTTTTCAAATCAGGGATTAAAGGAGCGCTATGCTATTACCGGAAACATTTTTTGTCAATCCTTTTGTCAACATCCGATACAAAGACGCCTCCCGCGTGACCGTACCGATTCGTCATGTCAACCAAGCCCATTCTCCATAGCGTCCAGTTCTTGTCTCCACTTCTTCGTTGACTAACGTTTGACAATCCGATAGGGGAAAAGCAGGTTTTGTGACACCAGAACGCATCTGTAGAAGAAGATTCGAGGAAATCGATGATCCGATCCTTGGGAGTTTTAACAATCGGGGTCATGGTAACAGCCGTCTATTCCCTGTATGCTGTTTTGTTGTCCTATTTTTCTCCACAGGAAGAAAAAATTCATCAAATTGCCCGGAATTGGGCACGTACCCTGCTCCGAATAGCCGGCGTCCGCGTACATGTTATCGGTCAAGAAAACATATTATTGGACAGGCCCCAAATCTTCATGTCCAACCACCAAAGCGATTTTGATATCTTTGCCGTTTTGGGGCATATTCCCGGAGAATTTCGCTGGATCGCGAAGGAAGAACTTTTCCGGATACCCGTCTTCGGGCATGCCATGAAAGCGGCGGGCTATATCCCCATTGATCGAAAAAATCACGCAAAGGCCATGCAGAGCATTGCGGAAGCCGTAAAAAAAATCAAGGAAAATCGCTCTGTTATGTCTTTTCCGGAGGGAACAAGGAGTGTTGACGGAACGATCGGCCCCTTCAAACCGGGCATGTTTTTGTTGGCCATGCAGGCAGGGGTGCCCATTGCCCCCGTAACCATCATCGGCGCCAACAGGATATGGCCCAAGCGTTCCCTGAACATCACACCGGGGAACATCGTCATAGTCGTCGACAAACCCATTGACGTAAGCAACTATCCCTTGGAAAAGCGCAATGAGTTAATCGAAAAAGTGCGGCATATCATTATTCATAATCAAGTCAAATATATACGAGACAAACGGTAAAGTTCATCTCGCAACGCACCGATGTATCCATGAAAAAACATGCCGGGAAAAACAAATTCTGGTATAGGAGACGGATGCTGATCAAGCGCAAAGGGGTAAAGGTTAAAGATGGACGTCAGATTTATTAATCCATTTCTGGATGGGGCAAAGGAAGTGCTGAAAACCATGGCATTTATTGACGCCACAGCCGGAAAGGCTTATCTGAAGAAAGGGGATACCGCCCATGGTGATGTGTCCGGCATCATCGGCATCACGGGCGATGCCGTCGGTTCTCTTGCCGTAAGTTTTCATACGGACTGCATCTGCGGCATTGTCAGCAATATGCTGGGCGAAACCCATGCCGAACCCACCCGTGAAGTCCTCGATGCGGTCGGAGAACTGACCAACATGATCTCCGGTGTGGCCCGCACCCATATGGAAAGAAACGGCTTGAGCGTCTACGCGGCAATTCCCTCCGTTGTCGTCGGGGCCGGCCATACGGTCAACCACATTCTGAAGGCGCCGAGTATCGTCATCCCCTTCTCCACACCTCAAGGCGATTTTGTCGTTGATGTTTGCCTCAAACCGACACAGGAACATATGAAAAAACACGTCACCTACGACGTCGTCAATAAACCTACCCTTCCCCGGGAAAAGATTGTCGAAGCGGAGCCGGTGCAAAAAACCGCACCACCCCCCAAGACAATCCCGTCACCGGAGGCGAAGGAACCGGTTCCGGAGTTACCGAAGGACAACAGCCCCGAAGGCCGTATCGAAAGACTGAAAGCGGCCCTGATGAAAATTACCCGTGCCCGGGACGACATTCAGCGAAATCTCGAAGCCAATCCTTTTATGCAGATCAACAAGAGGAAAGAACAAAAGAAATTGATCGACGTCTATGATGAAAAGATCAGAAGATTGAAGCTTGACATATCCACGGCAAAGATGCTGGCCAAGCTGGATGAAACCGGCGGAGATCTTACGATCAAGCAGCATTTTCAGGATCATGTCCGGAAAAACAAGTAGGCTGCAGAGGAATCGGCGATATCCATGACCGAAACCAAGAACTTGAAAAGAATGCGGGAAATCAAGGGTGTAGTTTTTTCCGCCCTCGGTTTTTTTTTCCTGCTCTGCCTGTTTTCCTACTCGCCTGAGGATCCTTCATTTACTCATTATGTCACAGACAGAAGTCATGTCAGCAATCTTATCGGTATTCTTGGCTCCTATACGTCGGATTCTCTGATCCGACTGTTGGGCGGAAGCGTTTTTTTTCTGCCCCTGTTTCTGTTCGTCGCCGGTTACCGTTTTCTGATGCATGAGCTTTTCCGCATCAGGGCCCTGCATCTGCTGGGTTTTTCAGGACTCGTTCTGTCAACGGCGGTCCTGCTCGATATGGCGGGCTCTTTTTCTCTCTACGGGGTAAAATTGCCGGCAGGGGGGGAGCTGGGCCTTGGCGTCTTCGGCTTCCTGGACGCCCGTCTGAATGTTGTCGGCACCATCCTGATCATGGTGTCGATCGGGCTCATTTCCCTCATGGTCATGAGCAATTTTTCCGTCGTTTTCACAGCGAAAATTCTGTCCCGGATCACCCTTTTCTCTTGGCTCAAAACACATGGCCTGTTTTCATCTATCCGGGATCAGTGGAAAGTAAAGAAAACAATCCTCAGCAAAGATAATAAAGCAAGGGCGCCCAAAATTGCTGCGCCTTTCGAGGAAACCTCCCCGATCCCGGTCAAGGATGAGACAAAAAAAGCGGAACAGATGCCTTTTGAATTTGTTCTGAAACGGGGAATCTTTCGCCTTCCTCCCCTGGCGCTTCTGAGTGAAATGCCCCATAAAGACACAAAAGTGAAAAAAGAAAACCTGATTGCAAATTCACGAATTCTGGAGAAGAAACTCGCCGATTTCGGCGTTGAGGGCCGGGTCGTCGAGGTGCGACCAGGACCGGTCATCACGATGTACGAACTGGAACCGGCACCGGGAGTAAAAATTAATAAAATCACTATCTTGTCGGATGATCTCGCCCTGGCGCTTCGAGCGCCCAGCATCCGTATCATCGCCCCCATCCCGGGAAAAGCCGTGGTCGGTATCGAAATCCCCAATCCGGAACGGGAACCGGTTTCTCTCAAGGACGTCCTGGATCATCCCCAGTTTATGGACAACACCTGCAGGCTCCCCATTGCCCTGGGGAAAGACATTGTCGGCGCGCCCGTCGTCGCGGATTTGATCAAGATGCCCCACCTCCTTATTGCCGGCACGACCGGTTCGGGGAAAAGCGTCTCCCTGAACGCCATGATCTGCAGCATTCTTTTCAAGGTCCCACCGGATGAAGCCAAGTTCCTCATGATCGATCCCAAAAGACTGGAACTGGCTGCCTACGAAGGCATCCCCCACTTGCTGAACCCGGTCGTCGTCGATCCCAAGAAAGCCTCCCAGGTCCTCAAATGGGCGGTCGCGGAGATGGAGCGGCGTTACCAGTTGATCAGCACCCTGGGGGCGAAAAGCATCGACATGTTCAACAAGATTCTGGAACGCCGGGCAACGGAAACCGGAGCAAAACCGCTGCCGGTATCGGAGCGGCCCGTGACCGATACTGAAACCGACACCGAAGACGACGAAGAAACCCTGCTGCCGGTGACACAGGAAAGCACGTTTCCGGCACTGCCTTTGCAAAAACTGCCATACATTATCATCGTCATCGATGAACTGGCGGATCTGATGATGGTCGCCCAGCGTAATGTTGAAGAATCGCTGGCCCGTCTGGCCCAGATGGCCCGGGCGGCGGGAATACATCTTATCCTCGCCACCCAGCGTCCCTCAGTCGACGTCATCACGGGGCTTATCAAGGCCAACTTCCGGACCCGAATCTCCTTCCAGGTCTCGTCCAAGGTCGATTCCCGGACGATTCTAGACGACCACGGAGCGGAAAAACTGCTCGGCGCGGGCGATATGCTCTTCATTCCTCCCGGCACATCCCGTCTGAACCGAATTCACGGCGCCTTTGTCTCGGATAAGGAAATCAGTCGAATCGTGGAGTTTGTCAAGAAGCAGGCCAAGCCTGTTTACGACGAATCCATTACGACGGAATTCCCGGAAGAGGAAGGGCAGGAACACGGGAAAGGCGATTTCGACGAAAAATACGACGAGGCCGTGGAACTGGTGACGGATCTCGGTCAGGCCTCCATCTCTCTCGTTCAACGCTACATGAAAATCGGCTATAACCGGGCGGCCCGCATCATCGAACAGATGGAAGCCGAAGGCATCGTGGGACCCTCCGACGGCGTCAAACCCCGGAAAGTTCATGCACGGAAAATCCCCAAATGATGAAAAAGACCATTCACATTATCAGTCTCGGGTGCCCCAAGAACCTGGTCGACTCGGAAGTGATGGCCGCCTCGCTGGAAGAGGAGGGCTTCGTCATTTCTGCCCACGAAGCGGAAGCGGAAATTTTGCTGCTCAACACCTGCGCCTTCATCCTCCCGGCCAAGGAAGAGTCTATCGAGGAGATCCTGCGTCTCGCCCAGTGGAAAATGGCTGGGAAATGCGCCTACCTGGTTGTTACAGGATGCCTCCCCCAGCGCTACGGTAATGAAATGGCCCGGGAATTGCCTGAAGTGGACCTGTTTCTGGGAACAGGTGAAGTCGGGCGGACCGCGGGTCATATTCGTAAACTGGTCACATCAAAAGAGCCGGTACAACGATGTGTTGTTCATGAACCGTCATTTCTGATGACCGCCGCCAATCGGCGACAGATATCCACTCCTTTTTACAGCGCCTACCTGAAAATCGCCGACGGCTGTGCGAACCGCTGCGCCTACTGCGTCATTCCGGCCATCCGGGGTCGGGCCCGCAGCCGATCCATGGAGGACATCTGCCGGGAAGCCGAAGAACTGGTCCGGCGCGGCGTCCGTGAACTGATCATCACCGCCCAGGACACTACCGCCTACGGTCGGGACTTGCCCGGAAAACCAACCCTTTCGAACTTATTGACTAACCTTTGCGCAATAAACAATGTACGCTGGATTCGGCTGCTCTATACCTACCCGGCGGAATTGACGGATGACGTTTTCTTCACCATCGCCCGGGAAACGAAAATCTGTCCTTACATCGATATTCCCATCCAGCATATCGACGACGACATCCTGCGCCTGATGCACCGTCGAGGAGGCAGCCGATTAATTCGAGAGGTTATCAGACGAGCCAGGGAGATCATTCCGGACGTAGCCCTGAGAACGTCACTAATCGTCGGCTTTCCGGGTGAAACCCCCAGCCGTTTTCAGAAACTTCTTCATTTTGTCGATGAGGCCCGCTTCGATCACCTCGGGGTGTTCACCTATTCCCCGGAAGAAGATACAGAAGCGCGGACCTTGCCCGGTCAGGTCTCTGAAAAGACGAAGAAAAAAAGAAAACAACACATCATGGAGACCCAAGCCATCGTTTCGGAAGAAATCAACCGATCCCTGATTTCATCGTTTCAAGAGGTCCTGGTGGAGGGGAAAAGCGACATCGCCGAGTATCCTTACGTGGGACGGAGCCGACGTCAGGCGCCCGATATTGACGGCATAACTTATATACAGGGCAAAAATCTGTCGGCAGGCGACTTTGTGGCCTGCCGGATCACGGCGGCCGATGAGTACGACCTGTTCGGAGTCATGGTAGACTTGTAAATTTGTCAGCCTTTAAACACTGATCCGAAGTCCCGCGATGCCGGCGACAATCAGACCGATGCTGATGAGCCGGAAGGCGCTCTTCGAATCTCCGAACAGGATGATCCCCAAGACCGCGGCCCCGACAGCGCCGATGCCCGTCCAGACAGCGTAAGCCGTCCCCACCGGAAGAGTCTTTAAGGACTGCCCCAGGAAAGAGAGACTGAGTACCATGGCTACGACGGTCCAGACCGTCGGCCCGAAACGGCTGAATCCTTCCGTGTACTTCAAACCGATCGCCCAACCGACCTCCATCAATCCCGCAATAAAGAGATAAATCCAAGCCTTCACTTTAAGCCTCCCCTTTAATTGACCCGCATCATAGCAGGAGGCCGACGGCGCCGCCACATGAATTGTTTGACATTTCCGGGACCTTCACCTATAGTCCCGGCCATATTCATGCGCTAAAGGAATCCCGTTTATGCAGATGCAGGATGTATTCCGGCTCTTCGTTGAAGACTTAAAGCAGGTGGAAATGCACTTGGAAGCATATCTCCGCTCCGAAGTCCGCCTGATTCCCGAAATCATCCGGCACATCATCGACAGCGGGGGCAAAAGGTTCCGGCCGCTGCTGCTGCTGGCTGCCTCAGATCTGTGCGGTTACACGGGAGATCTGCGCTATCCTCTGGCGGCCGTCATTGAGTTTATCCATACGGCCACCCTGCTCCACGATGACGTCATCGACGAAGCCGACGTGCGCCGGGGAAAAGCCTCGGCCAATCGCGTCTGGGGCAACGCCGCGAGCGTTCTGGTCGGCGATTTTCTCTACTCCAAATCCTTCCGCCTCCTGACCGAATACGGCAATCTCGACGTTATCAAGCTCCTGTCCACGACGACCAACACCATGTCGGAAGGAGAAGTGCTCCAGCTCGTCAAGCGCGGAGACGTGTCCATCACGGAGGCGGACTATCTTGCCATCATCGATAAAAAAACCGCCGTCCTGATCTCGGCAGCCTGCGCCCTGGGTGGTCACCTGGGGGAAGTCGAACCCGGTCGGATCGACGCGCTGGCTCAATATGGCCGTCGCGTGGGCGCGGCCTTCCAGATGACCGATGATACCCTGGATTATATTGCCCGGGAGAATGAATTAGGCAAGGCCGTCGGCAAGGACCTGGAAGAGGGGAAGTTGACCCTGCCTCTGATCCGCACCATGACACAGGCTTCAGAAGAAGAAAAAATCCGCATGCAAGCCCTCCTGGGGAAAAAGGAAAGAACGCCGGAAGAGATTGGGGAAATCATGAGTTTCATGAATCGCTATGATGGGATTGATTATACTCTCGCCAAAGCCGGCAGGCTGATCGCTGAGGCAAAAGAATTCCTCACCCCATTCCCAGATTGTCGTGCCAAAGCCTCCCTGCTCACCACTGCCGATTATATTATCGAACGTAAAATTTAAATTCGGTTACGAATTCAACATAAAGCCCATCAATATCGAGATCTTAAGTCAATACACTCCGATGGAAATGACGAAAGGAGTCCACATGTTTAAAGAAGAAACCCTGCAGTGGATCAAAGAGATGCAAAGTGAAGGGAAACTGGCGGAACTCGATACTGCGGATATGAATCAATTGACTGAAGAGTATGCCGCCAAACTGGAAGCATACTTCTATGAAGCGGTCAGGAAACAGCTCGCACCGTGCGGCAAGGTTGCGGATTTTGAGAAGATACTGATTTACGACAGTCAGTATACGACCAAGTTTCTCAACCAGGCTATTCCCGGTTACCTGAATTTCAAGCGCGAAACGTTCCTTCTGGCCAAAAAGGTCATCACGGGATTATCGGTATAAAACCCAACCACCCGAAGCGACGGGCGTTAGCAGCACTTTGTACACAACCACCAAAGGCTTCTCCTGCTAAATATAATAATATCGCCATCTTAACGAGCAAGCCCGGGCTCATCGAAGAAAGGAACCGGGGCTTGCTGTTCTCGCTTTTCATCAAAGACCGATCAATAAATAAACTCACCGACGGTGAAGCGATTGTCGCCTGTGTCTATGAAATCGACCGTATAGCTGCCGTTACCGATCTCTGTTTTTTTTACGGGCTCGTCAATGATGACCGATTTCCTTGACGAGCCCATTCGCTTTATAACCCCATGGAAAAAGATCACGTCTATGGATGCCAACGCGGATTGACGTTTCGTCAGCCCTTGTCGGCCCTTACCATCAAATCCCCGATCATTTTGCTGAACCGGGAGGGATTGGCAACCTTTCCACCCTCCGCGATGACTGCCAGATCAAACAGAAGATCCGTGTAGTCCTTCAGGACGGCTGATTCCTTGTCGGATTCATGCAGGCCCTTGATTTTGGCCAGGAGCGGATGGTCCATGTTTATTTCCAGGACCCGCTTCTCCGGCGGAACCTCCTGACCGGTCGCCTTGAGGACCTTCTGCAGGTAAGCGCTCATATCCTGGACATCCCCGGACAGACAGGCGACGGAGTCCCTGAGGTGCGTGGAGGGCTTGACCTCCTTCACCTTCTCTTCCAGCCGGCTCTTGATGTAACCGAACAGCGGTCCATACTCTTCCTTCTTCTTGTCGTCGATCTTGTCGAGATCGAGGTCGCCCTTTTCGGCGCTCTTGAACGTCTTCTTCTCGAATTCATGGAGATCCCGGACAACCCACTCGTCCATGGGGTCGTTCATGAGGATGACTTCGTAGTCCTTGGCCTTCAACTGTTCCAGGTGGGGGCTGTTTTTCAGGGCGGTGATGTTTTCCCCCGTGATGTAGTAAATCGCGTCTTGGTCCGGCTTCATGCGGTTTACGTAATCCGAGAGCGAAACAAGGGCGCCGTCGGAGTGGGTTGTCTGATAGCGCATCAGATTCGCGATCTTGTCCTTATTCTCGTAATCCGTCGAGACGCCCGTTTTGAAGATGGGGCCGAAGGACTTGAAGAAGGGGTCGTACTTTTCCTTTTCCATGCCCGCCAGCAGTTCCAGGATCTTCTTGACGAGGTTCTTCCTGATATTCCTGACCAAGACGTCCTGCTGGAGAATTTCGCGGCTGACGTTGAGGTTCAGGTCCGGGGCGTCGACCACGCCCTTGATGAAGGTCAGGTACGGCGGCATCAGCTCCTTGCAGTTTTCCATGATGAAGACCCGCTTGCTGTAAAGCTGGACCCCGTGTTTGCTTTCCCGGAAGAAGAGGTCGAAGGGCGGCATGGAGGGTATATAAAGGAGCGCGCTGTATTCCGTCGCCCCCTCGAGCTTGACGTGCAGGTGCGCCAGCGGCGGCGTCCAGTCGTGGCTGATGTGCCGGTAGAACTCGTTGTATTCCTCGTCGGTGATCTCCTTCTTGTCTCGGGTCCAGATGGCCTTCATGGAGTTCAGCGTTTCTTCCTTGATAACCTTTTCCGCCTTGTCCCCGTCCGGTTTGCCGTCTTCGCCCAGGACGGGTTCCGTCCGCTCGACGTCCATGCAGATAGGATAGGCGACGAAGTCGGAGTGCTTCTTGATCACCTGACGGACGGTCCATTCCTCGGTGAAGTCCTGCTCGTCCTTTTCCGCTTTTTTCAGGTGAAGGATAACCGATGTGCCGCGGCCATCCTTCTTCGTTTCTTCGATGCTGTAGGACCCGTCGCCTTTGGATTCCCACTTGACGGCCTGGTCTGCCCCGGCAGCCTTCGTGATGAGGGTCACCTTGTCGGCGACAATGAAGGCGCTGTAGAAGCCGACACCGAACTGGCCGATCAGTTCCGGCGTCAGCATCTCCGGCTTCCCCGCTGCCGCGGCCGCCTCCAGGAAGTTGGCGGTGCCGCTCTGAGCGATGGTGCCGATGTTCTCGACGACCTCGTCCCAGGTCATGCCGATGCCGTTGTCGGCGATTTCCAGGGTCCGTTTCTTCTTGTTGGGGGTGATCTTGATTTTGAATTCCGTGTCTGTCCCCAGGATGTCGGCGTCGGTCTGGGCTTTGAACCGCAGCTTGTCGATGGCGTCCGAGGCGTTGGAGACCAGTTCCCGGAGGAAAATCTCCCGGTGGGAGTACAGGGAATTGATGATGATGTTCATCAGTTGCTGAACTTCGGTTTTGAATTGACGGGTTTCTTTCTTTCCTTCCATAGGCCACTCCTATCTATCTTAATAATATAATTGCGATTATTGCGGATGCTGTTACAGACCGCGTGTCCCTATAATGTGAACGAATTGGGATTTGTCAAGGCAGGAAGTTCGGGTCATTTAGACCGAAAGAGGAAATCTTTGTTTCCGTCGTTATTCCGGACGCAGGAAAGAAGTCATGTTTATTTGGTTAATTTTAATGGTTTTTTGGTTTTTGGTTGCGGAGCTTCTATCAGATGCCTAACTTCCTTGACCGGATGAGCCAGAATCACATCATGACTTTCAATCTGCTTTTCCAACTGGATGACTTTCCTTGCTATTTTTTCTTTCGTAATAAGGATGATGTTTAAAATTCGCTTCTCCAAAATGAGTTCCGATGTTTCTTCGGTGATTCTGACCAATCCCTTTTCTCGATTAATGCATAAGGATTATCACAGATCATTGATTGTTCTGCCGGTTGAGCCAGCAGCGGTAGTGGTACATCTCGGCCAGGGATTTCACGGTCCGCTCGGGGGTGAGGAAGGAAACGCCCTTATACTTGTGACCCGGAACATCCAAGATGGTTTTCGTCTTTTCGTCGGTAAGCAACGTCACACCCAGAATCGGCTTGCCGTAGCACTCCATCAGATTCACAAGATGACGGATAAATTGCTCTTCAAACGCCTGAACCTGTTCAGGAATCGTCTTAAACAAGTTGCGGTCGTATTCGCGATCGGCCTTGACAGCCGAATCCATCAGCCAGCGGAAAAAGGTCATCCGGCCGAGAATCCCCATATGCACCACGGCGTCGCAACCATTCCATCTCATAAGTTCCTCCGTGAGCATAATCGGGATGGCCGGATCGAACTCCGCCACCAGATCGATCGGGTTGGAGCGGCTCCAGTAGGGGGGCAGGATTTCATCAATTTTTGCAATTAAATCGTCGGAAAGATGGGGAACCTTTAGACCGTGCTTCTCACACAGATCGGACATGACCACCCCCCACCCACCGCCGATCGTAATGGCCGCCACGCGATTGCCCCGAGGCAGGGGTAGGGAAGAAAATGCGGCTGACAGATCCAGGAGGTCCATGGGGTGCTCGACAACAACCACCCCTGCCTGGCGGCAGGCGGCGTCGAAGACCTTCATATTCGACGCCATGGCCCCGGTGTGGCTGGCTGCAGCGCGATTACCCGCGTCGGTGCGTCCACCCTTCAGGATCACAACGGGTTTCTCCCGGCAAAGGCGCTTTGCCGTTTCATAGAAACGGCGCCCCTCCTTGATGCTTTCCAAATACATCAGGACTGTTTCCGTTTGCTCGTCGGCGATAAAACCTTCCAGATAATCTTCAATAGTTACCATGGCTTCGTTGCCTGAACCGCAGAAGCCCCGAATGCCGATCCCTTCATCGTCGGCAAAGGCCAAGAGTTGCGTACCAAGATTTCCCGACTGGGCCAGCAGGGTCGTCGTGCCCGGTTTGGGGCGGACATGGGAACCGGTACAGGTAAAATGGATATGGGGATTGATGATCCCCATGGTGTTGGGGCCGAGAATCAGGATGCCCGCTTCGCGGGCCTGGCGGACCAGGTATTCCTCCCGGAGACGTCCCTCTTCGCCGGTTTCGCTGAAACCGGCGGTGATGAGCAGCATCTGCCGGATGCCCTTCTGCTGAAAGTCCGGAATAATGGAGGCGACCTTATCGGCGGGCAGGGTAACGATACCCAGATCCACCGAACCCGGAATCTCCAGCACCGTCCTGTAAACCTGCCTGCCCGCGATTTCACCGCCACGGGCATTAACCAGGTAAATATCGCCCTGATAGTTTCCAGCGACCACGTTGGTGAAAAGCATGTGGCCCCATTTTCCAAAGGTGGCGGAAGCGCCGACAAAGGCAATCGAACGGGGATGGAACAGTTTGTAGATCGCCTTCGGATCGACAGGAAGACGCTTTGGAGCGGGCGCATCCGGATCGCCCACGACAATCAGGGCATCAACCGCCGTCAGACGGCCGGAAGCATCGGCGATGAGGGGGTTGATATCGACTTCCCGGATTTCTGGGAAATCGGCAGCCAGACGGGACAGGCCCTCCAGGACGCTGAGCATCGCTTCACGGTCTGCTTCCTTCTGACCACGAAAAGCTCCCAACAGAGGTTGCGCCTTGATTTCTTCGAGGGCATACAGGGCTTCCGCCCGGCTGACCGGAGCGATCCGCAAGACGACATCCTGGAGGGCTTCCGTAAGAATACCACCGATACCGAACATGATGACAGGGCCGAACTGCCGATCCCGGAACAGACCGGCAACGAATTCCCGGTTGCCGTCGATCTGCGGCTGAATAAGATAACCTTCCAGGTCATCCCCTGCGGCGATATCAATCGCTTCGAGAGCCGCGAGAAAGTTCGTTTCATTGCGGATGCCGGTTCGGACGAGTCCCCGCTCTGTTTTGTGGGTGAGTCGAAAACCATGCCCCTTGACCACGACGGGAAAACCAAAATGCTGTGCATGCGTAACGGCAGCGTCATGGGTTAAGGCAACGGCTTCATCCACCACGGGCACATCATAGGCGCGAAGCACCTGTTTTGCCTCGGCTTCCGTTAAAGACGACCGTCCTGCAGCACTGGCTTGACTGATGATCTCCCGGATTTCCATATTCTTGGTCTCATTCCCTTGCAAGGAATTGTTTTGGGGGAAGAATCTACCATACGTACCATAAGCGCAACATGGGCGCAACTGCCGGGATTGTTGCATGCCATGACGACCGGTCTATTGTGCCTTCTCAGGACAGGACTTTTTCCTGTCGATGCAAATCATGGAACAAACCGTCAGAACGGCGCTGACACCGATGATGGGCCATTTCAACGCAATGGGCGGGATGTACTGGTACAAACCAATCATTCCGAATACAACGAAGATGCAAGCGGCACACCACTTGACCGCCGTAGCATTTATTTTCTTCCCCAGAACGATCCCGACTACAATCCCGATCACATCGGCGATGACCATACCCGTGGTTGTGCCCATCCAGACCGGAATAATGGTCTGGTATTTCGCCGCCAGGGCAACCGTGGCCAATTGGGTCTTGTCGCCCATCTCGGCTAAGAAGAAGGCCACGGCCACCGTCCAGAAGGGACTGAAACTGAAGCGCTCATCTTCATTATCCAGTTCATCGCCTCGGATCGTCCATAGGCCAAAGAGGATGAAGGATGCGGCAGCGGCAATCTGGATATAAGAAATGGGAATGAATTGTGTCAGGTAATGCCCCAGGTAAACGGCCAGAAAATGATTTAAGAGCGTCGCGACAAAGACGCCCCAGAGGACAACGGAAGCTTTGTAACGCAAGGCGAAAGCCATGGCCAGCAGTTGGGTTTTATCTCCCATTTCGGCCAACACAACAAATAATGTGGAAAGCAGATAGGTCATCATATTCTTAAATTCCTTTCAGGCCAAAAAAAAGCGAGACTTCAGTATGATGAAACATCACACCAAAGGTCTCGCTAATTGGTATCGAAAACCAACGGCAAGGCCAAGCGCTCTCGCGCCAGCATGTTGACCTTGCACCGGGCAGCTACTCCCCTCTAATTTTCGGTTTTTTTAACCCGGATAAAACAAAAAGTCAACCCGATTATTCAAATGCATTTCCGCAAACCATACAATTTCATCCAAAATGAAAGCGAACAGATACCTAATTCCATTTGAGCCCGTTTAACGTCACGTCGTCAGGAACTCCATGAAAGATATCATCGAATGACTTTGGAAAAACGATGAAGCGGCACGGAACATCTATAAAACAGCTGCTGTTTTTTTCATAATTGATAATCACTTCCATTATGCCCCCCTGATCATCACCAAAAGCATCTTAAAGTGTTCGACCGCTTGCAGGGCATGGGGTTCTCCGGCGGGCATGATAATCATCTCGCCTTCTTTAAGTCGATAGGGTGTCCCTGCAATCCGTATCTCGACCTCGCCGTCGAGGACCTGGACCAGAGCATCAAAGGGTGCCGTATGTTCGCTCAAACCCTGTCCGGCATCGAAGGCAAAAACGGTGACCGTTCCGGTTGTTTTGTTGATCACCTCCCGGCTGACGACGGCCCCTTCTTGGTAATCGACCAGTGATTTTAACGCTTTCACTTCTGCAGTCATATCAATAAAACCTCCTATTGGCGTGACGGTTAAAAATTTGTTCCCGCCGCCCGGTTGGCGGTTTCAATTGCCTGGTGCGCCAGGTCGATGGAGCGGCCCAGGGTATTGAGCACCTGATCCGGGTTGTGGACACCCATACTGTTCTCCGCTGCTACAATATCCCAGAACCACTGGGCTTTCCGGACCAGTTCCCGCGACTTTTCCAGTTCCGTCACATCAACTCTCGGCACAGTGCCGGCTTTACCGATCACACCATGGGCTTTCGCCACCCATTCACCGGCCAATTTCTGCAACTGCCAGACGTTGTTCTGGGTTGTCTTCACCCGCTCCAGAAGCCACTGTTCACTTTGATCATGGCAGGTCCGGCAGGAAGGAGCGATATTTTTCAAAGGACTTGTCAGCCAGTGTGAACTGTATTTTTGACCCTTCTCACGCATGAAAGGCATGTGGCAATCGGCACAGGAGACGCCTGCCTTTCCGTGAACGCCACCGCTCCAGGTCTCGAATTCCGGGTGCTGGGCCTTGAGCATCTTCGCCTGGGAGTCCGGATGAACCCAATCCTGAACGAATCCGAACGGTTGACCGGCATAGTAAGCATACATTTCCTCAGGACTTAAACCATTTTGCCACGGGAAGGTCACCTTCTGTGTTTCCGGCTGGAAGTAGTACTCCACATGGCACTGACCGCAGACATAACTGCGCATCTCTTCTCTGGTGGCTTTCTTAATGTCAATACCCCGGTTGGCCATGGCTTCGATGAAGGCGGGGTTGATCACCCGGAGCTTCATCGTCGCCGGTTCATGGCAGTTCGCGCAGGTGATGGGGTGCTTCAGAAGAGGCGACAGTTCGGACAGAGGGGTTTTGCCGTAACCCCAGCCTTTTTCCTTGAAGATGTCAATCAAGTTTGCCGTCTTGCAGGTCATACAGGAGCCGACGGTCTTGGGTGTGATCCGCTTGGTTTCTTTGAGGTCCTGTACGGCATAGGGATGACCACGGTCCTCTGAGTAGTCCTTGCTGAAGGCCATGCCCTTGAAATTCTCCAACAGGGCCGGTTCGGCAACAGATTTCTGAACCTTTTCACTTCCGCCAAAACCAGTCGGCGACGGCGCCATTTCACGATTTCTCAGATAGCTTTGATATTCAAGGGGATAGTATTTTCCCCAGACGGCCGGATCGTATTCACCGTCCGGAATTTTGGTCAGTTTCACGACGGAAGCGGGCTGGAAGAAAAAAACACGGGCGGCGACAAGCACAAACGCCAGGGCAACAACAATCAATACGGTCATGATAAGCAGCCTTTTACTCAACTGTCACCCCTCCTTTCGTCAAAACCGGTCCATGAACCAAATTGCGATGGCATTGCATGCAGTTGGCCCCACCGGACGCCATATTGGTTTTTTCCACCGTGGAAAAGTGGCAGCGCAGACAGTTTCCATTGACGATTTCCCGCCCGCAGTCGGTCAGTTTGATCGCATCGGGATAGGAACGCAGTGTTTCATAATACAAATCGCGCATACCGACAGCCGCCTTATAGCCGACCTGAGTGACAAGGTTGCTGTCCGGCAGATGACATTCGATGCAGGCGAACTGCTTATGATTCGACTGCTGCCAGCCGGCATGGACCTGCGCCATGGAATGACAGGCAGCGCAGAACCGCGGGGTACCGGCAAGATGATATCCTCCAGCCGAAACAGCAGCCAGCACCAAACCGATGAAAATACCAACGGCAGCCACTCCGGCAGAACCTTTTAGAAGTTTCTGGATCATGAACTCCCCCTGTGAAGTCGGAACACCTGGTACCGTTTCCGTCTGAAAAACGTAACCACGGAAAAAGACTCGTAAAACTGAAAACACCTGACAGGCTGCCCGGTCGTAAACGGCGTCGGGGAAAAAATTATGATTGGCTTTTAAGCCGCAGAAACAGGCATCCGATCCGATATGCGGAGCATAATGATAAGGCAAAATCCTGTCAAGGGAGAATCTCCATTGAATCAGGTTATTTAAGATCGTGATGGTCGGTTTTTTAGTTTGCGATTCAGATGTTTCAGAGCCAAAAGCGGGTGGCGCCAGACCATGCGGGGACCGGCATAACGCATCACTTCCCTGATTTTCACCCGCATGTCCGGTTTGAAGCAGTGGACCGTACAATCCGCACAGGCCGGTTTATGCTCTCCGAAGGGGCACTTCGCGATGCGCCCCGCCGCATAATCCGCCATTTGAGCGCAGGCATCACAAAGTCCCTTGCTGCCGTGGCGATCGCGGCAGTAAAGTTCAATCATCAATTGAACGGTTTCCGTTTCTCGATCCATAAAGCTTCCCCAAAAAACTTGCAAAGACGTTCAGCGATATTCTGCCTGTTATCGGGGCATGAAAAAAGCTGCTTCATGGGAGGTACTTTCCATAACGACTTAACCCCCACACCCTAACCCTCCCCCGTCAAGGGGGAGGGTTAGGGTGTGGGGTACAAACTGGTAACATAGTTTACAAAACAAACCAGGTACAGGGTTTACACTTTTCAGTTACGACTAACACCCGGCCATCATGGCTTCCACGTCACCTTTCACGTCGCCTGCGGCCTTGATTCCAAAGTTCTCTACCAAAATTTTGGCCACATTGGGCGAGAGAAACGCCGGCAGCGTCGGTCCGAGGCGGATCCCCTTGACGCCGAGATAGAGCAGGGCCAGCAGCACCGCCACCGCTTTCTGCTCGTACCAAGCCACGTCAAAGGACAGGGGCAGTTCGTTGATATCCTTCAGGCCGAAAACATCCTTGAGCGTAAGGGCAATCACCGCCAGGGAGTAGCAGTCGTTGCACTGACCGGCATCCAGGATCCGGGGAATGCCGCCGATATCGCCCAGATTGAGCTTGTTGTAACGGTACTTGGCGCATCCCGCCGTGAGGATGACGGCATCCTGAGGCAAGGTCTCCGCCACCTCCTTAAAGTAGGAACGCTCTTTGTGCCGACCGTCACATCCCGCCATGACCACAAAGCGTTTGATGGCGCCGCTTTTTACAGCTTCGATCACCTTGTCCGCCAGTGCCAGAACCTGCTGACGGGCAAATCCACCGACGATGGCACCCGTCTCGATTTCCTTCGGCGGCGGGCAGGTCTTCGCCATCCCGATAACGGCCGAGAAATCCTTTGCCTTGCCGTCTTCACGGTCCGCGATGTGCTTCACCCCGGAATAACCGGCTGTGCCTGTCGTAAAGATCCGGTCCTTATAACTGTCCTTTGGAGGTACAATGCAGTTCGTGGTCATAATAATCGGTCCGTTGAAGGCTTCAAATTCCGTGTTCTGCTGCCACCAAGCGTTTCCATAGTTGCCGACGAAATGGCCATACTTTTTAAAGGCCGGGTAATAGTTCGCCGGAAGCATTTCGCCATGGGTGTATACGTCGACACCGGTCCCCTCCGTCTGCTTCAACAATTCCTCCATATCCTTCAGGTCGTGTCCCGAAATAAGGATGCCCGGATTGTTCCGAACACCGATACTCACCTGGGTGAGCTCCGGATGGCCGTAGCAGGTCGTGTTGGCCTGATCCAGCAGGGCCATGGTCGTCACCGCGGTTTCGCCCGCCTTGAGTACCAGGGCAGTCAGATCGCCCGCCGAGAGATCCTTGGTCGTCGCCGCCAGGGCCTCCGCCAGGAAATTGTAAATCTTTGGATCTTCGTAACCCAACACCTCGGCGTGATGAGCATAAGCCGCAATCCCTTTGGCCCCGTAAATCAGCAGTTCTCGTAAAGACCGGATATCTTCGTTCTCCGTCGCCAGGACACCCACAGTTTTCGCCTTGGCGACAAAAGCCGCCTCCCCGTCCGCAGTCCAGGAGACCGCATCCGGCACCGCCTGACCGAAGGTTTCTCCATATTTGGAGAACAGATCCTTCTTCAGGACAAGCCCCTCTTTAATCAGGGACACCAGCCTTACATCGTCGAAATTCGTGTTCGTTAATGTTGCAAACAGGGCCTGACTGAGAAACCGACCGATCTTCACATCTTCCTGGCCGGCCGCGATGGCCTTTTCTTCCAGCAAAGCCACTCCTTTGAGAACATAGACCAGGGCGTCCTGCAATTCCGCCGTGTTTTCCTTCTTTCCGCAAACCCCGCTTTTCACACAACCCTCATTTTTCAGCGCTTCCTGACATTGAAAACAGAACATAGCTTCCTCCTCTTCGTGTTAAATTAATTTTATGTTTTGCGTTTGTGTTCACTGATTTTCGCATCTATTTTACAGCCATCGTTCCCGGACGATATCACCGCCGATGCCGACGACAACCTCCTTGATCGGCACCTTCCGCCCGGCTTGGGCCGCCGCCTTCAGGGCCAGCTGGGACAATCCGCCGCAGCAAGGCACTTCCATGATCATGACGGTGATCGTATTCACTTCCGCCTGATCGATCAGGGCAATAAGCTTCTCAAGATAAATATCCGATCCTTCGTCCAACTTCGGGCAAGCGATGACCAACTTTTTCCCCGTCAACCAGTTGCCGTGGAAATTGCCTACCGCAAAGGCGGTGCAATCCGCCGCCACCAGCAGATCGGCTTTGCGGAAGTAAGCTGCCGTAGGCGAAATCAGATGAAGTTGGATCGGCCAGTGGGAAAGCGCTGAGGGAATCTCCCCCACCGGCGTTGTTTTTGGGGCCTCCCGGCTCAAGTCGCGTGGCACCGCGCTGGGACAACCGCAGGCTGTCCCATGACCGGCAACCGGTTTTTCCAAATCAGGAACAGCAATGCCATTTTCCCGCAGCCAAGTCAAGGCTTCGCCCAGATACCGGCTTTGACCGTGCTCCCTGAGATGCAGGAGATGGGCTTTAAGCACATTGGGGCCCTTGGCGGCAATTTCCCTCGCAACGAGACGCTCATCATAGGGCGACGCCTCACGTTCTTCGATGGTTATGGCGTCGAAGGGACAATGGCCGATGCAGGCCCCCAGACCGTCGCAGGCAACTTCACTGACCAGCCGTGCCTTCCCGTCGATCAGTTGCAGGGCCCCTTCGGGGCAGTTGATGATGCAGTCGCCGCAGCCGGTACATTTTTCTTCATCGATTTTTATGATCTGGCGTTTCATGTCGGCCTCCTCGTTTGAAATGATGGTTTTGGATAGTCTTATGCCATGAAAAACCGGGGATAGAATTGACGTAAGTCAAGAAAGAGGATTTTTTTAACGTTTGAAAGAAAAATTTAAAGCCTTTTCTACGAACGACGATCATTTTTCCACGTGATTTATCCCGGCCATTCAAATAGTATGGCAATCCTACGGATGTCTTGATGCAGCTTGTCGTCAAAAAATTATTTTGAGCTGAGCTTGATGGTCATACTTTCGGACGTGGCCGTCGGCAGGAAAATTTCCTCCATGGGAGGACTGATCGCCATCGTGCCACTGACCGGTCTGATCGCCATGCTTTGGTTGTACGGTGATACCACCGGGAGAATCAGGAGGCCATGCAACGACATTCAAAGGCCCTGTCCGGGATTATCCCTGCCATGCTCTTCTTTGCCGTCGCGGTGACAGGATTTTGCAAAGAATGGGGCTCCTGCGCTGCTTCTTGCCGGTTTCGCCGTCTTGACCAAGTTCCTGTTCATCGCCCCCTTCGGCCTCGTCACGGCATGTTTTGGCAAGACGATCGACGAGGTCCGGGAGCCGGAAGAACTGCGTAATCTTGCTATGACGGTCATGCAGGAAGTTTACTCCCTGACTGTAAAAAAAGGCATTACCTTGCCGCCGTCGATCATTGACGATACGCTCCAAACCGTCGTCGGTTTTCCTCCTGAAACGCGTACCTCTTTCCAGCGCGACTTTGCCGAGCTGAACAGGCCCGGCGAACACGATATTCTGGGCAACACCGTTCTGCGCCTCGGCCGGGCATGCAGTGTCCCCACGCCGGTGACGGCGGACATCCTGACCCGCCTGCAAAAACAAAAGAAAATGGACAATTGTTCCGGTATCGTGTATTGATCTTGCCGAAGTATCCGAACGCTAACCTGGAGAAAGGGTTACATGGGGGTCCTGCAACTGCTTCGACAGATGCATGCAGAGGGAACTCTAAGCTCCGCACAGCTTGACGTCCTGTCTGCCATCCACGGAAAAGAGCGCTTTTCTCTTCATTACGAACTGCGGGGGCTGATTTACGCCGGGGTGCTTCTGGTTATTCTGGGCGCTGGCCTGACCATCAAGACCTACCTTGCCGAACTGGGACACATCGCCATCATTACTTCCCTGTCCCTTTGCGCCTCCGCCGCTCTCGTTTACTGCTTTTTCCGGGGGAAAGCTTACAACCGCAAAGAAGTCTCCCCACCCAGCATCGGTTTCGATTACGTTCTCTTGCTCGGGTGTTCCCTTTACTCTCTGGATATTGCCTACATCGAAACCCAGTTTCACCTGCTGGGCGACACCTGGGACAGTTATCTTCTGATATCCTCCGTACTGTTCTTCTATCTGGCCTATCGCTTCGACAACCGGCTTGTGCTGTCTTTGGCCCTGGGAACCCTGGCCGCCTGGTTCGGTTTTAAACTCAATTGGGCGGGATTTTCCTTCTGGGATTACCATCGACTTTACGCCATTACCTTCGGACTCCTGAGTCTTTCCGCCGGATTGTCTTTATGGCGACTCGACATCAAGCGGCACTTCCTGGACATCTATCTCAATTTCGCCCTCCATTTCCTGTTTATTGCCCTCGTTTCAGGGGTGTTTGCCTACGGTTTTTCTTCTCTGTATTTTGCCGGTCTGGTTGTCCTCGGCGCCATCGTCATCTCCTATGCCCTGCAAAGGCGGACGTTCCTCTATTTTCTCTATGCGGTTCTTTATGGTTACGTGGCATTGAGTTATCTCGTTCTCGATACGCTGAAGCCTGCTTATTCCACCGGTTGGATTTTCGCCTATTTTATCGTCTCTTCTCTGGTTGCGGTGCGGCTGATCATGAAAGTTTCGCGCCGTTTCAAGGAGGCACCATGAACATCTGCCTCTATACACCGGAACAGGAAGAAAACATCTTCATCCAGAGGCGGGCCAGAACCTGGCAGCGTTCGGGGTTAATCTCGAAAAACCAATTTAAACTTATTGAGGAACGAACCTCCAGCCAAGTCGCAGAAACGTCCTTCTTCTTCCGAATCCTCTACTTCATTTTCACCTGGATCTGCCTTGGTGCAACAATCGGGTTGGTCACCTGGATGCTGGATCTCGACGATGAAGGATCGATTGGTTTTCTATTCCTGCTTTTCAGCATTCCATTTTACGTTCTTGCGGAATACCTGGTACGGCGCTACCGCGTATTCCGCCACGGCATCGAGGAAGCCCTGGCTCTGATGAGCCTGGCACTATTTTGCGGAGGCGCGGTGCTGCTTGTTTTATCCTTGCCCGGACATCCGGATGATCATCTGATGACACTCCTGACTGCATTACTGGTTTGCCTCTTCTCGTTCTGGCTTTACATCCGCTTTGGTTTCTTGTACGCAGCCCTGATCAGCACCGTAGCCCTCGGTTTTCTCCCCTTTCAGTTTTCTCTGTCGCCGATTTGGGAACGGAGTCTCCTTTTTTTGCTTCTCAGTCTTCTGTTTCTCATCAGTTTGCAAACCGAATCCGACACCCCGGCGGACTTCCGGAAAAAGCACAAAGGCATCATCCAAGCCTGCCTTTTTATGGGGCTTTATCTGACGGTAAACATGCGGATCTTTACGGTTGCAGAATCCTGGTTCGGCCAGACACCTCCTCATCTCGTCCCTCACGCCGGGTTGCCTCCGGAGGCGTACTGGTTTTCCTATGCCTTGACTTTTTTGGTCCCCATATGGGGATTATTTCTGGCCATCAAAACACGGAAACGGGCGCTGATGAACGCGGCGGGCATCGCCCTGGCTCTAAGTCTGGCGACCAACAAGGATTACCTGGGACTGACACACTACAGTTGGGACCCGATTATCTTCGGCGCAACTCTCATCGGTGCCGCGGTGCTGATGATTCGCTGGCTGGCCGGGGGGAAAAACAAGGAACGTTATGGTTTTACCGCGGAGAACATTTTAAAACCGGAACGCTACGACTTGAGCCTTACCGAAATCGGCGCCGCCGTGATGCCCGGTGTCATGATGGCGTCGACCGAAACGGCCCCGACGGAACCCTCGCCCTTTGAAGGCGGTCAATCCGGAGGCGGGGGGGCATCCCGAAATTTCTGAGCGGAGGAGAGAATAGCGCAGAAGGTTCAACGAGGGAAAACGCCTCAGGGTTTGCGGCAGACGATCTGGGCAACGGCGCGTTCCGGATCAGACTGAATACCCTCGAAGTCATGCAGTATTTCCCAGTCGCCAAAACACTGCCGCAACTCACCGGGTTGCAGCAGAAAGTCCGGGTTGGTCGGTTTTCCATAGCGGACCTGATCGACCGTAAAGGTTTCATAAAGGAGAATGCCACCGGATTGGATGGCTCTTTTGATGACCGGCATCAGGGGGCGATGCAGGTAACGGAAAACAAGGACGCCGCCGTAAGCGGTTTCTTCCAGTGGTGCGGAATCTCCTTTTTCAAGGTCCAGCACCATAAAACGGGGGGATACCCTTTTAAGCGAGGCCAGTTCCCTTGCACGCGACAGGGCTTCTTCCGAAATGTCACACAGGACGACAGGAACCCCGAGGGTCGCCAGGTAGATGCCGTTACGTCCGTTGCCGCAGGCTAAATCCAGGACGGGGCCCGAAAGCGGATGCTGCGTGAACAGATCGGTGTGCACCCGTAACAGGGTTGCCGGTTCCATATTGGTATGGGTGTGATGTGTATCGCTCATGACGCCGAATCATAGCCAAAATTTCGCTTCATGGCAAGCTCCTGCTGGGGACGACGGTGTAGAAAGGATGATTATCCCATCATCCGACATATTCATCACAAGAATGGCTGACGCCGTCATGAATTATGTGATAGAACGCACAAATACTTTGGAAAAGAACAGCAAAAGGATTTCGTCATGCGAAGCCCGTTTCGCTTTTCCCTGAGCCACAATAAAATGAGATGTCACGGAGGAGGTTTATGGAATGAGGATTGTGGTTTTAAATGGAAGCCCCAAGGGTCCCCAGAGTGTCACCATGCAGTATGTGCGGTACATCGAGAAACGGTTCCCTCGTCACCGGTTTACCTACATCGATATTTCCGAAAAAATTCAGCGTCTGGAAAAGAATGAGCAGACTTTCAACGAGGTCGTCGAAGTGATTAAGGATGCCGACGGTATCCTCTGGGCGTTTCCCCTTTTCTATTTTCTTGTGCCGTCGCAGTACAAGCGCTTCATCGAGTTGATCCGGGAGCGGAGCGTTGTGGAGGCTTTCCGGGATAAATATGCCGCCGTCCTCACAACCTCCATCCACATTCTCGATATGATGGCCCATCATTACATCAACGGTATCTGCGACGATCTACAGATGAAATATACCGGCTCCTTTTCCGCATTCATGTACGATCTGCTTAAGAAGGAGCAACGCAAACAGCTCTTTCTCATTGCCAAGTATTTTCTGCTGTCCATCCGCAAGAAGAGTCCGACCCCCCGGAATTATGCCCCCGTGGTGGAACAACCTTACGAATACCGACCGGCCCTCGTGAAGTACCTCCTGCCGACCCGAGACAAAAAGATACTCATCATTTCCGATGCCAAGCCGGAACAGCACAACCTGAACTGGATGATTACGCGCCTGCAGGATTCCTTTTTCGGATACACAGAAGTCATCAATTTAAACTATCTGGACATTAAGGGCGGGTGTCTCGGCTGTCTCCAGTGCGCCCACAGCAATGTCTGTGTTTACGAGGGGAAGGACAAGTTTGTCGATTTTTTCAATGAGAAGGTCAGACCTGCCGACGTCCTCGTTTTCGCCGGCACCGTAAAGGACCGCTTTCTCTCTTCGCGGTGGAAGTGTTTCTTCGACCGCACTTTTTTTAATACCCACATCCCCAGCATGACGGGCAAGCAGATGGGATTTCTCGTTTCCGGCCCCTTGGGCCAACTCCCGGAACTGCGCCAGTACATGGAAGCCTATGCGGAGGTACAGCAGGGTAATTTCGTCGGCATTGTCAGCGACGAATACGAAAATTCATCTGAAATCGACGGGTTAATCAGCCTTTTGGCCGACCGGTTGATCCGCTATGCCGTACAGGGCTTCAAGAAACCGAAAAGTTACCTGGAAGCGGGGGTACGGAAAATCCTCCGGGATGAAATCTGGGAAACCATGCGCTTCCCCTTCCAGGCGGATCATCAATACTTCGAGAAAGAAGGTTTCTACGATTTTCCCGAAAGGTCATTCCGGGACAAGGTCAAAACCAATTTCATGGTCATGATTACCAAGGTCCCCTTTATCCGGAAAGAAATCTATACGAAGCAGATGAAACCCGGCACCATCAAGCCCCTGGAAAAGGTCGTGGCGGCGACCCGCCCGGGGAAAACATAACGGGCAGGACGCCGGATCAATTATGCGGTCGCATTGCAGCCGACGATCTATGCGGTCCTTGCTCTCTGCAAGGCGGATATTGCTGTGACCGGTCCGTCGTCAGTCGAACAGATCGTGGAGGAAGCTCTTTTTCTCATAGTGTTTGTAATCGTCATGATCATGGTGCTTATCGTGACGGCGAACATAACCGCCCGGCATCTAAACTGTCAAGGCCGGGCGAAAACAGGAAATGACTTGGAAACTATGATATTTTTTACCGGAAGGTGCGGGCTTCGGTATATCGCGACGGGGAAACAAGGGACAAGAACAGGCCGTGATTTCGGAATCTTCCCCTCGTCCGGGCAAACAAAATCAAACAGGTGAGATTAACCGGAGTGATCGAGAAAATGGATTCCACGGTAACATATCTCATGGAAAACTCCCAAGAAGCGATCCGCCTGGACGTCAAAACCGACACGGACGCGGTTCGCCGACAGGCCGACTGGTGCGGTGTCAAACCCGGCATGCGGGTTCTGGATCTGGGTTGCGGTTCAGGTAGAACCACTTCCATTCTGAAGGAGATGGTTGAACCTGGAGGAAACGTCGTCGGTATCGATTATTCTCCCGAACGGATCGCCTATGCCAAAAATCATTTCGGAAATAGGCCGGGGATCGATTTTGTGACTCACGATCTGACCACTCCCATCACCGGCATCGGACAGTTCGACATGATCTGGGTTCGTTTCGTCCTGGAGTACTACCGCCGGGAAAGTCTCTCCATCGTCAGGAACCTCCAGCCTTTACTGAAAACCGGAGGTTTTCTCTGCCTGATCGACCTGGATTATAACTGTCTCAGTCATTACGAACTCCCCCCCCACATGGCTGATATCTTACCGAAACTGATGGCTTTTTTGGATGAGGCATTCAATTTTGACACCTTCGCCGGACGGAAACTGTATTCCTATCTGTATGATCTGCACTTCCAAAATATTGAAGTGACCTTAACGGCCCATCATCTGATTTACGGGAAAGCGAAGGAAACGGATGTTTTCAACTGGCTGACAAAGGTCAGAGTCGGCATGGATAAACTGGAAGGCCTTTTCGCGGACTATCCCGGAGGAGCCGACGCATTTCTGCGGGAATTTGAGCAATTTTTCCTGCATCCCCGACGCTTTACCTACACCCCTCTGATCCTGTGTAAGGGACAGCGGCCCGATCCCGATTAAACGTCCCGATCGAAAATATCCCGGATAATTTTACTTAACTCATCCAACTGATAGGGTTTTTTGATGAACGCCGCCGCGCCCCGTTTTTCGATTTTTTCCGCAGTGGAACTGGCTGTGTAACCACTGGCGACAATAACCTTCATAGCGGGCACGATTTTGAGTATTTCAGGCAGACACTTCTCGCCGCTCATGCCCGGCATCATTAAATCCAGGATCACCAGAGATATCTGTTCTTTCTTACGCGCGATCACTTCCAGGGCTTCCTCTCCTGAACCCGCCGTGATCACGTCGTACCCCAGGAATGACAG
Organism: uncultured Syntrophales bacterium; assembly: GCA_964408155.1. Taxonomy (GTDB): domain Bacteria; phylum Desulfobacterota; class Syntrophia; order Syntrophales; family JAAYKM01; genus JAAYKM01. The sequence goes on from CAYOYJ010000002.1 coordinate 35,486, forward strand.
AAGTTCCTGACCGGTTTCCAGCAGAGAACTTTCATCATCAACCAGCAGGATCGTTTCATGGCCGGCCGACAAATCCCCGGCGCCTTCCTGAGGCGGTACATATTTCGACAAGGGGGTATCCAGCGCCGGCAGATAAAGGTCAAAAGTGGTCCCCTTCCCTAATTCACTGCTGCAGAAAATATAACCATTGTGATTTCTGATAATCCCGTACACAACCGACAAACCAATACCCGTTCCCTTCCCCTGGTCTTTCGTGGTGAAGAAGGGCTCGAAGATATGTTCGAGATTTTCCCGATCGACGCCGCATCCCGTATCGGACATGGTTATCTGAACATACTCTCCCTCCTCGATCTGAGCGTTTTCCCGATATACCGGGGCGGAAAACACAACGTTTCGCGTTTTGACGCAAAGTTCCCCGCCATTGGGCATGGCGTCTTTGGCATTGACCGACAGATTCATGATGATCTGGCCCAGTTGGGCCGCATCGCCTTTTACCGGACGCAGGTCGTCCGCCAGATCAAACCGCAGACGAATGGTCTTGGGCAGGGTGCGTATGAGCAACTTGTAATAACGGCGAATTTCTTCATTGAGGTCGACGGTGGTCAGGGTACTCTCCATTTTACTGCTGAAGATCAGAAGTTGATTGATCAGATCCGTAGCCCGTTTGGTCAATCCTTTCATTTTATCAAGATATTTCCAATCGGCGTCCGATTCCTGCTTCTGAATCATCAGGAGTTGATTATAAGAAATGATGGCCTGCAAGATGTTGTTGAAATCATGGGCAATGCCGCCGGTCAGGGTCCCGATCGCATTCATTTTCGAGGCCTGGTTCAACTGCTGCTCCAGTTTACGCTGTTCCGTCACATCCTTCAGAATGCCGACCATACCCGTCATTTTATTCGCAGCGTTGAAGTTGGGCGCACCGCTCAAATTAAACAGACGTGTCGAACCGTCATGTCTCTGGAGTTTAATTTCGAGATTCTTAAGGGTGCCTTTACCGTCCATGACCGCCAGAAAGAGACTCCGATAAGGGATCACATCCTCCTGCTTCATGAAATCGGTTAAATAGCGTCCGGTCAAGTCTTCCTCGGTGTACCCCAGGAGGTCTGCCGCCACCGGGTTGATATAAGATACAAGCCCATGCTGGTCTGTCGTGAAGATGATGTCGGGAGAATTCTCACTCAGGGTCCGGAAGCGCTCCTCACTCTCCTTAATGCGCCCCAGCGCCCTGGCGTTGTTGATGCTGATTCCGATCTGAGGCGCAATCCCCATCAGCAGACTTAATTCCTGCTGGTTCAGCGGTCTTTGAGACTGGTAATTGTCCACGGCCAGGATACCTTCGGATACGCCTTTGCAGGCAATCGGCACGCAGATGAAGGAATTGACCCCTAATTTTTGTACCAGATCCAGGCTACGCGAGGAAATACCCTGGCGTAGTTCTTTGGTATCACTGATTAAAAAAGACTTCTGCTGATTGAAGGCAAGCACGAAGGGACCCCTGGATTGTGGATTGTCCAGATGAAATTCCGTCTGCTTGAGAATCTTCTCCAGTTCGGGCGCATAACCGTAGCCGCTGATATAGATCAGCCTGGTCCGTTCCGGGTTCGCCAGCATGATCATGCCCCGGTCGAAATCAAGCCGCTTTTTCAACGTTTCCATGACCAATTTGATCAGTTCATCGATATCCAGCATGCTCGACACGACCTGGCCGATTTCCTGAACCAGCAGGGCATTGTTGTAACTGATCCGGATTTGATCGAGGAGACGATTGGCGGCATCGCCCTGAATTTCCATGATTGTCTGCATGGCCTTTTTTTCCAGGTACAGATCATAATACAAGATGCCGAAAACACCGGCGGCCACCACCCATGCCGTGGAGAGAAACGGAATCAGGGAGAGCATAAATCCACAAACCACCAACGCCACAAGCAGAAACACCGCCGCATAGATACGGATCGGACGCCATCTCAGAAATGCGGGTGCTTCCCAACTGATGAGATACCGGCAACAGTTTTCTCCCTGGTGAAGACATTCCGGATGCTCCAGAGTCGGAAGCTTATTCGTGAATAATTGTGCCACCGCCTCAAAACTTCCCTTAAAATTTTCGCACTGATACGGTTTAACCGCCACGCCTTCCAACGGTTTGATAATGATTTCAACTTTGTTGCGGCTTATCTTTCTGGTCTGGAAGGTGACGCCCCGATTCAGATAAGAGGCAATCTTGCCCAGCATATTATAGGCTTGGACCGGCGTCAGAAAACCGAAGATGAACTGCCGGATGATGTTAATGGACTTGGAGGAGGCCATGTAACGACCGGCATCCCGAAAAATGAGCGGGTCGCCGGTCTGTTTCATCAGCGCATCGTGAAAATCGTCCACTTGCCGTTGCGTCAGCCAGTGTCCCTCGTCTTCCACCTCATAGGACGTGATGTGGGAATCTTTTAATAGAGCCTGGATGTCCACATCCGGGCGCACATTTCGCAAATACTCTAAAAATGTTCCTATTATTCTGCTGTTGTACAGTCTTGGTTCTTGCATCGGTTCCCCTTAATCATATCTTATCCGATACCTCTTACTTAAAAATTCAATGTATTCATTGGCATACTGCATGTCCAGGATCCACAGCAAATATTGTTTATTCTCTTCCGCCATTTTAACTTTATCGGCATAATCGGCGGGACAGATTAATAAAGAAACGGAACCCGCCTGGAATTTGTTCATGACGGAAGAAACGGCGCGGAATAATATATCCGGATCCAGGTCAAGATCCATGAGGAAAATCTTGAAGCCGTTCAGCAAATTGGACAGATTAATCCCGACATCCGATTCTTCAGCAATGACAAACGCTTTGGGATAATTCAGGTGGGTCAGCACATACATTTCCCACTTGCGGACAAAACCGCATTCGGCAAAAATGTCTTCAACCGGTCGGCCGTTTTGCAGGCGGTCATGCGCAATAATTGCTCCGAAGAGGCCCCCATAGTGATTCCGGTAGAACTGTTCGAATTCCCATTTATCCGCCGCCGTACATTCCCTTAAACGCCAGCCCGCAGGTAAATCACCGAACGCTTTCCCTCCCGGAAAGGTAACATATGCAAACTGATCGGTGGAGCAGTGTTGAGCATTGTCATGCTCCCGGGTGAACCCACCGAAAACCCGCGCCGGGAATTTATTTTCCGGACGGAAATAGGTGATGACGTAGTCCATATTCGCCGAGGGCAAACGATTGAGATCTTTCAAATAATAGATTAACTGCTTCAAGACGGCCAGACCGATGGGTCGCCCGCCTATCGGCCTGGCCGCATGGTGGTGGACCATCCAGGTGCGCTCGTAGGCCCTCAGCATGGCAATATGGCCGTAGATTTTTCCATCGCGCTGGTATGTAAAATGCTTGGCTATCTCCGGGGCTTCTTCATAAAGCCGTCGATAGACATCCCGAAACTGCTCTTTGAATGCTTGAATATTTTTATACTTTTGCGGATAGATGAAATCCGTGTCGAAGAAAAATTCCCAAAGCTCTTCTAAATTGATCTCGTTGGTCATCCCGTAGTCGGAACCATGGAGATGGCTGATAATTTGATTCAGATGGCTGTAACCGGTCAAGTCCATATCGAGAATCGCCAATCCGAAATGCGTCTGCTCCGGTTCCTCTCTCCTGTAAATCACCTGCACCTTGCAACGTAATTTCATCAGTCCCGCATAGGCGATCGTCATGTTCGGAATAATCATTCCCGGCATCAGTATTGATTCGCTGGGTTTATTGCAGAGGGAAAAACCCGTTGTGGAAATATCGGCGATCTCTCGTTGCAAACGTTTATTGATGAAAGGATGTTCAAAAATTGCATACAGGGGCGCAGAACTTTTCCGTCGAGGATTGCGCAGCGCCCTGGCCTTAAATCTTTTGATGCAATCATCAATGGGCGCAAAAACCAGTTCGCGACTTTTCCCTTCCGGTTTCTCACGGCTGCAGCGGCAAATACCCGAATAGAAAACGCCTCCCCGATTGGACAGACGAACGGTTGCCGGCGCCTCCGAATTGAAGCAATGAAAGGAAAATTCCGAGCCAGAGTGTACTCTTAATCGAAAAGCCTGAGGGCTGAAATCAACCATTTCCCCTTCAGCCTGAAATCCATCCTGCCATAATTCGACCCTGACGTCACGGCAACCATATCTGGGGAACTGGCGTCTGCTGACGACGAGAGCCGATTCGGGTAATTCGAGGGTGAACCCGTCACAATCCCTTGACATCAGGCGTCCGGGTACAACAATGAACGATTGGTCATGGGGCAGGATCAAATATTTCAAACGGTAATGTTCGAGTTTATACAGTGCGTAAGTCGCGGCCCAGCGGCAATGCAGCAACTTGCCCAGACAGGGGGTGGGATGCACCTCGATCAGGACACTCTCGTCGTACTCGGGATGTGTGAGCAGGGCATAGATGGGATCGGCCTTGAAATGAAGATAATTCAGGGTATTGGCCAGCTTCGGCCGATCCAGATGGTCCGCGGCCGCCATCGACCGCATAAGCTCCGGATGCCGAAACATCCACGGCGGAAGCGTCGGTGCTGATTTCGACTGACTGTCATTGAACCAAAGGTGACTGATCGCAGCCTCCATCTTTTTTGAACTACTTCCTTCGATCTTCTGATTATAGGGAGGGCCCCGGGACGTGTCAACGAAATTAGTGGGCCCCCCGCAGATTGATCACTTTACGGAAAACGAAGGCGATGAGCAGTCCGTTCGGTTGAAAAAAGACCCTACGGACCCTTGGACCTTAAAAAAAAGTCAGAGCCGTCCCAATGAGAGCTGCTGGCGTTCAATATCCAGGATTTTCCTACCCAGCCGGCTTTGCAGCTCCTTATCGCTCCCGGTGAAGGCACAGGCAACGTAACGGTAATCCTCTTTTTCTACGACGCGAACCACCCGGGCGAGCAGTTTGACCGGTATTTCGTCGATCACCAGAATCATGGGCAAATCCCCTTTGGGGTTGCCGCTGATTTTGGAGAAAGGCTGGCTGAAAATAACCCCCCCCAGGGAAATGTCCACAATCGGGTATTCCTCCTTGTTGATCACGAGCAGAAGACCGCAATCGGCAGCAGGTTTTACCCGATAGGATTCGCGCAGATCGACTTCGGTGGATTCCGACTTCACATCAGCCGAAACCGCCATGACCTTGGCCTGGGAGGCAATTTCATAGTCCTTGACAAATCCCGTCACCCGGGCCAGAAAACCGTAGCGCTGCGGCTTTCCCTCCTGGGTCAGTACCGATGAAAGCAGCATGTAACGCCCGATATGGGATCTCAACAGGGGAGGAGATGTCTGAGAGAAAATGACTTTTTTGTCCTGTATGTCATAAATCATGGCGCGGGGATAGATGGTCTTCCCCGAATCCAGAACCATGGAAATCTGGATGGCCATTCCGGGCCGGATCAGCATGAAATCGTAAACCTCGCCTTTTTCAACGTTTTTCTTCTGGCTTGCTGCAGAAAACGGCTTCTCATGAATGGCCGCATAGTATATATATGATGGATCGAAAAGGACTGTCAAATATATTTGTTGAAATATAGATGCTGAAGATTCTCAAATTAGTCATCCCTGAAAAACTCTGTTTTCGACGGAGCAGGAGTTTAGGAGAGTCA
>CAYOYJ010000003.1:0-37468 GCA_964408155.1 uncultured Syntrophales bacterium
GCACATCCTTGGTAAGGATGAGGTCACCAGTTCAATCCTGGTCGTGGGCTCCATTAAAAGGAATGAAGAGATTTTTATGAGAAGTATCATTTTGCTGGCCTGCACGGAATGTAAACAGCGGAACTACTCTACGACGAAGAATAAAAGAACGATGCAGAATCGTCTTGAGTTGAAGAAGTACTGTAAATTTTGCCGGACCCATACCTCGCACAGAGAAACAAAGTAGAGTCTGTTTACGTGGAATCATTGTACATGGGGAAACAGGCCAGTAGCTCTAATGGATAGAGCGCCGGACTCCAAATCCGGATGCTGGGGGTTCGAGTCCCTCCTGGCCTGCCACTCATTCATGAAATCCGAAATGTAAGGGCTTGATGAAGGATATTGAATGGACAAGATTAAACAGATACTTTCCAAGACCCGGCAGTTTCTGGAAGAAGCAAGGGCTGAACTGAAGAAAGTAACATGGCCGACGCGCAAGCAGACGTTTGCGTCCACGGCTGTTGTGTTGGTTGTGGTGATTGTCGTATCCATATTTCTCGGGCTTGTGGACTTTGGGCTGGCCAAGATCATAAAGGTGTTGTTGGGTTAATAAATATGGCATTCAGGTGGTATGTTGTTCATACTTATTCCGGGTTTGAAAACAAAGTTAAGCTTTCTTTACAGGAACGTATCGAAACAGCGGGAAAGCAGGACTTTTTTTCTGACATCCTGATTCCTGAGGAAAATGTTGTTGAGTTGGTTTCGGGGGAGAAGAAAACGTCAAAACGAAAGTTTTTTCCCGGATATATTCTCGTCCGGATGGAGTTGAATGACGATACATGGCATATTGTCAAGGACACGCCCAAAGTGACGGGTTTTATCGGCAGCAAGGACAAACCTTCACCGATTTCGGACAAAGATGTAGAGAATCTGATTACTCGTATAGATGAGGGAACCTTAAAGCCGAAACCGAAATTCAAGTTTGATGTGGGAGATCATGTCCGGGTCATCGATGGACCGTTTACCAATTTCGACGGGGTGATTGATGAAGTCAGGCCGGAAAAAGGCAAACTCCGGGTCATTGTCAGCATCTTCGGGCGGCCGACACCCGTCGAACTGGATTTCATCCAGGTGGTGCAGAACTAAAGATCTGAAGGGAGCGGTATTGTCCTCCCGTTAATAATTAAATGATATAGGTGATCATTATGGCAAAGAAAGTTATTGCGAACATCAAATTGCAGATCAAAGCCGGAAAGGCAACGCCGTCTCCGCCGATCGGACCTGCATTGGGCCAGCATGGCGTGAATATCATGGAGTTCTGCAAGGCCTACAATGCCATGACGCAGAATCAGGAGGGAACGGTTATTCCTGTCGTGATTACCGTCTATTCCGACCGTTCCTTTACGTTCGTCACCAAGACCCCCCCTGCGTCCGTGCTGCTGAAGCAGGCGGCCAAGATTGCAAAGGGGTCCGGTGTCCCAAACAAAGACAAGGTGGGTTCTGTCACAGAGGCACAGATCAAGGAAATTGCGGAATTAAAATATAAGGATTTAAATACGGTGGATTTGGACGGTGCCATCCGGATTATTTCAGGCACGGCGCGGTCCATGGGTATAGAAGTGGTCAGTTAAATAGAAATTGAGGTTTTCGTCATGTCTCGAAAAGGAAAAGACTTTTTAAAAGTTAAGGCGCAGATAGAGCAGGGGAAGCGGTATACACTCCAAGAGGCCATTGACCTGTCGATCAGTACAGCCAGGGCAAAATTTGATGAGACGGTCGATGCGGCGATTCGCTTGGGTGTTAATCCCGCCCACGCCGACCAGATGGTCCGCGGCAGCGTCGTTCTTCCCCATGGGCTGGGAAAAACAGTCAGGGTACTCGTTTTTGCCAAGGGAGAAAAAGAAAAAGAGGCATTGGAAGCAGGGGCGGATGTGGCCGGCGGCGATGATCTCGTTGAAAGAATTAAAGGAGGCTGGCTGGAGTTTGATAAGGCTGTGGCGACTCCAGATATGATGGGCAGCGTTGGTAAGATTGGAAAAATTCTTGGTCCCCGCGGATTGATGCCGAACCCGAAAGTCGGGACGGTTACTTTCGATGTGGCCAATGCCGTTCAGGAACTCAAAGCGGGCAAGGTAGAATTCCGAGTAGAGAAAGCCGGTATCGTCCACAGCCCTGTCGGTAAAGTATCTTTTGGAGCGGAAAAGCTGAAGGATAATATTGCCGCGCTTCTGGAAACCATTGTCAAATTGAAACCCGCTTCCAGCAAGGGTGTTTATATGAAAAGCATCGCGATTTCGACGACCATGGGTCCAGGAATCAAGGTAGACCCCTTGGATGTGAGAAATATTTAAGTATCTCGAGTTTTTGATCTTTTTATTATTGAATAAAGTCTGAGACAGCAGGTACAGAGCAGTTTAAATGGAGTATTGGCAGCCTGCCGAGACAAGATGGTCATTGGTTGATGCAGCAGTATGTCCTTTCTGTACGTTTTTGTTCTCTGACTTTCATATCATGCGCTCATCCGGATAGCGAGCGCAAAGGGCCATTCAAATAGAGGAAGGAGGTTGGATATTGGATCGGAGAACAAAAGAAAAGGTTATCGCAGAGCTTCATGACAAGTTGGGGGATGTGAAGCTGGCAGTCCTTGCGGATTACAGTGGTCTGAATGTTGAGAAGATCACAGCCCTGAGAAACGCCCTGAGAAAATCCGATACCGAATTGCGGGTCGTTAAAAATACCCTTTTAGAGATTGCTTCCAAGGATACGGATGTCTCCGTTCTGAAAGGCTATCTGAAAGGGCCTTTGGCTATTGCCCTCAACAGCGGTGATGTCGTAGAACCGGCCAAAGTATTGGTAGATTTTTCCAAGAAGCATGCCCAGTTGGAACTTGTTGCCGGTGTTCTCGAAGGAAAAGTGTTGAGCGTTGCCCAGATCAACGCCCTGGCGGAATTACCGAGCAGGGAAGTCCTCTTGGCCAAACTGCTTTCCGTCATGGTTGGCGTGCAGACGTCTTTGGTCAATGTTTTGAGCGCCGTACCGAGAGGCTTGGTACAGGTCCTTGAGGCGTACAGGGTTAAAAAAGAAAACGATAACTAAAATCGATTAGGAAGGATAATGAAAATGGCAGAGATTACTAAGGCGGATGTCGTAAAGTTTATTGAAGGAATGACGGTTCTTGAGCTTTCGGAGCTTGTTAAGGAACTGGAAGAGAAGTTTGGTGTGTCGGCAGCGGCGCCCGTAGCGGTGGCGGCGGCTGGTGGTCCGGTGTCGGCAGCGGCGGCTCCTGCAGAGGAGAAGACCGAATTTGACGCGATCCTGACGGGATTCGGTAATGAGAAAATTCAGGTTATCAAGGTCGTCCGGGCCATTACCGGCCTGGGGCTGAAAGAGGCGAAGGACCTGGTGGAAGGCGTGCCGAAGCCGATTAAGGAAGCCGTCCAGAAGGCCGAGGCTGAAGACATTAAAAAGAAAATCGAAGAAGTGGGCGGCACCGTAGAGATTAAATAAATTCTATCGGTACGATAATCCGTCGACTTCGTTTTCTTTTGGAGAAGATGATCAGGCAAGGCAAAGACAGGTTTGAGTGACAGGGGGATCTCTATTTGCATCAATAGGCATTTCCGACGTTAAGGTTCCAGCACAGCGTGTTGATGTGGTCATGTCAGACAACAGAGTGGCGAGGCAAATCAAGGCATATCCGCCGGATGGTTTGCTTCGCTTATCTTTCATGGGTACTCTGTATGTCATAAAACGCGGCCGAAACAGAGAACTTTAAGGTTAAATCTATTAGGAAGCTATGGCAGAATTCAGAAAAAATTTAGGGCGTATCAAAAAGATTCTCGATATTCCGAATCTTCTTGATATACAGACCAAATCTTACGAGAAGTTTCTCCAGTGGGATGTAGATCCCGGTTCAAGAGCCAATATCGGTCTACAGGGGGCCTTTAAGAGCGTCTTTCCCATCTCCGACTTCAGCGGAAAATGTTCCTTGGAGTTTGTCAGCTATAAAATTGGAGAGCCTCGTTACGATGTTAAGGAATGCCTGCAGAAAGGAATGACTTACGCCGCCCCCTTGAAAATTGTGGCGCGTCTGGTTGTTTTTGATACGGAAAAGGCGCCTGAGCAAAAAAGGGCTCCCGGTGAAACCAGACAGATAAGGGATGTCAAGGAGCAGGAAATCTTTTTCGGTGAAATCCCCCTGATGACCGATACGGGTACCTTTATCGTCAATGGGACCGAGCGTGTTATTGTCAGCCAGTTGCATCGATCCCCGGGTATCTTCTACGACCATGACAAGGGGAAGACTGTAACAAGTGGCAAACTTATCTATTCTGCCAGAATTATTCCCATCAGAGGTTCTTGGTTGGATTTGGAATTCGATTCAAAGGACCTGCTTTATGTGAGAATCGACCGGCGCAGAAAAATGCCAGTGACAACTCTCCTGAAAGCCATGGGCAATTCTACGGAATTCATACTTAAATATTATTACGGCATTCAAAGGGTGCTTTTTGAAGAGGGGAGACTGTTCATTTCCATCGACGAATCCCTGATCGATGAAAAAGCCCCTGACGACATCCGTGATTTGAAAACCGATGAAATCATCGCTAAAAAGGGAAGAAAAATCTCCAAGTTACTCCTGCGCCGCATAACGGAAGCCGGAATCAGCCGGATTGAGGTGACTCCGGACGACATTGTGGGAAAGGTTTTGGCGGCTGATGTGGTTGACCCCGCAACAGGAGAGGTCTACCACAAGTGTAACGAGATGCTGAATCTGGACGGATTGGAAAAGCTGCGGGAGAAAGGCATTGCCGAGTGTACGTTCATTCGGCTGGAGGAGGATTTGGAAAACTCATCCATCCGCGATACCCTGCTGATGGATCGGATTGAATCCGCGGAAGACGCGGTCATGGAAATCTATCGAAGATTACGCCCCAGTAGTCCTCCCACCCCTGAAACAGCACAGAAATTTTTTGACAGTCTTTTCTTTCAGGCGGAAACATATGATCTGTCCGCTGTCGGCCGGGCTAAGATGAATTATAAGCTGCGCCTGGATGCGCCGACGGATGTGACGGTGCTGCGCAATGAAGATGTCCTTGCTGCGGTCAAATATCTGCTTGATCTGAAGAGTGGTGCCCCCAACTGCAGTGTCGACGACATTGACCACTTGGGCAACCGGCGGGTGCGTTCCGTAGGGGAACTGATTGAAAATCAATACCGGATCGGCATGGTGCGGATGGAACGGGCAGTCAAGGAAAAGATGAGTCTCCAAGACATTGAAACCATGATGCCCCACGATTTGGTCAACGCCAAACCCGTATCGGCGGTAGTCAATGAATTTTTCGGCAGCAGTCAGTTATCCCAGTTCATGGATCAGACCAATCCCCTGTCCGAAATTACCCATAAACGACGATTGTCTGCCCTGGGGCCCGGCGGATTGACCCGGGAGCGAGCGGGTTTTGAGGTTCGGGATGTTCACCCGACGCATTATGGCCGCATATGTCCCGTGGAGACGCCGGAAGGGCCCAATATTGGTCTGATTGTATCCTTGAGCAGCTACGCCCGGGTCAATGAATTCGGTTTTATTGAGACCCCTTACCGGATTGTTGATAACGGTTGCGTCTTGGATGATGTTCGCTATTTAACCGCCATTGAGGAAGAAAATCAAGTCATCGCCCCTGCGGACAGTCTCCTCAATCCGGACGGGCAGTTCAGCGGGGATTTGATCACCGTGCGGCGGGGGGGAAATTTCTTAACCTGTGTACCGACGGAAGTCAACATGATGGATGTGTCGCCCGATCAGCTGGTCAGTGTGGCGGCGACCCTGATTCCCTTCCTGGAACATGACGACGCAAACCGCGCTCTCATGGGTTCCAACATGCAGCGGCAGGCTGTTCCCTTGATAAAGCCTGAAGCGCCTTTGGTCGGCACAGGCATGGAGGCCATCGTAGCACGGGATTCCGGCGCCGTGATCGTGGCGAAACGCGCCGGTGTGGTGGAAAACGTCGATGCCCTACGCATTGTTATACGTAGTGACGAGTCTGATCGAGACGGCATCGATACCGGTGTGGACATTTACAACCTGGTCAAGTACCAGCGTTCCAACCAGGATACCTGCTTTAACCAGAAACCGATTGTGGACAAGGGTATGCGGGTCAAAAAAGGCGATATTATCGCCGATGGTCCCGCCGTCGATAATGGCGAACTGGCTCTGGGGCGTAACGTTATGGTCGCTTTCATGTCTTGGGGCGGCTACAACTATGAAGACTCCATCCTGGTGAGCGAGCGCATTGTCAAGGAGGACGTTTATACGTCCATTCACATCGAAGAGTTCGAGACCATGGCTCGGGATACCAAGCTGGGTAAGGAAGAAATCACTCGTGATATTCCCAATGTCGGAGACGATGTTTTACGAAACCTTGATGAAGATGGCATCATTCGCATGGGTACAGCGGTAAAAGCCGGCGATATTCTGGTCGGCAAGATCACACCCAAGGGCGAAACGCAGCTTTCCGCGGAGGAAAAGCTGCTGCGCGCCATTTTCGGCGAGAAAGCAAGCGATGTGCGGGATACCTCCCTGCGCGTGCCTCCGGGGGTGGAAGGTACAGTCATCGATGCCAAGATCTTCACCCGCAAGGGAACGGAGAAAGATCATCGCTCTCAGTTTATTGAAGAAGAAACCATTGAGCAGTTGAAGAAAGACCGGGACGATGAGATTCGCATCGCGACGGAAACGGTCAAAAAGAAAATTTCGGATCTCCTTATCGGTAAGATTTCCGCCGGTAAAATTGTCGATGCCAAGAAACGGACGCTCCTGAAAAAGGGGGATACGATAACGCCTGAGATGTTGAAGGAAATCCCTTTCTCCCTGTGGCGCGATATTACGATTGTAGAAGGGGAGGAAATCGAAGAAGGGATGGGTGTGCTTCTTTCGAATCTGGTTCGCAAGGAGGAAGTGGTTCATGCCTACTTTGATCAGAAACTGGAAAAGGTCAAGGCCAGTGATGAGCTGCCGCCGGGCGTGATTAAACTCGTGAAGGTTTATGTTGCCATCAAACGAAAACTTTCGGTGGGTGATAAGATGGCCGGCCGGCACGGAAACAAAGGTGTTCTGTCACGGATTCTTCCCGAAGAGGACATGCCTTATTTTGCCGATGGGACACCCGTAGATATCGTGTTGAATCCCTTGGGTGTGCCGTCCCGAATGAATGTGGGTCAGATTCTTGAGACCTATCTTGGCTGGGCCGTCAAGGGTCTGGGGGAACAGGTCAGTCACTTGGTGGAGGTGCAAACCGATCCTTCGCGGATCCGTCAGGAACTGAAAAAACTGTATGGGCTGCCGGAGTTCGATGCATTTGTGGATCAGGCATCCCCTGAGAAGATTCTTGAATTTGCGGGGCGACTGAAAAAAGGCATTCCAGTCGCATCCCCGGTTTTTGATGGTGTGGAAGAAGAGGAAATCACAAAGATCATGAAGACGGTAAACCTGCCCGAAAAGGGGCAGACGCTGTTATATGACGGCAGGACAGGCGAGCCGTTCAGCCAGCCCATTACGGTGGGGATGATTTACATGCTCAAACTCCATCACTTGGTCGATAATAAAATTCATGCCCGGTCGATTGGCCCTTATTCCCTGGTTACGCAGCAGCCCTTGGGCGGGAAAGCTCAGTTCGGCGGTCAGAGGCTGGGAGAAATGGAAGTATGGGCCATGGAGGCCTACGGCGCCGCTTATTCCCTGCAGGAATTCCTGACGGTGAAGGCGGACGATGTAACAGGCAGAACCCGAATGTATGAGGCCATCGTTAAGGGGGAACACACAACCGAACCGGGTGTGCCCGAGTCCTTTAACGTGTTGGTCAAGGAATTACAAAGTCTGTGTCTTGATGTTGAATTAATCGAGGAAGAGTAGGTTGCTCCGGAAAAAAACGGCAGCGTAGAAAGTATTTTTAAAGAAGGTTAAATTCAACAACACATCAGGAGATATAATCCGTGGAAGACGTTTTCAGCTATTTTGAGAAACCCAAAGATCCGATTCGGTTCAACGCCATAAAAATATCCATCGCCTCACCCGACCAGATACTGTCTTGGTCCTACGGCGAAGTAAAGAAACCGGAAACGATTAACTATAGAACCTTCAAACCGGAGCGCGACGGCCTCTTCTGCGCGAAGATTTTCGGTCCGGTCAAGGATTATGAATGTCTGTGCGGCCGTTACAAGCGCATGAAGCACAAAGGGGTGGTTTGCGAAAAATGCGGGGTTGAGGTCATTCAATCCAAAGTGCGTCGAGACCGGATCGGTCACATCACTTTGGCCACGCCGGTGGCGCATATCTGGTTTTTGAAAAGCCTGCCCAGCCGCATCGGGAGCATTTTGGACCTGACCCTGAAAGAACTGGAGAAGGTCCTCTATTTCGAATCCTGGATTGTCCTGAATCCGAAAAACACACCCCTCAAAAAAAAGGAGCTCCTCTCCGAGGAAGACTTCAGCGACCTTCAAGATCAATACGGCGAGGATGCCTTCGAGGCGGGAATCGGCGCTGAGGCCATTCGGAAACTCTTGGAAGAAGTCGATCCGATCAAGCTGGATGTCGAGATCCGTGATGAATTAAAAGCCACCCCATCGGATACAAAACGCAAGAAGCTGGTCAAGCGCTTGAAAGTTGTGGAGGCGCTTAAAAAATCGGGAAATCGTCCCGAGTGGATGATCCTTACCGTCCTGCCTGTTATTCCTCCGGATTTGCGACCTCTGGTACCACTGGACGGCGGCCGTTTTGCCACATCGGATTTGAACGATCTCTACCGACGGGTGATAAACCGAAATAATCGTTTGAAAAGACTACAGGAATTGAATGCTCCTGAGATCATTATTCGCAATGAAAAACGGATGCTGCAAGAAGCGGTAGACGTTCTGTTTGACAACGGGCGGCGCGGCCGCGCCATTACGGGTACAAACAAGCGTCCCTTGAGATCCCTTTCGGATATGCTCAAGGGTAAACAGGGCCGCTTCCGCCAGAATCTTTTGGGCAAGCGCGTCGATTATTCGGGCCGTTCGGTTATCACGGTCGGACCGGACCTGCGACTTCATCAATGCGGTCTGCCGAAAAAGATGGCTTTGGAACTCTTCAAGCCATTCGTCTACAATCGTCTGCAAGAGAAGGGGTATGTCAATTCCGTCAAAAGCGCGAAAAAGATGGTGGAGAAGGAGACGGCGGAAGTTTGGGACGCCTTGGACGAGGTCGTCCGGGAATATCCTATCATGCTCAACCGCGCGCCTACGCTGCACCGGTTGGGTCTGCAGGCCTTCGAGCCCATTCTGATCGAGGGGAAGGCGATCCAATTACACCCCTTGGTCTGTACGGCGTTTAACGCCGACTTCGATGGAGATCAGATGGCCGTACATGTGCCTTTGTCAATCGAGGCCCAAGCAGAAGCCCGTATTCTCATGATGTCGACGAACAATATCCTGTCGCCTGCTAACGGGAAACCGATCATTATTCCCAGCCAGGACATTGTTCTGGGGATTTATTACCTGACCAGGGAGAGGCCATTTGCCAAAGGTGAGGGAATGATCTTCGCCGATCCGGAAGAAGTGCGTCGTGCTTTAGACACCGAGGTTGTCGATTTGGGTGCGAAAATCAAGGTGCGGATCGGCGGCGTCCTCAAAACGACCACTGTTGGCCGGGTTGTCCTTTCGGAAATTGTGCCGAAGGACATCCCCTTTGACGCCATCAACAAGGTTATGAACAAAAAGGAACTCGCCAATTTGATCGATCATTGCTACCGGACCTGCGGCGATAAAACAACGGTCCTCTTGGCGGACCGTCTGAAAGATTTGGGGTTCAAGTATGCGACGGTCTCCGGTGCCTCGTTTGCCATCCATAATCTGATTATTCCGCAGAGCAAAAAGGATATTGTAAACGGCGCCGATAAAGATGTGTTAAAAATTCAGAAAAGATATATGGACGGGTTGATCACCGACGGCGAACGTTACAACATGGTGATCGACATCTGGTCGCAGGTGACGGAGAAGATTGCCTCCGACATGCTCGAAGGCATCGGTACAGAAGAGACAGTTGATCCCGAGGGGAAGAAGGTGAGGACGCAGAGTTTCAACCCGGTTTACATGATGGCCGACTCCGGTGCTCGAGGCAGCAACGTCCAGATCCGCCAATTGGCTGGTATGAGAGGCCTCATGGCCAAGCCGTCGGGCGAAATTATCGAGACGCCGATTACGGCGAATTTCCGGGAAGGGTTGACGGTCCTGCAGTATTTTATCTCCACTCACGGAGCTCGGAAGGGTCTCGCCGATACCGCGTTGAAAACCGCTAACTCGGGTTATCTGACCAGAAGACTCGTCGATGTGGCCCAAGACTGTATCATTACAGAGCACGACTGCGGTACTATAGACGGCATATACGTCAACGCGCTCATGGAAGGCGGTGAAATCATTGAGCCGGCAGGTGAAAGGGTGTTGGGGCGTGTCGCTCTCGAGGATATACGGGATCCGTTTACGGGAGAAATCCTTGTCCGCGCCAATCAGGCCATCGACGAAACATTGGCGGAGAAAATTGACGGTGCGGGTATCGAAAGCGTTAATATCCGGTCGGTTTTGACCTGCAAGTCCAAGCACGGTGTCTGTGCCATGTGCTATGGCCGCGATTTGGCTCACGGCCATCTTGTGAATATCGGTGAGGCGGTCGGCATTATTGCCGCCCAGTCCATTGGTGAACCGGGGACCCAGCTCACGATGCGGACCTTCCACATCGGTGGTACGGCGAAATTCGATGAACACTCCACATTGGATGCCCGTCACGACGGCGTGGTCCGGATTGTGAACCTCGATCCGGAGACGGGCGATCTGGCCCTGAGTAAGGATGGAAAAGAGCTGGTAGTCATGAGGCGGAACGCTGAAGTCCATGTGTTGGATGAACAGGGGCGGAGTCGGGGTAAATATACCGTGCCGTACGGCGCCCATTTAAAATTAAAAGAAGGTGCAACGGTTAAAAAAGGTGATCGCATCGCTGAGTGGGACCCCTTCTCTATTCCAATTTTGGCCGAAGTGGATGGTATTGTGAAGTTCGGAGATATTATCGAAGGGAAAACCATGCAGGAACAGGTGGATGAAGTAACCGGCCTGTCACGGAAGGTGATTGTTGAATTCAAGGGCGGTGATTTGCGACCCCGCATCTCCCTCAAGGATGACAAGGGAAAAACAGCCAAGGTGCCGGGAACGAGCGCCGTTGCCCGTCATTTCCTGTCCGTCGGCGTAAATATCGTCGTATCTGAAGGCGACCATGTGGTCGCCGGTGATATTCTCGCAAAAATCCCCCGGGAGACCCAGAAGACCAAAGACATCACAGGTGGTCTTCCCCGCGTGGCCGAACTGGTGGAAGCGAGAAAACCCAAGGACTATGCCGTCATCAGTGAAATCGACGGTGTGGTGACTTATGGGAAGGATGCCAAAGGCAAGCGCAAGGTCATGGTACTTCCTGATGTTGGCGAAGAAAAAGAATATCTGATTCCCAAGGGGAAACATATCAGTGTTCAGGAAGGAGACAGGATTTCCGCGGGAGAGCCGCTTATGGAGGGCGTGCAGAATCCACATGACCTGTTGAACATCAAGGGAGAAAAAGCTCTTGCGCGCTATCTGGTCGATGAAATCCAGGAAGTTTATCGCCTTCAGGGCGTGAAGATCAATGATAAGCATCTCGAGGTTATCGTGCGTCAGATGCTCCGACGCGTCAAGGTAACCAATCCGGGCGATACAAGCTTCATCAGCGAGGAACAAGTAGAACGTTACCGCTTCCAGGAAGAGAACCGGCTGGTTGTGGAACGGGGAGGAAAACCTGCAATCGGTGAGCCTATGCTGCTGGGTATTACCAAAGCCTCCCTATCGACCCAGAGCTTTATTTCCGCTGCGTCGTTCCAGGAAACCACCCGGGTGCTTACTGAAGCCAGTCTGGCCGGTAAAGTGGATTATTTGAGGGGCCTCAAGGAAAATGTAATCATGGGTCGCCTCATTCCGGCAGGGACGGGTTTGGTCATGTACCGGAAGCTTGGCATCCAGGCGGCGAATGATGCTCAGTACGTTGAAGACCTGCCATCGGATGAAAATAATGAAGAGAAAACGCTTGACATTCAGGGAGTGAATTGATATTGACACGAGCTTCATTGCGTCAGGTAGAGATTAGGTTTCGGGAGGAAGAATGCCTACAGTTAATCAGTTAGTCAGGAAGGGGAGAGAGAGGGTCGCGAAGAAAGCGGCGACGCCTGCGCTCGCCGGCTCGCCCCAGCGACGGGGCGTTTGTGTGAGGGTTTACACAACAACACCCAAAAAGCCCAACTCGGCGTTGCGAAAGGTGGCGAGGGTGCGTTTGACAAGCGGTTATGAAGTATCCTCTTATATACCAGGAATTGGACATAACCTGCAGGAGCATTCCGTCGTACTGGTCAGGGGAGGAAGAGTCAAGGATTTGCCCGGCGTCCGCTACCATATCGTTCGCGGAACCTTGGATTCCGTCGGTGTTGCGGACCGGAAGCAGGGTAGATCCAAGTATGGCGCCAAGAAACCGAGCTGAGCGGAGACAGACCAATGCCGAGGAGAAGAGAAGTAGCCAAACGTGAGATCCAAGCGGATCCGAAATATAACAACAAGCTGGTGGCCAAGTTTGTTAATAACCTGATGAAACGGGGCAAGAAGAGTATCGCCGAGTCCATCCTGTACGGAGCTTTCGATATCATCGAGAAAAAACTGAAGGAAGCGCCCTTGGAGGTTTTTGAAAAGGCGGTCAATAACGTTAAACCGGTTATCGAGGTGAAATCCCGGCGCGTCGGTGGGTCAACCTATCAGGTTCCGACCGAGGTGGTGCCGTCCCGCAGACTGGCCTTGGGCATACGGTGGTTGATCATCAACTCTCGGGAACGGCCCGAGAAGACGATGCGTGAAAAACTGGCAGCGGAGTTGATCGATGCGGCCAACAACCGGGGCGCATCCATCAAGAAAAGGGAAAGTGTGCATAAAATGGCGGAAGCCAATAAGGCTTTTGCTCACTATCGCTTCTAATTTCTCGGATGTTGAAGATAAGGGAATAGAAATAAACGATATAATCAGCCAACCATTTTTAAAAAAAGAATCATTTAAACCTGAAGGAGGGGGATTAAAATGGCTAAGAAAAAATTTGAAAGGACGAAGCCGCATCTCAATATTGGAACAATCGGTCACGTTGATCACGGCAAGACAACCTTGACCGCCGCGATTACGAAGCATCTTGCGAAGAAGGGCTTTGCCGAGTTCAGAGACTTTGATTCGATCGACAACGCTCCGGAAGAGAAAGAAAGAGGCGTGACAATCAATATTACCCATGTTGAGTACGAAACGTCGAAACGGCATTACGCACACGTCGACTGTCCAGGTCACGCGGATTATATCAAGAACATGATTTCCGGTGCCGCCCACATGGACGGCACGATTCTCGTTGTCGCCGCCTCCGATGGTCCCATGCCCCAGACGCGAGAACATATCCTTCTCGCTCGCCAAGTCCAAGTCCCCTACATCGTTGTATTTATGAACAAGGTCGATCTGGTCGATGATCCCGAACTGCTCGACCTCGTCGAATTGGAGCTGCGTGAGCTTTTGAATCAGTATGAATTTCCCGGCGACGATCTGCCGATCATTCGCGGTTCGGCTCTGAAGGCTCTCGAAACGGACGACCCCGATTCCGCAGCCGCCAAATGCATCTGGGAACTGATGGATGCGGTTGATAAATTCGTCCCGGAACCCGTACGCGATCTGGATAAGCCCTTCCTGATGCCGGTCGGTGACGTCTTCACGATCTCCGGTCGTGGTACGGTCGTAACAGGCAGGGTTGACCGCGGTATCGTCAAGACCGGGGATGAAGTGGAGATTATTGGGATCCGCCCGACGATTAAAACGGTATGTACGGGTGTAGAAATGTTCCGCAAGACTCTGGATGAAGGTCGGGCCGGCGACGATGTGGGCCTCCTTCTCAGGGGCACGAAGCGTGAAGAGGTGGAACGTGGTCAGGTTGTGGCCAAGCCCGGTTCCATTACGCCTCACACGAAATTCCTGGCTCAGGTTTACATCCTGACGAAAGAGGAGGGCGGTCGTCACACACCGTTCTTCACGGGATACCGCCCTCAGTTCTACTTCCGGACAACGGATGTGACCGGCGTGGCCAATCTGCCTGAAGGCGTCGAGATGGTTATGCCCGGTGATAATGTGGAAATGAGCGTAGAATTGATTACCCCGATCGCCATGGAAGAAAAGCTGCGCTTTGCTATCCGTGAGGGCGGAAGAACGGTCGGTGCGGGCGTGGTCAGCAAAATTATAGCATAGCTAATTCATAATACGAAATACAACGGAAATCCATGAAAGATCAGAAGATAAGAATCCGCCTGAAGGCCTATGATTACAAACTCCTTGACCGTTCGGTTGAGGAGATTGTTGAAACGGCAAAGAGAACGGGTGCGGCGGTTGCCGGTCCGATTCCTTTGCCCACGGAAATCAACAAGTACTGTGTGAACCGCTCACCCCATGTGGATAAGAAGTCCCGGGACCAGTTTGAGATTCGTACCCACAAGCGGTTAATCGATATCATTGAGCCCACGCAGTCTACGGTAGACGCGTTGATGAAGCTTGAATTGTCGGCTGGTGTGGATGTCGAGATCAAGGCATGACAGTTTTGAAGCGCGAGCTCTCATGATGATGGATTGAATTCATAAATAGAAAAGTGAACGAGAGAGTGATGAAAAAGGGACTGATTGGCAGAAAACTCGGCATGACACAGATTTTTGCCGAAAACGGCGAAGCGATTCCCGTCACGGTCATCGAGATGGAACCATCTGTGGTCATCCAGAAGAAGACGGTGACGAATGATGGATATGACGCCATTCAGCTGGGGTATGGTCGGGTTAAGCAATCCCATGTAACCAAGCCGCTTCAGGGTCATTTTAATAAAGCTGGAAAAGGCGTATTCCGCTTCCTCAGGGAGGTGTCGGGCAATCCGGACGAATACGAACTGGGTCAGGAAGTCAAGGCTGAAATCTTCAGCCCCGGTGATTATGTGGACATTACGGGGACGACGAAAGGCAAAGGTTTCGCCGGTGTTGTGAAAAGGCACGGTTTTGGCGGTGGTCGGGCCACTCACGGTTCGATGTTCCATCGTGCTCCGGGTTCGATCGGGGCGAGTGCGGATCCTTCACGAGTCTTCAAGGGGACCCGTCTGCCGGGTCAGATGGGTAATGTAAGGAATACGGTCAAGAATCTTCTGGTGTGGGCAATTCGGCCGGATAAGAATGTTTTGCTGGTCAAAGGTGCCGTGCCGGGAGGCATAAACGAACTCCTTCTTGTCAAGCAATCCATAAAATCGGGAAATAAGTAGGAATTGGAGCAATTAAAATGCCGATGGCTGATGTGTATAATATTGACAGGCAGAAAGTGTCAGAAATCGAACTGAGCGATGCCGTATTTGGAAGCGATGTGAATCAGGACGTAATTTATGACGTCGTCCGGATGCAGCGGGCGGCGCGTAGAAGGGGAACGTCAAAGACCAAGGGAAGAAGCGAAGTCAGCGGCGGCGGGAAGAAACCCTGGCGACAGAAGGGAACCGGTCGCGCAAGATCTGGAACGAGCCGGTCGCCGGTGTGGCGGGGAGGTGGGATTGTTTTCGGTCCCCAGCCCAGAAGCTACGCGTTCAAGGTCTCCCGCAAGGTCAGGAAGAAAGCTCTCATTTCCGCGCTTAGTATGAAGTGTAAGGAAAATCTGATGTATGTTCTGAAGGACTTCCCGATGGATGCAATCAAAACCAAGCAGTTTAAGAAAGTCGTGGATCGTTTTGGATGGGGGAAGGCCCTGTTTGTGATTGATCAGTCCTATCCCGTTCTGGAGATGTCCTCGCGTAATTTAAAGGATGTCAAGATGGTCAGATCTGAAGGCATCAATGTGTACGACTTGCTCGACTATAAGGAGATTGTCTTCCTGGAGCCTTCCGTGAAAAAAGTAGAGGGGGCGTTGTTGACATAATGGAAATGTACCGGATTATAAAAAGGCCTCTTATCACGGAAAAGAGTACACTCGCGCGAGAGGAGTCGGGCAAGTATATGTTCGAAGTCGATCGGCGTGCAAATAAAATAGAGATCGGACAGGCCGTCGAAAAACTGTTCAAAGTTAAGGTGCTGGATGTTCGCGTCGTGAATGTGCAAGGTAAGAGCAAGCGTGTCGGGAAGAAAATCGGCAGAACTCAGGATTGGAAAAAAGCGATCGTCAAGCTTTTACCGGGAAACAAGATAGAGATCTTTGATGGTGTTTAGGTAAGAGGGATATAACGGATGGCAATTGTAAAGTACAAACCCACATCGCCGGGTAGAAGGTTTCAGACCTGTTCGGATTTTGAAGAGATAACCAAAACAGAGCCGGAGAAGAGTCTCCTGCGTCCCATCAAAAAGACAGGCGGCAGAAACAGCTATGGACGTTTGACGAGTCGTCATATCGGAGGAGGCCATAAACGACGTTACAGGTTGATTGATTTCCGTCGGGATAAGGACGACATCCCGGCAAGGGTATTCTCCGTCGAATACGATCCCAATCGCAGCAGCCGGATTGCTCTTTTGCACTATGCGGACGGGGAGAAACGATACATCATCGCTCCGGCGAAACTTTCCGTGGGCGATCAGGTCGTCAGCAGCGTGAAGGCGGATATCAAACCTGGCAATGCCGTGCCCCTGAAGAATATTCCCCTTGGTTCCCTGATCCACAATCTGGAACTGAAGGCCGGGAAAGGCGGCCAGCTGATCCGGAGTGCAGGATCATATGGTCAGTTGATGGCGAAAGAGGGAAATTATGCTCAGGTGAGGCTTCCCTCCGGTGAAGTCCGCAAGATTTTTATCGAATGTCGGGCGACGATCGGTCAGGTCGGCAATATTGAAAATGAAAATGTCAGTATCGGAAAAGCGGGACGGACACGGTGGCTTGGTAAGCGTCCAAAAGTAAGAGGTGTCGTGATGAATCCTGTTGATCATCCAATGGGCGGCGGCGAGGGGAAATCGTCAGGCGGTAGGCATCCGTGTACGCCTTGGGGTATTCCGACAAAAGGCCATAAGACGAGAACCAATAAACGGACTGACAAGTATATTGTGAAGAGAAGGGGATAGGAAGTGGCGCGTTCAATACGTAAAGGCCCGTACATAGAAGAAAAACTCATCGAAAAGGTGAGGAAGGTCGAGGGATCCGGAAGCAAAACGGTTATCCAGACGTGGTCCCGGCGTTCAACCATTACACCGGAATTGATCGGACATACTTTCGCGGTACACAATGGAAAGAAATTTATCCCCGTGTTTGTAACGGAAAATATGGTGGGCCATAAACTGGGTGAATTTGCCCAGACGCGGACTTTTTACAGCCATGCGGGGGACAGAAAAACAAAGGTCAGAAAATAAATATGCTCCGGTCGCTGACCGGTTTAATTGGAGTCTTTAGGGATATGGAAGCGAAAGCCGTTGTCAGATATGTCAGGATCTCCCCTCAGAAGGCGAGGCTGGTGGTCGATTTAGTCAGAGGGAAGAAGGTCGAAGAAGCCCAGAGGATATTACAATTTACGCGGAAGAAAGCTGCGGAAATTGTGGCGAAATTGTTGAAATCGGCCGTGGCCAATGCGACTCAGAATCCGAATATCGATGAAAAAATCCTTTATGTAAAAAAGATCTTTGTTGATCAGGGTCCGGCCCTCAAAAGGTGGCGCGCGCGTGCTCAGGGTCGCGCAGCTTCGATCAAAAAGAGGATGAGTCATATTACGATTGTACTGGATGAAGTGTAAGTATTGAGGAGGTGGAGGCTTGGGGCAGAAGGTTAACCCGGTCGGGTTGCGATTAGGCGGTATCAAGACGTGGAGTTCCTCGTGGTATGCAGAAAAAAAATATGCGGAGTTGCTTCACGAAGACCTGAAGGTCAGACGATATCTGAAAAAGAAGCTTTATAACGCAGGTATATCCAAGATCGGGATAGAAAGAGCTGCCAACAGGGCAAAAGTTAATATCTATGCCGCCAGACCGGGTGTGATTATCGGTAAAAAGGGTTCCGAGATCGAAAAGCTAAAAAAAGATCTTGAAGAAATTACGAATAGGGAGATCATTCTCAATATTCTGGAAGTGAGAAAGCCTGAAATCGACGCGCAACTCGTGGCGGAAAACGTAGCGCTGCAACTGGAGAGAAGGGTTGCTTTCCGGAGAGCGATGAAAAAGTGTGTGACGTCGGCTCTGAAGTTCGGTGCAAAGGGTATTCGGATCAATTGCGCGGGCCGTTTGGGGGGCGCGGAAATGTCCAGATCGGAGTGGTACCGTGAAGGACGGGTTCCGCTGCATACGCTGAGGGCGGATATCGATTGCGGGTTTGCGGAAGCCCATACTGCATACGGTCAAATTGGTGTCAAGGTTTTGATTTTTCACGGAGAAAT
Source organism: uncultured Syntrophales bacterium (assembly GCA_964408155.1). GTDB lineage: Bacteria > Desulfobacterota > Syntrophia > Syntrophales > JAAYKM01 > JAAYKM01. The sequence goes on from CAYOYJ010000003.1 coordinate 18,443, forward strand.
ATTACCCAATCAGAAGCAGGTATAACAGAAGCCTGGGTTATCGCTCAGGTCTTGTAATTGAGATTTCAGTCGCAGAGGGATAAGACATGTTGGCACCGAAAAGGGTGAAATATCGGAAGATGCAAAGAGGTCGCATGGGGGGCAAGTCGATTCGAGGGGGGGGTATCGCTTTCGGAGAATTTGGCTTGCAGGCGGCTGAATGCGGTTGGATTACGGCCAGGCAGATTGAGGCCGCCCGTATTGCCATGACGCGTCACGTCAAAAGAGGCGGTAAAATCTGGATCAGAGTGTTTCCACACAAAGCCGTAACCAAGAAACCTGCGGAAACCCGTATGGGAAAGGGTAAGGGGGCTCCGGAGGAGTGGGTGGCAGTCATCCGGCCGGGAGCCGTGCTTTATGAGATGCAGGGCGTTACGGAAGAAATTGCACGCGAGGCATTTCGGTTGGCAGCGCATAAACTTCCCATTGCGACCAAGTTTCTGGCCAGGGAGATAGCTGATGAAAGTTAAAGATATCAGAGATATAAGTAAAGATGAGTTAATGCAGAAACTGAAAGAACTCAAAGATGAGTATTTCAAGCTGAAATTGAGGAATGCATCCGGTCAGCTGGAATCGACTGCGTCACTGGCGAGTATTCGTAAGGATGTCGCAAGGGTCAACACAGTTCTCAGGCAGAGGGAGGAGCGATCGTAATGGCGGAGCGGGGCAACAATAGAACGATTAAGGGAGTGGTGATCAGCGATAAGATGGACAAAACCATTGTCGTCCTGTCGGAAAGGGTTGTTAAACATCCCGTTGTGCATAAATTCGTCAAGAGACACGTCAAATACAAGGCCCACGATGAAGAGAATGCCTGCCAAGTCGGCGATAAGGTGTTGATTATTGAATCACGGCCTCTCAGTAGAGATAAGCGATGGAGAATGCGCGAGATCTTGGAAAAGGCGAAGTAGCAGGTCAGAGAGAAAGGTAATAAAGAGGTTCGGCTATGATTCAGATGCAGACCATATTGACCGTCGCGGATAACTCCGGAGCGAAACGGGTTGCCTGTATCAAGGTTCTCGGCGGGTCAAAGAGAAGATACGCAAGTGTTGGCGATGTCATCGTGGTGTCGGTAAAGGAGGCGTTGCCCAACTCAAAAGTGAAAAAGGGTGATGTCATGAAGGCCGTAATTGTGCGCACGGCTAAGGAAGTGAAGAGGTCGGACGGCTCTTACCTGAAATTCGATGAGAATTCGGCTGTTTTGATTACCAATCAGATGGAACCCGTCGGGACCCGGATCTTTGGGCCCGTGGCACGGGAATTGCGGGCGAAGCAATTCATGAAAATCATATCGCTGGCGCCGGAGGTATTGTAACCGGATATTTGCAGGCGAGAGGATAAACTGCCCAGGGCAGATGAAATGGGATGAGGAAGCAGGGATGCAAGAGACAGGTGTAAAAAAAGGCGACTTGGTCAAGGTAACAGCCGGCAAAGAAAAGGGTAAGACCGGTAAGGTGCTGCAGATTGTTAAGGGGAAAGACAGGATTGTCGTCGAGAAAATCAACATCCTGAAGCGGCATAAGAGACCGGATGCCAAGGGGAAGGGTGGTATTCTGGAAAAAGAGGGGCCCATCCATATCTCGAATGTCATGCTTGTTTGCAATAAATGTAGCAAAGCGGTCCGGTATGGGTACAAGGTATTGGATGACCAAAAAAAAGTTCGTTATTGCAAGAAATGTAACGAGATCTTAGATGCATAGGTCGTGAGATAATGGCAAAAGCGAGACTGAGAAAATACTACGAGGAAGAAGTCGTTCCGGCGATGATGAAGGAATTCGGCTATAAGAGCATGATGGAAGTGCCCAAGATCAAGAAGATTGCCGTCAATATGGGTCTTGGAGAAGCCATTCAGAATGTGAAGGTTCTCGACAGCGCGATTGAGGAACTTTCCAAGATAACGGGGCAAAAACCGGTTATTACCAAGGCGAGACGTTCGATTGCAACGTTCAAACTGCGTCAGGGTATGTCTATCGGATGCCGGGTGACGTTGAGGCAGGATAAGATGTATGAGTTCTTCGATCGTCTGGTCAGTGTCAGCCTTCCGCGCGTGCGTGACTTCCGCGGGATATCGCCTACGTCCTTTGACGGGATGGGGAACTTCACGATGGGGCTCAAGGAGCAGATTATCTTCCCGGAAATCGAATACGATAAGATTGAAAAAGTCAGAGGAATGAACGTGGTGATCGTGACGACCGCCAAAACGGATCAGGAAGCACGGTTCCTCTTAAAACTGATGGGAGTCCCCTTTAAGAATTAACAACTGGATTTAAAGAAAGGCATTGCTGGAGGAGCGAGGGTGGCAAAGAAATCATTGATCGCAAAGGCAAAAAGAGAAATGAAATTTTCGGTAAGGGAATATAATCGTTGTCCCCTTTGCGGAAGATCGAGAGCTTATTACAGAAAATTCGACATGTGCAGGCTTTGTTTGAGAAATCTTTCATTAAAAGGCGAAATTCCTGGGGTTATAAAATCCAGTTGGTAGATACAGGCAGGGCGAAGGAGTATTAAATATGGGGATGACGGATCCAATTGCGGACATGATCACGAGAATCAGGAATGCCAGTCGGGTGCATTTCAAGAGTGTCGACGTATATCTTTCTCGGATGAATCAGGATATCGCGAAGGTATTGCTCAATTGCGGCTACATCAGCAGCTTTGAACAGAAGAAAGACGAGAAGGGCCATGATGTGCTGAGGATTTATTTAAAGTACACGGATGGAAAGAAACCCGTGTTCAACAATTTGCAGCGCGTGAGCCGGCCGGGGCGCCGGGTCTATCTGGGGAAGAACGAGATTCCCAAGGTGCTCAACGGCTATGGCGTCAGTATCATTACCACATCAAAAGGTGTCATGACGGACAAGGAAGCACGGGCGATGAATGTTGGAGGCGAGGTCCTCTGCAACGTTTGGTAGTCGGGGGGTTCAACTCAGAGCAAATGGAGTGATTTTTTCATGTCAAGAATCGGGAAAAAACACATTGAGATACCGGGCGGCGTAACAATCAAGAAGGAAGGATTGACCGTCGAGGTAAAAGGTCCCAAAGGCACCCTGTCACGGGATCTGCCTCAGGGGGTGGACGTAATCGTCGAGTCGGGCAAGGCCGAAATCAAGAAGCTAGCCGAAACGCGTTTGTCTGATCAGAATCAAGGATTAACCCGGACGCTGGTGGCAAATATGGTGACCGGTGTCAGTGCCGGTTATGAAAAGGGACTTGAGATCTCCGGTGTCGGTTATCGTGCGGAAGTGGTGGACAATGTCTTAAAGCTGGCCGTCGGATATTCTTCCCCTGTGGAATATAAAGTGCCGGCAGGAATCACCCTGAAGGTCGACAAACTGGTCAATATCGTGGTGTCCGGGATCGACAAGGAACTGGTCGGCCGGGTCGCCTCGGAAATTCGCAGTGTCAAGAAACCCGAACCCTATAAGGGCAAGGGGATAAAATATGTTGGTGAAGTGGTCCGCCGGAAGGAAGGGAAGACCGTCGGCGCCAAGTAGGCGTTGCGGCATAAAAAGAGAGGGGTAAGGCAATTGTCGTCTAAAAGGATAGCAAAGGTTAGGGATAAACGGGCAAAAAGGGTGCGGTCCAAGGTGCAGGGGACGATGGAAAGACCGAGGCTATCGGTTTTTCGCAGCGACCGGCATATCTATGTCCAGGCAATTGCGGATGACGTCGGGAAGACGCTGGCGCAGGCTTCTACGTTGTCCAAAGATCTGGATCAGGCGGCTCTTAGCGGGAAAAAGATCGAGGTGGCCAAGGCCGTGGGCAAGGCGGTTTCCGCGAAGCTTCTGGCGCTGGGGATCTCGACGGTGGTTTTCGACCGGGGGAGGTTCCTCTATCACGGGCGGGTCAAAGCTCTTGCGGAAGGCGCAAGGGAGAGCGGTTTACAGTTTTAACGGTCAAATTATAAATTACGCTGAAGGGAACGGCTTTGAATAAGAGAGATATAAGAGAAGATGAACTCCTGGATAGGGTGATTGCCATCAATCGTACGGCAAAAGTCGTGAAGGGTGGAAGAAGATTCAGATTCAGTGCAATCGTTGTTGTTGGGGACGGCAATGGTTCGGTCGGGTCGGGCTTGGGAAAAGCTCACGAAGTGCCCGAGGCGATTCGCAAGGGGATGGAGCAGGCCAAGAAAAGCATGACCAAAATCGCTGTTCTGGATAAAACCGTTCCCTACGAAGTGGTCGGCCATTATGGTGCGGGCAAGGTTCTCCTGAAACCCGCTTCGGCTGGAACCGGTTTGATTGCCGGCGGCGCGGTCCGGGCGGTTCTGGAGGTTGCGGGGATTCACAATATCCTGACGAAGTGTTTGGGTTCGCACAATCCCCATAACCTGGTCAAAGCGACCATCGACGGACTTCAGCAGTTGAAGGAACCCGCAATGATTGCCGCCCAACGAGGCAAGGCCATCGAGCAGATCTAGAACGGAAGGGGAGTGTGTTGTGGTGAAGATGCTCAAGATCACGCAGGTAAAAAGTTATGTCGGAAGACCGGAAAAACAGCGAAAAGTACTTCGCGGTCTTGGCTTGGGTAAGATGAATCGCAGTGTGGTTCTTGAAGACAGGGCTGAAGTGCGCGGTATGATTAATAAAATCAGTCATCTGGTTAAATATGAAGAGATCGAGGGGAAAGAAATATGAATTTGAGTACACTGAGACCGCCAGATGGGTCACGCAAGAATCGCAAACGAGTCGGACGTGGTGATGGATCAGGTCACGGCGGGACGGCCGGAAAAGGTCATAAGGGCCAGAAGGCCAGATCCGGCGGGAAGGTGCGGCCGGGCTTTGAAGGCGGTCAGATGCCTCTTTCCCGCAGACTTCCCAAACGGGGATTTCGGAACTTCTTCCGAAAGGAAGTTATCGCCGTTAACGTCGAAAATCTGAACCGTTTTGAGCAGAACGCCGTTGTGGATGCAGAACTGCTTTTGAAAAGCGGTCTGATCAAGAAAACAGGCGATGCGATTAAAATTCTGGGTAAAGGTGAAATCAAAGTTCCCCTGACGGTAAAGGTTGATATGATCAGCAAGGGAGCAAAAGGGAAAATCGAGGCAGCCGGCGGATCCGTGGTAGAGGTCGAGTAATTGATAGACGGCTTTAAGAATATATCAAAGATACCGGAACTGCAGAAAAGGATTCTCGTCACCTTTGCCCTTCTGGCCGTTTACAGAGTGGGAGCCCATGTGCCGACGCCGGGAATCGATACGGTGGCTCTGGCGGCTTTCTTTGAACAGGCCAAAGGATCGCTCCTGGGGCTCTTTGATATGTTTGCCGGAGGCGCCCTCAGCAATTTGTCTGTATTTGCGCTCGGGATCATGCCTTATATCAGTGCATCAATTATCCTGCAGTTGCTCACGATCGCGGTACCCCATCTGGAGAAACTCTCCAAAGAGGGAGAGGCGGGCCGGAAAAAGATCATTCAATATACCCGTTACGGAACGGTTGTATTAAGCATCATCCAGGGTTTCGGTATTGCTGTGGGTTTGGAAAATATGGCGGGGCCCACGGGGGTATCTATTGTGATTGATCCCGGTTGGGGGTTCCGTCTGATGACGATGCTTACCCTGACAGCTGGTACGGCTTTCATTATGTGGCTGGGTGAGCAGATCACGGAACGGGGAATTGGCAACGGCATCTCGCTGATTATTTTTTCAGGTATAGTCTGCCGGGGTCCGGAAGCGATTCTAAACACCTTTCGGCTGTTGTCGACCGGCGAGATGGGGATTTTTATTATCCTGTTCCTTTTGGTGATGATGATCAGTGTCGTCGGGTTCATTGTCTTTATGGAAACAGGCCAAAGGAGGATTCCCGTCCAGTATGCGAAACGGGTCGTCGGCCGGAAGATGTACGGCGGCCAATCGACACATCTGCCGCTGAAGATTAATACGTCGGGTGTCATTCCGCCTATATTTGCGTCATCGATCATCATGTTTCCGGCAACGATTGCAAATTTCATCCCCCATCCCTGGATGAAGATGGTCGCAGACTCTCTGGTGCCGGGGCGGGTGATCTATGAACTGCTGTACGTGGCATTTATTATCTTCTTCTGCTACTTTTATACGGCGGTGACCTACAACCCGGTAGATGTAGCGGAGAATTTGAAGAAATACGGCGGCTTTGTGCCGGGGATCAGGCCCGGGAAAAAGACCGCTGATTATATTGACGATGTGTTGACTCGTCTTACTTTTAGCGGGGCGATCTATGTGTCTGCTGTTTGCGTTCTGCCCAGCATTTTAATCAGTTACTTCAATGTGCCCTTTTATTTTGGTGGTACGGCTCTTTTAATTGTGGTCGGCGTAGCCTTAGATACAGCCGGGCAGATCGAAACCCATCTTCTGACCAGGCAGTACGAAGGGTTCATGAAAAAAGGACGCATTGCCTCGAGAAGGCGTTGATTTAACAGGGAAAATGAGAGAGATCGCGCTAGATGGTAACGCTGAAGCGGCCGGAAGAGATTGAAAAAATCAGGGTCAGTAATATCATCGTTGCCGAGATTCTGCAGGAGTTGAGGGGGATCGTCAAACCCGGGATCACCACAAAAGAACTGGATCAGTACTCCGAAGAACTGGCCGGAAGAAAAAAGGCCACACCGGCGTTTAAAGGGTATCATGGCTATCCTTTTTCGTTATGTGCATCTGTTAATTGCGTCGTTGTTCACGGGATGCCGTCGGAACGAGTGCTGGCGACCGGCGATATCCTGAGCATGGATTTTGGGGTTTACCACGACGGATATTATGGAGACGCAGCGATCACGGTTCCTGTCGGTAAAGTGTCGGATGAAGCAACGAGGCTGATGCGCTGCACCGAAGAAGCTCTTTATCATGCCATCAGGGAAGCCGTGCCGGGAAACAGGTTGGGTGATATTTCCGCCGCTTGTCAGGAAAACGTGGAAGCCGCGGGTGATTCAGTAGTGCGTGATTACGTCGGTCATGGAATTGGACGCCATCTCCACGAAGAACCCCAAGTTCCGAATTATGGCACAAAAGGACGGGGGATGGAATTGAAAGCGGGTATGGTGCTGGCCATCGAACCCATGGTTAACCAGGGAACGTACAGGGTAAAACTTCAGCCGGATGGCTGGACGGTGGTTACGGAGGATGGGCGGTTGTCGGCGCATTTTGAACATACCGTAGCCATTACTGAAAAAGGGCCTGACATCCTCAGCCGGCTACAGTAAGATAACAGTATAGTAAATCGGAAAGAGAATGGCAAAAGAAGAAGCAATAGAAGTCGATGGCAGAGTGATAGAGCCGTTACCGAACGCCATGTTCCGTGTGGAACTGGAAAACGGCCATAAAGTACTCGCTCACATCTCGGGGAAAATGCGTATGCATTTCATCAAGATTCTCCCCGGCGACAAGGTCACGGTAGAGCTCTCGCCTTATGACTTAACCAGGGGAAGAATTACTTATCGCTCCAAATGAAGGGCGGCTGACAAGGCATTCAGATAACAGGCAGGAAAAGCATTTTTACCTTAAAAAAGGGAGTGGGATCGTGAAAGTAAGATCGTCGGTAAAGAAAATATGTGATAAGTGCATCATCGTGAAAAGACACGGTGTATTGCGCGTCGTCTGTGAGAATCCAAAGCATAAGCAGCGCCAGGGTTAATTTGCCGGAATAACGAGGAGGTTGTCAGGTGGCAAGAATTGCAGGAGTGGATTTACCAAAGAACAAAAGTATGGAAATTGCGTTGACCTATATCTACGGCATCGGGCGGTCAACGGCGAGAGAGATACTTGATAAGGCGGGTATCAGTTACAATACCAAGACGGACAACCTTGCGGATTCCGAAGTGAGTTCCATCCGGAGTATCATTGACAAGGAACATAAGGTGGAAGGCGATCTCCGACGGGACGTGTCCATGTCCATCAAGAGGCTAATGGATGTCGGTACTTATCGTGGCCTGCGTCATCGAAAAGGCCTGCCGGCGAGAGGACAGCGGACCCGAACGAATGCTCGGACAAGAAAAGGTCCCAGAAGGGCCATCGCCGGCAAGAAAAAATAAAAAGAATTGAACCAAGAAGATTAATCTGGAGGCAGCATGGCTAAGCCGGTAAGAAAAACGGGTAAGAAAAAAGAGAAGAAAAATATTCCGGAAGGAATTGCCCATATACAGTCGACATTCAACAACACGATTGTGACGATCACTGATATGGTGGGAAACGTCATTTCTTGGTCGTCGGCGGGCATGCAGGGATTCAAGGGTTCCCGGAAAAGCACCCCCTTCGCGGCCCAGATGGCGGCAGAAGACGCGGTTAAAAAAGCCAAGGAGCACGGTATGCGCCGTGTTCAGGTTTATGTCAAGGGGCCGGGTTCCGGGCGGGAATCGGCATTGAGGTCTTTGCAATTGGCGGGTTTGACGATCAGTCTCATCCGGGACGTAACACCCATTCCCCATAATGGCTGCCGTCCCCCGAAGCGGAGAAGAGTCTGATCTTATTCAAGTTAATAAATATTAATTGCTTATATTTAAGAAGATAACAGGGAGGCGGTCTTGGCAAGGTATTGCGAGTCTGTATGCAGGTTGTGTCGCAGGGAAGGCTTGAAACTATTTCTCAAGGGAGATCGTTGTTTCGGCGAAAAGTGTGCGTTCGAGCGCAGGGGGTATGCGCCGGGAGAGCATGGTCAGGGCAGGAAGAAGCAGTATTCTGATTATGGTCTGCAGCTACGGGAAAAACAGAAACTCAAGAGGATGTACACGATCCTGGAGAAGCAGTTTGCCGGTTATTTTGAGAAAGCGGACCGGCAAAAGGGCATTACCGGCACGAATCTGCTCTTACTTTTAGAGAGAAGACTGGATAACATGGTGTTCAGAATGGGGTTTGCCAACTCCCGGACCGAGGCGCGCCAGCTTGTGCGTCACAATCATTTTCTCGTGAACGGGAAAAGGGTGAATATTCCTTCTTATCTCTTAAAAATCGGTGATGAAATTTCGGTTAAAGAAAACAGCAGGACGATCGCCCGGATCTCGGAAGCGGTGAGTACTGTTGCCCGCAGGGGTGTTCCTCAATGGTTGGAATTGGATAAAGAGAGCTTTAAGGGGACGGTAAAGATGTTGCCGGTGCGCGAAGAATTGACCATGCCGGTTCAGGAACAGCTGATCGTAGAACTCTATTCCAAGTAAAAACAATTGAATGCGGAATAACTAATCTTGAAAACCCAAAGGGCAGAGGAAGTAAACCATGCTAAAAAACTGGTATAATTTAATCAGACCCAAGCGGATTGAAGTCGATGAAACCAATCATACGAACTCGTATGGCGAATTCTCGATCCAGCCGCTGGAGCGGGGGTTCGGTACGACGCTTGGCAATGCCTTAAGAAGGGTTCTTTTGTCATCCATCAGCGGCGCCGCGATTGTCTCCGTTAAAATCGACGGTGTGCTGCACGAGTTTTCGACGGTGCCCGGCGTCAAGGAAGATGTAACGGACATTGTCCTGAATCTCAAAGGAATTCGCCTGAAAATGCATCAAGACGGCCCCAAAACGGTCCATATTGACGCCTCGGGCGATAAAGTCATCCGGGCGGGCGATATCATTACGGACGGTACGGTGGAAGTACTCAATCCGGATCACTACATTGCGACCCTGTCCGAAGGCGCCACGATGAAAGCGGAACTCGTTGTCCAAGTCGGCCGGGGCTACATTCCGGCGAAGAAGGAACGGGATCCGGATCAGCCTGAAGGCACCATCAATATCGACGCGATCTATTCGCCAATCGAGAAGGTCAAATATACGGTGACCTATGCCCGTGTGGGTCAGGTGGCCGATTATGATAAGTTGATCCTCGAAGTTTGGACCGACGGCAGCATTCTCCCGGAAGACGCCATCGCCTACGCCGCGAAGATCCTGAAGGACCAGTTGGAAGTATTCATCAACTTCGACGAAGGCGAAAGCGAAATTCAGGAAGAAGAAGCTGAAGAGAAGCAGGATGTGAATGAGTATCTCCTGCGGCCGTTCGACGATCTCGAGTTATCCGTGCGGTCGGCGAATTGTCTGAAAAACGCTGGAATTCGCCTCATCGGAGAGTTGGTTCAGAGGACCGAGCCGGAGATGCTGAAAACCAAGAACTTCGGTCGCAAGTCCCTGAATGAAATCAAGGAGATCCTCGCGGAAATGGGCCTTGGTTTTGGAATGAAACTTGACTTTCCACCCTGGAATCAGCCCAAGCGCGAAGACGCGGATTAAGGCCGGGAACGGAAGCAGAAAATATTATTACGGAAATCTGAGAAAGGAAATGCTCCATGCGTCACGGATACCAGAAGAAGAAATTGGGCCGTCCCACCGCTCACAGGGAGGCCATGTTCAGGAACATGGTTACGTCCCTGTTGAAGCATGAGAAGATCACGACGACGGACACCAAAGCGAAGGAATTAAGAAAACTGGCGGAAAAGATGATCACCCTCGGCAAGAGAGGTGAACTGCACGCCCGGCGTCAGGCTCTGGCGGTGATCCGGGAGCGGGATGTCGTGGATAAGGTTTTCTCCGAGTATGCGGAGCGTTATCGTGAACGCAAGGGCGGCTATACACGAATCATCAAATTGGGATTCCGTGAAGGAGACAACGCCCCCGTGTCCATTATCGAATTTGTAAAAGATCAGGCTGAGGTTAAGGCCAAGGGTGAAGCAAAAACCAAGTCAAAAACGAGAGCGGCGGTAGAAAAAGCCTGAGATTGCAGGCCGGTTTCCCGGCAGCATTGATGACATAATAAAAAGGCAGGTAGAGATACTTGCCTTTTTGCTTTCCGTCCGAATTCATTCAATTCGTGGTACTTCTCTGTTTCTCCGTTTGTTCTACTCTGCCGACCGTCAATCTTCGACATGCCTTTTCGCTTGTCTTCAAGCGAAAAAAGGCTATACTAATTGGCCATGAAGGATCGATGATCTCCCATTCGGGGGTGAAAATAAGAGAGGAGGCTGGTTATGGCGGAGGAAAAGATCGGAGAGGTCATGAAATTTTTTTCCAAGCCGAGCGTTGCGGCGATTAAAATCACGGCGGGCACGGTGAACGTCGGCGACACCCTCAAGTTTGTCGGTCACACCACGGATTTCTCGGAAACCGTCGAGTCCATGGAAGTAAACAATCAGAAGATCGATAAGGCGTCAGCCGGCGAATTTATCGGGTTGAAAGTCAAGGACCGCGTGCGCGAAGGTGATGAAGTCTTTAAGGTGACCTGATTTTCCCTTACCGTCAATAAATCGCATCGAGGATGAAAAAGAACGGTGGTCTTCACGGCAAATGCCCTGATCTAATCTTGAGGGGATATTTTGTTTTGGAGGCAACTGCGGTAAAAAGGAGTCACATCCGTTTGCCGTGCTCATGATGCGCGTGGTTTGTTCTTCTCTCTGGGGGAGAGGTATCGTTTTGCCTTTTTGGGTCGCATGTCCGCAGCAAGAATAGGACCGGGAAATGAAGTCCTCTGCGGCGGCAGCGTCTACCTGAATCACGGAGATCAAGATGGAAATCAGGGTGTTGGGTTGCTATGGATCGCACCTTCCCGGTTACGGGACGGTCAGTTTCCTGCTGGAAGAAACGATGCTCATCGACGGCGGCACGATTACGTCGGCCCTGACTCTTGAAGAGCAACTGAAAATCCGGTATGTTTTGCTGACCCATGCCCATCTTGATCATACCCGGGACCTGATGTTTCTGGTCGATAATATTTTCTACCAGAAGCGTCCGGAACCGCTGGTTCTGATCAGTACCCCCGGGATTCTGAAAACGGTGCGCACCCACCTGTTCAATGGGGAAATCTGGCCCGATTTTTTCGCCCTTCCTTCACCGGATAAACCGGTGCTGAAAATGCTGCCCATCTACGCCGGAGAAAACTTGGTCATCGGTTCCTGGACGGTGTCGATCACACCGGTCAACCATACCGTGGAAACGGTTGCCTACACGATGGCGTCGCTTGGGGAAACGGTCATTTTTGTCGGCGACACCGGACCGACCGAGGCCGTCTGGGCCGAGGCCAACCAATTAAACCATCTTAAAGGCATCTTCATCGAGACTTCTTTTCCCAACCGGATGGAAGACATAGCCGGCCTGACCCGCCATCTGACACCGCAGGGGCTGGCACGCGAATTGGAGAAACTTCACCAACAGGAAACCGAAGTTTATATTTTCCATCGCAAGCTCAATCATGACGAGGAAATTGCACAGGAGCTTCAGGATCTTTCCGGCGGACACCGGATCCATATCCTCCACGACGGCCAGAGCATTCACCTGTAATATCCGCAAATCACCATGGCCACATTACCTGATGATACCCCGATGAACGATCAAGAAACCCTGACTTATCTGGCCGGGCTTTTGAGCAACGGCATGCGTCTTGATCTGGCTCCTTTCGAGCAACTCCTTGCCAAACTGAAGCGGCCGCACAAAGCGTATGCCACAATTCTGGTGGGAGGCACCAATGGAAAGGGGTCCATCGCCTCCATGATGACATCCATTCTGATGAAGGCCGGATTTCATGTTGGCCTTTACACGTCACCCCATCTCGTCGATGTCCGAGAAAGAATCCAGGTTAATGGTGACATGATCTCACCGGCTGAGCTGAACAGATGTGTTGCAGCAATCAAGACGGTTGAGGAACCGGGGGGGACTTACTTCGAATGCCTGACGGCGGCGGCCTTCCTTCATTTTCAGGAAAAGCGGGTCGATCTGGCCGTGCTCGAAGTCGGCATGGGGGGGCGGCTCGATGCCACCAATGTGGCCGATCCTCTCGTTTCCGTCATTTGCAATGTGACGTTGGAACACACGGATTATCTGGGAAAACATCTGCGGGAGATTGCCGGTGAAAAAGCCGGCATTATCAAGAGTAAGGGGGTGTGTTTGACCGGCGCGACACAACCAATCGTCCGGCAGACCCTGCGGGATCGCTCCCGTGACCTCGACGCCACGCTGCTTGAGCTGGGGAAAGACTTCAAGGTGCGCAGGGGAGCCGATGGGACGTTTTCCTACCAAGGCATGCATGGGGCCATCCGGAGTCTGAAAACGGCCTTGACGGGGGATCACCAGGTAAAAAATGCGGCCTTGGCGATTGCCGCCGTTGAGGTTCTGGTCGATCATGGCTACGCCGTAGAGGAAGAGCACATTGTCTCAGGTCTTGCCGCCGTCAGATGGCCCGGCCGTCTGGAGGTGGTTCGGCGCAATCCGACGGTTATTCTGGACGGCGCCCACAATCCGGCAGCCGGCAGCGTTTTGGTGGATTCTCTGAAGCGATATTATGCTTGGCGGCGGTTCATCCTGGTTTTCGGCGTTCTCTTGGATAAAGACTATCCGGAAATGATAAAACGCCTGTGCCCCCTGGCAGACAGGGTAATCCTGACGCTTCCGGATACGGAACGAGCGGCGCCGCCGGATAGGCTTTTCCCCATTGCCGCCCGGTATTGCCGGGATGTGGCTATCATCCTGTCGCCCCGGCAGGCCATCCGGAAAGCCGTCTCCGAAGCGGCGGTCGATGATCTGATTTGCGTTTGTGGTTCCCTTTATCTGGTGGGTGAGGTGAAAGGGTTTCTTCCCGGGGGGGCTTTTTCGTCGTGATATCTTCATAAAAAAGATTGAATTCCGCATAGTTCATTTTGACTTAATGATGCAAATAGAATAGGATGCGGAAACTCAAAAAAACCATGAAATGATGAGCGGTGCGTCAGGAGCTTCGGAAGAGAGCATGGGGCGGATAAGGGTAAGATTTCTGATATGGTTGTTGATCACGGCTTCTGTGCTTTTGCTGGCCCCCCCTTCATCGTTTTCCGCCTTTAATGAGGGCCTGAAAATCAAGGAAGGTCCCGTTAATATCCAGGCTGATCGCTTCGTATACGAAGAAGACGATGAGACCTACCACGCCGAAGGTGATGTCCTGATAACTTATTCGGGAGGAACCCTGAAGGCCGATCAGGTCATCCTGAGAAGGATGACAAACACAGCTTACGCTAAGGGGAATGTGGTTCTGAAGAGCGATCAGGATGTGATCGAAGGCGACAGCGTAGTTTTCAATATCGAGACGAAAACGGGAACTGCCGACAACGGCAAGATGTTCATCGACAAGAATCATTTCTATATTTCAGGCGGCCAGTTTGAGAAGAGCGGAGAGGCATCATACCAGGCACGGAATGCGGTTGCCACCACCTGCGACGGGCCAAATCCCGCCTGGTCCCTCAAGAGTCAGGAACTGGATGTGACGGTGGACGGCTACGGGACCTTGAAAAACGGCACCCTCTATGCCGGCAAGGTGCCCGTCCTTTATCTCCCCTATTTTATCTTTCCGGCAAAAACGACACGGCAGACCGGTTTGCTTTTCCCTTATATCTCCTATTCGAAGGATAAGAACGGTTTCGACGTTGAACTGCCTTTGTATTGGGCCATCTCCGACAGCATGGACGCCACCTTTTATCAGCGGTTCATGAGCAAGCGGGGATTCAAGGAAGGGGCGGAATTTCGATATTTCCCGACGCCGGAAACATCAGGGGTTGTTTTCGGCGATTATCTCTACCGCGACCGTTTACGGATCGAGGAAAATGATGGCGGAGCCATGGCCCGGGACTGGGATAAAGATCACGACCGGTGGTCCCTTTACATCCAGCATGAGACAGCTTTGGACAACGACGGGTATTACCTGCGGGCCGACATTGCCAGGGTTTCCGACCACTGGTACTTTAAGGATTTTTCATCCCGCAATTACTATCGGCAGCATTACGGAGTAAAAGAGGAAAATCGATTCAAAAAGGTTTCCTTTGAAGCGGACAGATCCCTGCGTTCCCTGGAGTCCAAGGCGCGTTTTGTCAAAGACTGGTCCCTTTTTAACCTGACGACCCTGGCGCGCTACACGGACGATTTTACAAGTTCTTCAAACGATAATACCCTCCAGCAGTATCCCGAGGTGACGCTTACGGCAATCAATCAACCCCTGCCGGCAACGCCCCTGCGTTTCGAAATGGTGAGCTCCTATGATAACTATTACCGAAGCGAAGGGCAGAAGGGCTCTGTTTTCGATTTTCGGCCCGCCCTCATGCTGCCGCGCAATCTGGGACCCTATGTCCATTTTATGCCGAAGTTCGAGTGGGACGGCACCCTCTGGCGCGCCGGGGGAAGCAATTTGGCCGGTGTTGACAAAAACGGAAATCGCAGCAGTTATGCCGCCGGCGGTTTGGTCACCTCCGAAATTCAGCGCATTTATCATGTCAACGGTAAGTCCGTACAGAAAGTCCGCCATGGCGTCCGGTCGGAAGTGGGCTATGTTTACCGTCCCCATGAAAAGCAAAATGATATGCCGAATTACATCGACCGGCTCGGTGAGCGCAACGGTTTTTCCTACGCCCTCATCAACACCCTCATGGTGAAGATGTCCGAGGGAACCGAGGGGCCCCGATACCGCGAAATTCTGAGACTGAAAATGGCCCAGACATACGATATCAATGGCGTCAGATGGAACTGGGAGGATCCGGACGCCAAGGAACGTCATTTCGGTACCACGGATATTGAACTTGATTTTACACCGCTTTCCTTTCTGGCCTTTAAAAGCCGCAGTTATTACGACGTGAACGGCGGATCATGGCTGCGCACGAACAACGACCTGATTTTGTCCACTCCCCGGGGTGATACGGTTTCCCTCGGCTACCACTATACAAAAAGCCTGATTGAAGAGATCAACGTATCGATTATGGCCAAGATCAATAAAGAAATTACGGTTTCCTTCACCCTAAAGGAGAATATCCTTGAGAGCAGGACGGTTGAGCAGACCTATGCCGTGACGTACCAAAGGCAGTGCTGGGGGGTAACCGCCGGCTTAACTAAAAGCCACGATGACCAGCAAATCTACGTTGCATTGTCTTTATTCGGGCTTGGCGGATACGGGATGGGGTTAAACTAAGAAACCGTCCTCCACATGAAGCGGTTTGTTACGAGAAGGTTCAGCAATCCGTTTCTATTTGTGGATAGTTAGGACAGATTGGTGAAGAACACATGCAGCAGAGGATCATTTGATGAAAATATTCGTTGTTGTCGGCATGCCGGCGGCGGGAAAAAATTTGGCGCGTGACTATGCCGCCGCCCGGGGTATTCCTTATTATGCCACGGGTGATTTGGTGCGTGCTGAAGTGGTTTTACGGGGAATCGAGGCAACACCGGACAATATGGCCGCCGTCTCGACGGAGTTGCGAGGCGCCGACGGGATGGGCGTGACCCGCCTGGCCCTGGAAACAGCGCTCCATGCCGATGGGCCGATTGTCGTGCTGGAGGGAATGCGCTCCTGGTCCGAGATCGAGTTGATTCGACAACAGGCCACGGCAGTCATCATTGCCTTTTTAGCGCCGCCGGCAACACGCCGTGAGCGTATCATCGCCCGCGGTCGGAGCGATGACTCCGCGGATGCCTTTCATGAGCGGGACCAGCGGGAGATTGCTTATGGCACGGCCATTCCCATTGTTCTGGCGGATGAATACATTCTCAATACCGGGACCATGGAAGAGGCGATCCAGGGGCTCAATGAGATTCTGGAAAAATATCGCTAAGTTTTCCATGGTGTGATCATGGGTCGGTTAAGATGCATCAGCAGCACCTTTTCGCCAGAGTAAACGGCTTCGGCTTGAGCAGGAAGGGCATTTTGAGGGCCGAAAAGGGTTCTATCGGCTTAAAACCCATTGTATTCATAATTATTCTGGCGGCGCTGCTCCTTTTATTCTTTCGCCCTGCCGGTCCTTGCGAGAAGCCCCTGACCTACCGCATCGGTGCCGTTGACGAGCGTTTTGGCCTCAGTCGCGAAGAATTTTCCCGCCTGGTTGCCAAGGCGGCTTCCGTATGGTCGGTGCCGATGTCCCGAGAACTTTTCCGTGAAGAGCCGGAAGGGAAAATTGTGATCAGCCTGGTTTACGATTATCGTCAAGAAGCCTCGGAAAGGCTGAAGCAACTGAATTATGACATCCGTCATACCCGTGCCACTTATGAAGAATTGAAAGTGCGCTTCGAGACATTGAAAACCGAGTTTGATGACAAAAAACAGAGGCTGGAAGAAGATTTGGGCGCATTCAACGGGCAAGTGCGCGTATTTAATGAAGAAAATGAGACCGTGCGTCGCCGGGGCGGTGTTTCGGAAGAGGATTACCAACGTTTGATGCGGGAAAAGGAAAATCTGAATGCAAACCAATCCCAACTGCAGTCAAGGCAGGCGGAACTGAATCGGACGGCGGAAACCCTCAACAGCATGGCGGTCGTGATCAACGAAATCGCCAGGGAGCATAACCTGGGTACGGTGACCTACCGTGAGGAAGGCGGCAAGCTGGGGGATGAATTCCAGAAGGGGCAATATGCCAGGAAGGGTCTCAAAGAAAATATCACCGTTTACCAGTTCGATGGCGAAAAAAGCCTGATCCGGGTTCTGGTGCATGAACTCGGCCATGCCTTGGGCTTGAGTCATAACGACTATCCCCATGCCGTCATGCACCGCCTGGTGCCGGACGGCGCATCTTATGATCTGACTCCGGCCGATATTGCCGCCCTGAAGGCTCGCTGCGGTGAACGTTAATCCACTGCAGAATCAGGTTTTATATTTCCTTTGCGATATCACACGCTTTCTTCTGGTCTAACTGGCCGCATGGATCGTTATGCCGGGAAATATATCCCGCAAAATGGGAATCAGTTGAAAAAGGACTTTTAACGGGCTATAATTATATCAGAAGAAAAACGGTGGGTGTACACAGGATACCAAGGATGAAACGTAGAGACTGAAAGGAGGCACGACCATGCTAAAGGACATCGATTACGATCTCATGGAAACCATCACCATCATTCAGAAAAGTCTTTACCGGTACGAGTCCCTGATGCAGAATGCGGACGACAGTAAGTGTGAAAACTGCATAAAAATCTGGAAGACTTTTCGGGAAAATCGGGAGAAAGAACTGGAAGTCCTCTTGGCGGAACTGAAGAACCACACCTTTACCTGGGCGCCATAAAAATTCTATAACGAACTTTTTAAGTGGACTCAATAAAGTAGAATCCCTCGTTCTCCTGCGAGAACGGGGGATTTTTTGTAGGCCGGTGCGATGTCACCGATTCCATCATTCGACCTCAGGAGTAATGTATTATCTGGGAGCAACGTGGTCCCGAAACCTGCCGACTGACGGTTTCGCCCCTTAATTTTTTATGTTGATATTGCGTGCTTTATACCACCGGAATTATCGATTATTTTTCTTCGGTCAGACGGTATCCCTGATCGGAACCTGGATGCAGCAGATTGCCGTCACCTGGCTGGTCTATCGCTTGACTCAATCCCCTGTACTTCTGGGGACGGTCGGGTTTCTGAGCATGATTCCATCCTTCATTCTAACGCCCTTCGCCGGCGTTTTTTCTGACCGTTGGAGTCGTTATCGAATTCTTCTTTTTACCCAGGCCATTTCCATGGTTCAGGCTCTGGCGCTGGCCGTGCTTGTTTTGGCCGGTTTTGAGCAGGTCTGGCCCATCCTGTTTCTGACCCTCGTTTTGGGATGCGTCAGTGCTGTGGATATGCCGGTGCGGCACGCCTTCGTATCCGACATGGTGGAACATCGGGGAGATCTGGGGTACGTGATTGCCATGAACTCGGCCATATTCAATTTCGCCCGCCTTATAGGGCCTTCTGTGGCCGGTTTTCTGATCGCTTGGACCGGTGAGGGCGTCTGTTTCCTGATCAACGGTTTGAGCTATATTGCCGTGATTGCCGCTCTTTGCAGCATGCGCCTTGTCGTGACGACCCCGGCAGGAGAGGAGCAAGGTATCATCCGAGAGCTACTGGACGGGTTGGTCTATGCCTTCCATGAGCGGAAGATCCGGGCGATTCTCTTGCTGATGGCGCTGGGGGGAACCCTCGGCATTCCCTATGTAACGATCATGCCCGTTTATGCAAGCGAAATTCTTCATGGCGGTCCACGGATGATGGTGCTCCTGATGTCAGCGATCGGCGCCGGTGCCCGGATGGGGGCGCTTTATTTTGCCTGGAAACCGCCTCACAAGCGGTTGATGCAGAT
>CAYOYJ010000004.1:0-36081 GCA_964408155.1 uncultured Syntrophales bacterium
CAAGGATCGAGGGATTTTAAGTCCCTTGCGTCTACCTATTCCGCCACCCAGGCAAATGAAAGGTTGACTCTGATTTAATCGATTCTCAATCCGTTTTCAAGGAGAAAAAGTTCTCGCTGAAAGCTTTTTGTGAAAGCGTATCAACGCATGGGGTCTGCCGGTACGAAAAAAGGTTGCCCATATCCATCTATAAAATCAGACAAGCGGGCGTCCCCCATTCAACTTTTCATATAAACGCAGATATTCGGCGATCATATTATTCAGATCATAACGCTCACGCGCCTCCAGCATAATCCTTTTTATCTGTTCATTACGAACGGCAAGCGGTTTCCGATGAAAATGCACACTATTTTGCAATCCATACCAAAGACCGCCGGCATCATAGTCCCGGAATAAAAAACCGTTGCCCACATCGACCGGCGCGCCGTCGATTTTCAGGCGCAGTTCTCGAATCTTGTCGTGGTAGCCTCCCGTGTCCCTGTTTGTCGCCGTGGCGCCGAACAGATTACCGACCTGATCGATTTGCCCGCATGGTTCATAAAGCGAAGCGCCGAACACATCGCTCGCCGCTGCAAATCCAAGCATGGACAAGCTTTCCGTGAAAGGATGATAGGCGATCCTCCCTCCCGAAGAATAGGCAATCCGGCCCATAATATCCACATGGGTCCGATCCGTGCCGACGCCGTCCGCCACAACAGCGATCTGGACGTCCGGATAGCTGTCAACGAAACGCCGGGCGACCTGTTCCAGAAGTTCGACGCCCTTCTGGATTGGGTCCAAACGGGAAGGCCAGAAGAACAAAATCGCATCCGGATTCATCGCCAAGCCTGTTCTTTTTTGAAATTCGACGAGATTATTTTGTTTGGCCTCGTAAAAGTTTTCCGGATTATATTTTTGCACGAGGTATTCACAATTTTCCGGATACATGATGGAAGCCGGCGCATTGATTATAGATCGGGCGGCGTCACTGTAAAATTTCGCCTTGACTTCATTCCTCACACTCCAGGGGATGATGGTGCGATCCATGAAGTAGCCTTCAACGACTTCCCGCAGAAAACGCTCTCCGACAAAATTGATCAGCGTCGAGTTTTTAATGGCGGTTGCCTGACAATCGATACAGCGTTTTCCGTCCATGAAGCCGAAATATAAGTTATGGGATAGTTCATCCACACTGACTCCGGAGAAAATTTCGACGGGAATCAAGGCGGTAAAAACGTTATGTACGGTATGGAGAAAGGGAATGCCCGCGGCCTTCGCGTACGCGGAGATCATGCCTCCGGCCATCCAGTCGTGGGTATGCAAGATCATGTTTCCTTTGTGACGCGCCCGGACGGTTTTGAGAATATCCTGGATAATTGCTCGCTGAAATTCGGCGGCTGTCAGCAAGGGGTTGCCGGAATAGGCGCTTAGGTTGTCTGAGAAGATGGAAGAGCTGACCAGGTGAATTTTTTTGGAATCCATTTTGTAGCGTATTTCCCGCCACTGTTTTTCATCAACTTTCGACTCCTTCTGAAATCTCTTCTTCAAATTAAGGGTTGCAATATGAACATCGACCCCTCTGTCTGAAAGTCCCTCGCACAATGCAGAAACCACTTCGCCCTGCCCGCCGCTTTTCCCGGAAATGAACCGGGCCAGTTCGCCCATGTCTTCAGGCAGTTTGCCCGTTTCCGGCGTGATCAGCAGAACCGCCGTTCTTTCAGCCTTTTTGAGAATTTCATAGCGCTTGATGGCGCTTTCCAGATCGTCGATCTTGCGGGTCAAAACAAGCGTGGGCTGTGCAATAGAGCCACCGTAAGGATTGAAATAAGAGTGGACCGCATGGTCTTCGCCGATGTGCTCGTGGAGAAAATAGACATGATCCGATGTCGTCAGATAACGCCATTGGGTCAGGAGTTCAGCACCGGCTCGTTTTACGTCGCCCTCCATCATTTCGATATCCCGAAACAAAGTGTACTGCGTCGGGTTGCCGAGCCAGCCGAAGGTATCTCTGCCGGCATCCGCCCAGGAGGACGTGGAAAGCGCATGAATGTCAATCACCGGACAATCGCTGCTGCCCCTGAATGTCTCGGCAATTTCCGAAGGGTTGTGCATGACGATATTCGGCGCTTCCATGAGCGCTCCGGGAAGATTCTTCCAGAATTCAAATATGCCTCGCTCTTTCCAGATATGTTCACCGATATGCTCAAAATCGTACCCGAGAATAACCGCTTCACCGTCAATCCCGGCAATGTAGCCTGCATACTGGTCCGCGCGGATCGGCATATGAGGAAAGCGGAAGGCAATATCATCGCTCAGATCACGATTTCTGGGCAGAACGATCATATTGGTGTCTCTGGCGCGAAAAACGGCGTTGGGGGAAATGGGGCGGTTCCCCTGGGTGAACATATCATTCCGCTTCTCGCAGAGCATGGCCACATAGCCCATGTCCGCCACGACTTCGGCGATTTGATTATTGTACATAAGTTCCGTATTGCGAAACGCGGTTGGGAAGATACCGAATAATCGTCGCATTTTGTCTCGATGCAGACTGACCTGATCGCGGAATTCCTTTTTACGCGGATCTTCGTATAGACTGCTCAACGAATGGTAGTAAGTCTCTTCAAGATATTCGACCTGACGATGTTTTTCACCGGATTCGATGAGATTTTTCAGACACCGGATCACATCGGGTTTGTACTTTTCCGCCTGCTCGAGAAAGGTACCGGACATGCTCAGGGTGATTTTGAATGAAGGATAGGCCTGAATCAGATCATTGAACATGGACAAGGCCGGCAGGTAACATTTGTCGGAGACCTTAAGAAAGACTTCGCGATTCATCTCTTCCCACAGGAATCTGTCCCGGTCCGGATGAAGTCTCATGGGCTGATGAATCTGAAAGTAAAGGGTTAGGATCGGCATAAAACCTCAAGTTTGTTTTTCAAAAGCAAGTTATGATGAAAAAAGACACCGCCAATATCTCTCACTGATGACAAAAATGCCGTTAAAAATGATAATTATGGAAATGCGGCATGATTTTATGATACGGACGCCATTTTAGACAGTTTGGAAATATTCTTCAACATGATATTTATCGACAATGAGAAAGAAAAAAAGAATCGGTCTGGCCCTCGGTAGCGGTTCGGCCCGAGGATGGTCGCATATCGGCGTGATCAAGTGTCTCAAGGAGGCCGGGATACCCATCAATCTTCTCTGCGGTTCATCCATGGGAGCCGTTGTGGGCGGGGCCTACGCCGCAGGCATTCTCAATGCCCTGGAAGATCTGGCTCGGGATTTTTCCTGGATTGATTTTCTCAAATTTATGGATGTCAGTTTATCGCGGCGTGGACTTTTGGAAGGAGACCGGATTACTGACTTTTTCCGCGAAAAAATTTCGAACAGACTGATCGAGGAACTTCTTCTGCCTTACGGAGCCGTGGCTGTGGACATGAATACGGGAAAGGAGGTCTGTTTCCGCAAGGGGCCTCTCCTGGACGCCATGCGGGCAAGCTTTTCCCTGCCGGGCCTTTTTACTCCCTTTCAAAGAGGGCAGCAATGGTTGATCGACGGCGGTTTGGTCAATCCGGTTCCGGTTTCCTTATGCCGCGCATTGGGCGCCGATATTGTTATCGCCGTCAATTTGAACGATGGCATTGCGGAAAAGAATATCTTTCGAAAAAACGGTCAAAACAACAAGGCGATTCAGGATAAGGTGATCGATGTCTTCCGGAGTGACTTTATCAGCAACAATTTTCCGTTCATTAAAATTGCCGATACGCCGCATAGGGAAAAGACGCCGAATATGATCGAAGTCATGGCAAAAGCCATCTACATCATGCAGGATCGTATTACACGTCAGCGATTGCTGGTCGATCAACCCGATGTGCTGATCTCTCCCCCGTTATCCTGCATCGGTCTTCTTGAATTTCACAGGGCCAAGGAAACGATCGACGCGGGATGGAATTCAACGAAAGAATTCCTGCCCGCCATTTTTGAACATCTTTCCTGAACGGATTGGTTGATGGATACCCCCGGGCACGATAAATCCCTGGAACACGCCGCAAACAGGCGAGTCGAAGTTCAATACCCCCCGGCCCTGCCGATCGTCAAAAAGAAAGAAGAAATTCGACAAGCCATCCGGGATAACCCGGTTGTCATCATTTGCGGTGAAACGGGCTCCGGTAAATCCACACAGACTCCTAAAATCTGCCTGGAAGCCGGCCGAGGAATAAAAGGAAAAATTGCCTGCACCCAGCCCCGGCGCATTGCCGCCGTCAACATTGCCCATCGCATTGCCGAAGAAATGGATGAAGCGGTCGGCCGGACTGTCGGCTATAAAATTCGCTTCGAGGAAAAACTTACCCGCCATTCCATCATAAAAATCATGACCGACGGCATGCTGCTGGCCGAAACCCAACAGGATCCGTTTCTTCGACAATATGACACGATTATCGTCGATGAAGCGCACGAACGAAGTGTCAATATCGACTTCATCCTGGGCATTTTGCACACGCTGCTTAAAAAACGCCGGGATTTCAAGGTCATCATCACCTCCGCCACCCTGGACACGGCGAAATTTTCTGAGGCCTTTCATCATGCCCCCGTTATTGAAGTATCCGGGCGCATATACCAGGTTGGCCTGCAATACCGCCCAGTGGACAGAGAACTGGAAGAGAAAGGGGATTTAACCTATATCGATGCGGCCGTCGGCGCGGTGGACAGCTTAATGAATGAAGAGCCCGCCGGTGATATTCTGGTTTTCATGCCGACCGAGCAGGATATTCGTGAGAGCTGTGAAATTCTGAGGGGACGTAATTTTCCGCGGGCTCGGATTATGCCCTTGTATGCCCGTCTTCCCTGGACAGACCAGAGAAAGGTTTTCCAGATGGTCGAAAGGAAGATTATTGTTGCGACAAACATCGCAGAAACCTCCTTGACCATTCCTGGAATCCGCTTTGTCGTCGATACGGGATTGGCAAGAGTCTTGAGCTATAACCCCGGAACCGGCACAACCAGCTTGCCGATTTTACCCATTTCCCAAAGCAGCGCGAACCAAAGGAAAGGACGATGCGGGCGGGTTGAAAACGGCGTCTGTATAAGACTGTACAGCGAGGCCGATTATCTCAACCGACCGGAATTCAATACCCCGGAAATACTTCGCGCCAATCTGGCCGGGGTTGTTCTCAGGATGCTGTACCTCAAGCTGCCTGATATTCATATATTCCCATTCATCGACAAACCCTCGCGCAAGGCGATCCGGAATGGATTTGATCTGCTTTATGAACTGGGCGCAATTGAGCGGAAGAAGACGACCTGTAAAGGGGCTCCACCCTATCGGCTGACTCAACAAGGACGATTGATGGCCCTTTTGCCTATTGATCCGCGTGTGGCCCGCATGATCATCGAAAGCCGTCGTGAAAAATGCCTCCATGAAATCATCATCATCGCTTCCGCCCTGAGCATTCAAGATCCCCGGGAAAGGCCCGCGGAAAAGGAAAAGCAGGCGGATGACGCCCATCGCATACTGAAAAATCCGCAGTCGGATTTTCTCACTCTGCTCAATATCTGGGACCACTACGGAAAAAACTGGGAAACCTTGCAGACGCAAAACAAAATGCGAAGGTTCTGTCGCGATCACTTTTTGTCATACCGGAGAATGAGGGAGTGGCAGGATATTTATCAACAGATCGTCGCAATCCTTCAACAGGAACCTGAATACCGTCTGGAACTGAAAAACCGTTCTGTCCTAACTGACGCAGCGGAAACATCGGCCTTTCCGGAAAAGTCCGTCAATGATCCTCTCTATGCCGCCATTCATAGATCAATCCTGTCCGGTTATCTTTCCCATATTGCTCAGAAAAAAGACAAAAAGTCGTTTACTGGTGTGAAAGGTAAAGAAGTATTTATTTTTCCCGCATCCGGTCTTTTTCAGAAGAGCGGCAAATGGATCGTGGCGGCTGAATATATCGAAACATCAAAGCTTTACTGCAGGACGGTCGCCAACATCGAACCGGAATGGCTGGAGAAACTGGGCGGACATCTCTGCAAACGGACATACATGGACCCCCATTGGGACCGGGACAAGGGCGAGGTCAAGGCCTTTATGCAGGTGAGTCTTTTCGGCCTGATTATCATTCCCCGGCGCCTGGTCTCGTACGGCAATATTGATCCGAATGCAGCGGAAGATATTTTTTTTGATGCCCTCGTAGAGGGTGAGATTTCCCATAATCTTACCTTTCTGACTCATAATCGGCATCTTGCAGCGCGCATTAAAAGCTATGAGGAAAAAATCCGCAAAAGAGACCTTCTCGTCCATAGACAGAGCCAAATCGATTTTTATCGCCGCCGCATGTCAGGGATAAGCAGCGTGCGAGACCTCCGGAAATTGATATTTGAAAAAGGCAACGACGATTTCCTGAAAATGACGGAAAATGATCTTCTCGCCCGAAATGTTCTCACCGGCGGTATGGATGCGGATTATCCTGATACCATGACATGTGGTCCAATCACCCTCCAGCTTGCATATGCCTTCGAGCCCGGTTCGGAACATGACGGCGTCACCCTGAAAGTTCCGATTCATGCCCTCTCCGTGCTGGCTCACGACATGGTTGACTATTCCGTGCCCGGATTAAGAAAAGCGCGAATAACCGCTCTGTTAAAAGAATTACCCAAAGCTTATCGTAAGCTGCTCCACCCGATAGGAGAAAAAGCGGCGCTCATAAGCGCCAAACTGGACCAGCCGGAGAAGAATTTCCTGACCGTCCTCAGCCGTTTCATCAAAAATGAATGGGGCACAGACATTCCCGTGACGGCATGGTCTCCCGATACACTGGCCGATCACCTGCGAATGCATTATGAAATTGTCGATGAGACAGGAACCGTGCTGTCAAGCAGCCGCAATCTGAACAAGCTCGTTGCGGAAGTGTCAGCCGGCGGGGAAATCGACGCCTTTGCCGAAGCCCGGGAAAAATGGGAAACACAGGACCTGACCTCCTTTCCGTGCGAGGAACTGCCCGAGCACGTTCCCTTTGAAGTTCATGGCCAAATCAACGGTTATTTCTATCCCGCCATGACGGACCAGGGCCTTTCATGCTCCGTTAAACTCTTTCGAGACGAAGGGGAAGCCCGAACCGCCCACCAAGGGGGTGTGATGCGTTGTTACGCCCTTCAATGCCGAGATCAGATCAACAGCCTGAAAAAAGCGCTCATGTCCGACCGTGAGTTGATGTTTTCCTTCTCGCTGCTGGGGAACTCCAAGGAAAGGCTAAACCATTTCATTGATAAAGTAATCCTGAATTTATTTGATGTATCGGCCAGAAGTTCTAAAGCATTTAACGACAGCCTCCTCCGAAACAGGCCGCTTTTTTTCCCGGAAGCGCAACGACTGGTGAAGCTTATCATGCCTGTGTTGAGGCAATACGATATGTCGTTTCGCACGCTTAAAACGCTTTCACATGCAAATAAAGACAATCCGGTTGTTTTGAGTTTTCTGGCTGAAAGGGAGAAAGAATTAAAAAGTCTTCTGCCCCCTGATTTTTTACCGGTATGCGCGCAAGAGGAGCTGCCGAATCTTATTCGCTACATCAAAGCAATCAAGATCAGATCGGAACGGGGATGTATGAATCTCGCAAAGGATCGTGCGAAGGATAAGGACGTTACGGAATTCTCAGAAATCTATGAGAAGATCAAGAAAGGATTGCCGGCACTTTGTTCTCTTGAAAAGCGAACGGCCCTTTCGGAACTATCCGGGATGATATCCGAATACAGGGTATCGGTGTTCGCCCAAGAGATTAAAACCGCACGGCCTGTTTCCCGGAAAAGACTGCTGGATAAAATCCGCGGTATTAAAGAAATGACTTAAGTGCGCTCCCTATTGAATAACCTTGATCGTCGTTCCGCTTTTGATGAGGGAACCTTTTATCTTGTTCATTTTCTTAAGGTCATCGATGGAAACATCGAATTTTTTAGCCACGGAAGCCAGCGTATCTCCCCGCTTTACTTTGTAGCACTGAATGTTCTTCTCTTCGGATACTTCTTTTACTCCCCTGTTTTTACCTTTTTTAGCCAAGGCGGTCTCTTTCACGGGAATTAACAAAATCTGTCCCGCATTTAAGGATGCCTTTTTTGACAGACGGTTCTTTTCCCGCAGTTCGTTAACCGTTATACCGTACTTTTTAGCTATACTTGTGAAGGTTTGTCCTTTTTTAACTTTATGACGAACGAGTTTGGTTCCGGACCGTTCCTCTTTCGGCGGAGGCGCCGGTTTTTCCCACTGCGGGATTTCGTCCATCACCGACAGGAGCTTCATCGCCGAAGGAGAAGGCATCTTCAACTCATATTCCTTGTCCGGGGTTACCTTCAGTCTCAGTTCGGCATTGAGGAGGTTCAGGATATCTTCTGAAATCTCCGTCTTTGCCGCAATATCGGAAAGACGCATGCTTCTGTTGGTTTTGATGATGGTATAAGGATAAGGAGAATCGTTATCGATCGTCGGTCCTAATTCCATGCCATATTTCTGAGGGTTCCGGATAATGTGAAGCGTGGCCAGAAAGCGCGGCACATAGCGAGCCGTTTCATAGGGAAGCTGCCGGTAAAGATCCCAGAAGCGGTCAAGATAATTGATGTGCTGACCGGCTATGACTTTCAGCACCCGTCCCTCACCGCAGTTGTAAGCCGCAAGAACGGTGAGCCAGTCTCCGAACATTTGATGCAGATCCTTGAGATAACCGATGGCGCCTGCCGTCGACTTCTCTGCATCCATCCGTTCGTCGATCCATTCATCGCGTTCCATTCCATATTTATAGCCGGTTGAGGGAATAAATTGCCATAACCCAAGAGCTCTGGCCCGAGACAAGGCGCAGATCTTAAATCCGCTTTCCACCAGCGGCAGCCACGATAATTCCTCAGGCAAACCAGCCTTTTTCAATTCGGCAACAATCATGGGACGGTAATATCCCGATCGCTGATAGGAAGTGATGAAAAAGTCCCGCTCCACAGTTTGAAACAAGCGGATCTCTTTCTGAACATCCGCGTTCATGATCAGCGGGATTTCACTGTGCTTACCGTTGGTCTTGGTTTGGAGGGACGTGTAGATCGTGACAATTCTCTTTGAAATCAGAAGACGGAGATCGTCTTTTTGCCGCGCAATATCGGGGTCGCCGTTCGTTTTCAGCATCAGTTCATAGGCTTGATCCAGCAGTTTAATGGCCCCTTCGACATCACCTTTTTCCCAGAGTTCCT
The DNA here is from genome assembly GCA_964408155.1 of uncultured Syntrophales bacterium. GTDB lineage: Bacteria > Desulfobacterota > Syntrophia > Syntrophales > JAAYKM01 > JAAYKM01. Next base: position 9,217 of record CAYOYJ010000004.1, read on the forward strand.
GTGAATCTTCCAGGAGCGACAGGGAAGTTTCCATGATGTCCTGTTCGGTATCTTCGTCATCTTCAGTATCGCTTTCCGCATTAAGCCTGTCTGAGGCTTGCACCGATGGGCGGTTTACTTTGGTGTCACAATCCGCGGCTTTTCTGGGGGAACAACCCTGGGCGTTTTTGCAGGAATCACCGGAGGAAGACGGCGGCGTGCCCAAAAATATTCTTTTAAAGTCGAAACTTTCGGCCCGGATCTGCGGAATACTTAGAAATATTAAAAGAAAGAATACGATGAAATAAAGAATAGGCTTCTTTGAAATCATAATGAATCCTTTTTTATAAGAAAAAACGATTATGGGAAATCTCTTAACGACTCACGCCCTTTTGGGGGTCACATATAACATAAAAAAAGATTTTGGCAAAATCACAAATCCATGACGGTTTCTGTTTCACAGTTGACGTCCTTATATTGCCATCTCATTGGGAGGCATTCATGATCAGACAGGCGTTGATGAATTCATCAATATCTCCATCGAGTACCCGTGCCGCATTGCCGACTTCGACATTGGTCCGGTGGTCTTTAACCATTTTATAAGGATGCAACACATACGAGCGGATCTGGCTGCCCCAGGCGATATCTTTTTTTGTCTTATGGATTTCGTCAAGCTTCTCGTTTTTTTCCTGCAATTTCCGTTCGTAAAGCCGTGACCTCAAGTATTTCATGGCCATGGCCTTGTTCTTGTGCTGGGATCGCTCATTCTGACATTGAACAACGATTCCGGTGGGCAAATGGGTAATCCTGACGGCCGAGTCCGTCTTGTTTACATGCTGGCCCCCGGCTCCGGTGGAACGGTATGTGTCGATCCTCAGGTCGTTTTCATCGATCTCAATGACGATGTCGTCTTCTACTTCCGGATAAACAAAAACAGAAGCGAAAGAGGTATGACGACGGGCATTGGCATCGAAAGGCGATATTCTGACCAGGCGGTGAATGCCAATTTCCGCCTTCATATAGCCGTACGCGAATTCTCCCTCCAGGGTAAAGGAAACACTTTTAATCCCTGCTTCATCTCCCGGCTGACAATCGATGATTTCCGTCTTAAAATTTCTTTTTTCCGCCCAGCGCAAGTACATCCGCAAGAGCATTTCCGCCCAATCTTGCGATTCCGTTCCTCCGGCACCGGCATGGATCGAGACGATTGCGTTCATTGCGTCTTCTTCCCGCCGCAACATCATTTTCAGCTCGTAATCACGGACCACATCCTCCACTAACCTGACCTCAGCGGCGATTTCTTCCAAAAGAGACGGATCCTTTTCTTCGACGGCCAATGAGATAAGCGTGTCCAGATCGTTCAGAGCTGTTGTGCGGCTTCGCCATTGAAGAACGGTATTTTCCATCCGGCTCTTTTTTCTCAGGATTTCTTTCGCCTTATCCTGGTCGGTCCAGAAGTTGTCTTGCAATGAAATTTTTTCGAGGGATTTGATCTGATATTCGATTTCCTGGATGTCAAAGACACTCCCCGATGCGGTCGATTCTTCTCCTCAGATCGTTGACTTGTTCAATAAGTTCTTCCAGCATGATAAAAGTTCTCCTTTGATTGAACTAAAAAAAACAGCACCCAGCAGCATCAGGCAGATATAAACAAACACGTCACCGTATAAAGCATAGATGGTTTTTCGATCAAGAAATTTTACACTTCCCCGCAGGGTTGTTCTTTCAAACAGACCGGTTCTTTTTATAATTTTTCCGGAAGGACTGATGATGGCAGAGATCCCTGTGTTGGCAGACCGTAAGAAGAATACGCGGTTTTCGACTGCGCGAAAAACCGTCATGGACAAGTGCTGGTAGGGTGCCGATGTTCGCCCGAACCAGGCATCGTTGGTAATATTCACCAGTAAGTTGGCACCTTCCTTCTTATACGCGCGACTTAATTCAGGGAAGATACCCTCATAACAGATCAGGATGCCCAGTGAATGATTTCCGAATGCCAAGGGAACATTCCCCTCTCCTTTGCGAAAATCTCCGATGCCGGCAACCAATTTGTTAATAAAGGGAAAGTAGTTGCGCAAGGGAACGTATTCCCCATAAGGCACCAAATGGACCTTGTCATACTTGCCCGCGACTTTACCGTCGGGAGATAGTAAAAAAGCGCTGTTCATATAGGAGGTCCTTTTTCCCTCCTCAATATAGCTTGGACTGCCGAATAACAGCCAATCCGAGGTAAGACGTGGAATGCCGCGTACGACTTTGGAAAGGTCATGTTTCTCCTGGAAAAAAAACGGTGTCGCCGTTTCCGGCCAGACAATCAGCCCACGTCCGACAGGGGCTTTCACCAAAGACATATTTTTATAAATTTCAATCGATTCTTCCTGGTGCTGGGGATTCCACTTGATGTTCTGGTCTATATTTCCCTGAATCAGCGAAACTTCCATCGCTTCCGCCCGCTTTAACTCGGCATTGACCCGATTCAAAGAAAACGTGCCGTATCCGATGAGAAGCGCAGGGATCAGACATCCGGCAAGGACTTCCGGCGCCAGGTTTCCCCGGTGCTGTCGATGAGAAATCAGATCGAAGACCAAGACGTTAACGAAAACGATGATGAAGGATAAACCATAAATACCTGTAATATCCGTAAACTGTATGATGGTCAGATACTTGTACTGTGAATAGGCCAGATTTTCCCAGGGAAAGCCGGTAAAAAGATGAGATTTGAGATACTCAAGACCGACCCACAAAAGGGGCGCGGAAACAATTTCCGAAAAACCTTTGTTGCGCAGAAAAACCAGCGCCGCGGAAAAAAGGGAAAAGTATAAACTGAGAACGCAAGAAAGCAGTATCATGGCTGATATGGCGATATAAGACGGCAGCTCTCCGTACATGACGATCACTTGGGCAATCCAGTACAGCAAGCCGACATGGACAATCATCCCGGTCAGAAAACCCCAAAGCGCAGCCCTGAAAGGCTTGTGTGTCTCCTGAAGCGTAAGCAACAGAGGTACGAATGCGATCCAAGCCAACAGCCCGACGCCATGCCTGGGGAAGGAAAAGACCAGCAGAACGCCGGTCAGCAAGGCAAGAAAGATGAGGCGGAAATCCCGAAACGGCCCTTTGCGAATTTTATTGAGGACGTATGATGTCATAGAAGATGCGTGGGGGAAGATTAATAAGCTGATTTTATGGATGAATTCGTTTTCCGTCAAGAATCACGATTTTTACCTTCCTGATCGTTTTCTCATCGGCCTGTTCTACCGTGATTTCCATGTTATCCATCTGAAATGTTTCACCCACCTGAGGCATTTTTCCGAATTCATGGAAAACCAATCCTGCGAGTGTTTCATAGTTTCCTTCCGGAAATTCAACGTCGAAGAATTCCTCAACGGTCTTGATTTCGGTTCTTGCATCACACAGATAGGTGTTATCCGATATGGGGATAATATTCTCTCCTTCGGCGGTTTCGTCCTCGTCTCCGATTTCCCCGACGATTTCTTCTATCAGATCCTCAAGGGTGACCAGACCGGCAGTCCCTCCATATTCATCGATAACAATGGCCATGTGAATCTTCTTCGCCTTTAACTCATGAAGCAACAGGGTGGTACGCATGGTCTCGGGAACAAAGTAGGGCTTGCGTAAAACAGCCAGGAAATCCTCCGGCGCCACCTCCTTAGACCAGAATTTTAAAAGATCCTTCACATTCAAAATGCCGATGATTTGATCCAGATGATCGGCGTAAACGGGAAGACGGGTATGGCTGTGTTTCATGATCAGGTTGATGACGTCCTTCAGCGGCATTCCCGATTTTATAACGACCATCGCCGTCCGTGGAATCATGACTTCGCGAACGATGGTATCCCGGAATTCAAGGATACTCTGAATCATTTCTCCTGATTGCGGATCTATTAAACCATTTTCTTCCCCGGCGTCGAGCAGGGTTTGTAATTCCCGCTCCAGTCGTTCGTGGTCCCTTTCAATAAAGAATTTTTTCAGGATGGATAAAATACCGGTTTGTTTACTACGTTTCATAGGTCGCAGCGGTGGATAATCTTCAGAGAGCGCGGAGATGCTCGGGACGCAGCATGCTCTTGTCGGCGCCGGATATGATCCGGTTGATCAGTTCGATAACATGTTCCTTGTCCTGAGGCAGTCCGGCTCTAATCGGCAAATAGTTGGAAGCATGATTGGCAGTGAAAAAACAGTCGGTGAAATCCGCATGGGAAATGATCATACTCAATTCCGTGAGATATCCGAATTGATCGGGCTGCGGTAACTGACCGCTTTTGTATTCATCATAAATCGGCGTTCCCGGAATGAGCATTAACGTGAGAGCGCCCACATAATCCGGATCGATGGCTGTTAAAACCTTAGCCGTTTCCAGGGCGTGCTCCGTGCTTCTTTCAATGCCCCCCAGTCCTAGAATGACGGTGACAGACAGAAGCATTCCCGCCTTTTTAATTCTTCGGCCCGCCTCAATGGTCTGGGCCACCGTCACGCCTTTGCGAATCCGACGCAGCAGCACTTCGCTCCCCGTCTCCACGCCCAGATAAACCATGTTCAATCCCAGTTCACACAATTCCGCCAGTTCCTCCGGCGTTTTCTTGAGCGCGCTTTTCGCATTGCCGTAAGTGCTAATTCTTTCGACGCCCTTAATTTCCGATTTTATCATCCGGATAATTTCGGTCAATTTTGCCTGGGGGATAATGAGGGCATCTCCGTCGCACAGAAAAACTCGCTGAATATTTCGGTATCGCCCGGCTTCAAGAATATCTTCCCGAATCTCTTCCACGCTTTTGATCCGGAATTTCTTTCCCTTATAGGTTTCGCAAAAAGTACACAGATTGTGCGAACAACCGACCGTCACCTGCAACAAGAGGCTGTACGCTTCGCTGGGCGGTCGAATAATCGTTCCTTCATATTTCATATTTAATCCCGATACGCGCAGGCGCGGACTTAATACGACGTTGTCAGCAATAATTTATAATACATCTCGGGAAAAGACAAGATGATAAAAACCGATGTCCCCTGATTTTGACTTGACACAAAAACGACAATTCTATATAGGAGAGAAGTCAATTTTGTCGCATGATTAATACTGTGATCACTATGAATATGAAAACGACTCAACTCCGAAAAAAGGCCTTAGAGCTATGATTGGCGTTTTTTCATTGATCAGTTTGTATTGAACCTTCCCTGCACAAGGGGAGGTTTTTTTTTGCCTGAAACCTTTGCCCGACGACTGTGTGTGCAAATGTGCCCGATCAATGAACCAACAACCGGAAGGATTCCCGATATGGCTAAAAAAAGAGTGGTTATGGATGCGGATCGCATCGATCGGTCCATTACCCGTATTGCGTATGAAATCCTGGAGAAAAACAAGGGGGTTGAAGAGTTGGCCCTGATCGGTATCCGAACCCGGGGGGTTTATATCGCCCAGAGAATTCAGGAAAAAATCTTTCATATCGAGGGGACCAATGTTCCTTTGGGGATTTTAGACATCACCCTTTACCGTGACGACATTGCCCAAAGGAAAGGAAAACCCCGTCTTGAGAGAACCGACGTTCCGTTTTCCCTGGATAATAAAAAAGTGGTTCTGGTCGATGATGTTCTGTTTACCGGACGGACCATTCGTGCGGCGATGGACGCCCTGATCGATTTAGGCCGGCCAAAACGAATTCAACTGGCCGTGCTGGTTGATCGCGGACATCGTGAATTACCTATCCGGGCGGATTTTGTCGGCAAAGATTTCCCCTCATCCTTATGGGAGGCCGTTTCCGTCCACCTGAAGGAAACCGATCAGAAAGACGAAGTCATCATTGAAGAAAGCCAAGATTAAGGATTGTGTAGCAAAACCTCAACAGCATTGCCATCGGGGACACAAAGCATGAAATGGGAAAAAAAGGATATTTTAGGCATGAAAGAACTGTCTGTGGATGAAATCCATTTCATCCTGGATACCGCCGATTCTTTTGTTGAAATATCCACGCGCGATATCAAAAAAGTGCCGACCCTGCGCGGCAAGACGGTTATCAATTTCTTCATAGAGGCCAGTACCCGAACAAGAACCTCTTTTGAAATTGCGGGAAAAAGATTGAGCGCAGACACCATCAATATCACCGCTTCCTCAAGTAGCCTCATGAAAGGAGAATCGCTGATCGACACGGCCCGCAATTTGGAAGCGATGCATCCGGACATCGTCGTCATCCGCCACAGTGCAGCCGGGGCGCCGCACATGATCGCCAAACTGATCAAGCAATCCGTCATTAACGCAGGCGACGGGGCGCATGAACATCCGACGCAGGCTCTGTTGGATATGATGACCATTCGGGCCCGTAAAGGAGGCATCTCCGGATTAAAAATCGTCATTATCGGAGATATCTCACATAGTCGCGTTGCCCGATCCAACGTTTACGGTTTGACTAAAATGGGCGCCGATGTCCATGTTGCAGGGCCGGCCACCATGCTCCCCCGGTTTATGGAATGTCTCGGCGCGACCGTCCATACCGATATGGAGAAAGCGATCCTTGACGCCGATGTGGTGATGATGCTCCGCGTTCAGACGGAGAGAGAAAAACTCAACATATTTCCATCATTAAGAGAGTACTCTTCATTCTATTGTCTGAACCGTGACAGAATAAATCGCGCCAAACCCGATGTCCTGGTTATGCATCCGGGTCCCTTGAACCGAGGTGTGGAAATCTCTCCCGAGGTGGCGGACGGGACCAACTCGGTTATTCTTGAACAGGTCACCTATGGTGTCGCCCTGCGGATGGCCCTTTTATACCTGCTTACAGGAGGAACGCTTTGAAAACCCTGCTTACAGGAGCCCGCGTGATTGACCCGACCCAAGGCTTGGACCGGGTAACGGACGTGCTGATAGAAGACAGCAAAATTGCCGGGACAGGTCCTCTGTTGAAATCCGGTGGGGTGCAAAAATCCGATCCGGACCTTTCCATTATTGATCTGAAAGGTATGACCCTTGTCCCGGGCCTCATCGACATGCATACCCACTTCAGGGACCCGGGCTTTGAATACAAGGAAACCGTGGAATCCGGGTCCGCCGCCGCCGCCGCGGGAGGGTTTACGGCGGTGGCCTGTATGGCAAACACCAATCCGATCAACGATAATCGCGCCGTGACAGACTATATTGTCAGAAAAGCAAAGGCTTGCGGGTTGGTGAGGGTGTATCCCATAGGAGCCATTTCCATCGGGTTGAAAGGGACGAAGCTGGCCGAATATGGTGATATGAAAGCCTCAGGAGTTGTGGGTTTGTCGGATGACGGAAAGCCGGTCATGAACAGTCATCTGATGCGCAGGGCTCTTGAATACGCCGGATCACTTAATCTTCCCGTCATCTCACATGCCGAAGACGCCGATCTTTCCGCCGAAGGACTCATGCATGAAGGCAAGGTATCCACGGAACTCGGCCTGCCGGGAATTCCCGCGATCGCCGAGGAGGTGATGATCGCCAGAGATATCCTCCTGGCCGGCTATACCCGTACGTCGATCCACATCGCCCATGTCAGCACCCGGGGATCAGTAACCTTGATTCGCGACGCCAAAGCCAGAGGCATCTGCGTCACAGCGGAAACAGCTCCTCACTATTTTACCCTTTCGGAAGAATGCCTCCGGGAATTCGACCCGTATTTGAAGGTGAATCCTCCCCTGCGCTCTCTCGATGATGTTCTGGCGATCAAAGAAGGACTGCGCGACGGTACAATTGACGCGATCGCCAGTGATCACGCACCTCACGCTATTACGGAAAAGGCTCTGGAATTCGAATATGCCCTCTCGGGGATGGTCGGCCTGGAAACGTCTCTTGCCCTGTCGTTACGACTGGTCGAAGAGGGATGCCTGACCCTCCCCCAACTGGCGGCGAAAATGAGCACCAATCCGGCAAATATCCTCCGCATTCCCTTCGGGACGATAAAGATCGGGACGCAAGCCGATTTAACCGTCATTGATACGGCGTGCAAATGGCAAGTTGACGTGAACAAATTTCTTTCCAAAAGTCGTAACTGTCCCTACGGCGGCTGGTCGATGCAAGGGAAAGCGGTGATGACCCTCGTGGACGGCAAAATAAAATACAATGAATTGTCCCGTGGCGGAGCATGACTGTCAAGAACACCTTAAAAACCCGGGGCATTGTCCTGAGGACCCTTGACTATTCCGAATCCGATCGTATTGTCAGCTTCCTTACGGAAGAGGCGGGTAAAATTACGGGCATGGCCAAAGGCGCCCGTAAAAGTCGCAAAAGATTTGCCAATGCCCTCGAACCGTTTACCTGCCTTTCAATTGTCTTGACCCGGATGAAGGACGGTAAAATGGCCTTCATCGAAGAAACGACGATTGTCGATCATTACCCGGGCATTCGCTCCGATCTGGAAAAGTCGTTGGCCGCAGCGTATCTCATGGACCTGACGGATCAATTCAACCTTGAAGGGAAAAGACTCCCCGATCTTTTCCACCTGATCAGCCGTTTTCTCAGTATGCTGGAAAAAGAGAAATACACGGATAATATGGTCCGGTTTTTTGAGCTGCGTTTTTTGCGTCTGACCGGATACGAACCTGTTCTTGATCGCTGCTCCGTCTGTAACACCCCTCTCCAAAGCAACCTGCCCTACTCTTTCAGTCCGTCCGCAGGCGGCATACGCTGTCTTGCCTGTCACGAACACCTGAGGACAACGGACGGCATTCCCGTGTCGGTAGGAACCATCAAGACCCTCCTGCTGGGAAATAACTCCGAACCGGCCTTGATGAATCGCATCCTGATGACGGAACAATGTGCGAATGAATGCCGTCGACTCCTCTCCCGTTTTATCCGCTATCTCCTGGGTAAGGATCTCAAATCCCTGAACGTGCTGAACGATGTGCGGCGAATGGGGCTTTAGAACGTATCAACTCGTTTCCAAAGGCCATTTCATATTGACACTGAAAAATCATCGTGTTACGAACCGCCAATCACGGTACAGACCCGCACCGTTTTGCCGTTAACAAAAACCGAAACAGTCCCAAAGGAGGAAAACGTGACTTTTCAGGAACTTATCTTTGCCTTGGAACGATACTGGGCGGATCAAGGTTGTATCATCCAGCAACCATACGATTTGGAGGTCGGCGCGGGAACGTTCAATCCGGCCACCTTTCTCCGTGCCCTGGGTCCCGAACCCTGGAACGTGGCATACGTCGAACCTTCCCGCCGGCCGACGGACGGCCGGTACGGGGAAAACCCCAATCGTCTCCAGCATTACTACCAATACCAAGTGGTCATGAAACCTTCGCCGCCCAATATCCAGGAATTGTACCTCAATTCACTGCGCAGCTTCGGCATAGATCCCCTGGAACATGACATCCGTTTTGTTGAGGACGACTGGGAATCTCCCACCGTCGGCGCCTGGGGCTTGGGGTGGGAAGTCTGGCTGGACGGCATGGAAATCACGCAGTTCACCTATTTCCAGCAGGTCGGCGGTTACGACCTGAAACCCATCTGCGCCGAAATCACCTACGGCATTGAGCGCATCGCCATGTATATCCAGAATATCGATAATGTTTATGATCTACAATGGAACGATCTCATCAAGTACGGCGATGTTCATCACCAGGGCGAAGTCGAATGGTCGGTCTATAATTTCGAAAAGGCCGATGTGGAGATGCTTCGGCAACTGTTTAACATGTATGAAAAAGAAGGGATTCGGATGGCGGCAAACAACCTGGTTCTGCCGACATACGATTGCTGCCTGAAATGTTCCCACACTTTCAACCTCCTCAACGCCCGGGGTGCGATAAGCGTCGCCGAGCGAACCAGTTATATCGGCCGGGTGCGAAACCTGGCCAAATTAAGTGCCGATGTCTATCTGGCCCAGCGTGAACGCATGGGATACCCCCTTCTGAACCGGTCATGATCCATATACTTGAATACTAAGCGAAAGGACGCAAGAAATGAGTAAAGAACTCTTGCTTGAAATCGGCACCGAAGAAATACCCGCGGCTTTCCTTAAGAAAGCCTTGAAGGATATGGAGAACATGGCAGCGGCCATGTTCCTGGAAAATCGTCTGCGACATGGCGTCATTCGCGCCTTAGGGACGCCGCGACGTTTGTGTCTGACGGTTGAGAATCTGAGTGAAAAACAGGACGATGTGATCATTGAAAAAATGGGACCGGCCAAGAAAGTTGCTTTTGACGACCAGGGGAATCCCACCAAGGCAGCTCTCGGTTTTGCCAAAGGTCAAGGCGTCGAATTTTCGGAGCTGGAAACCGTGGTCACGGATAAAGGGGAATACCTCTGCATCCGAAAAAAATCCATTGGCGTATCGGCCGCCGAATTACTGCCCGCCCTGCTTATCAAGTTTATATCCGGCATTCCCTTCAGAAAATCCATGCGCTGGTCATTCTATGATTTTCGCTTTGCCCGGCCTATTCACTGGATTATGGCGCTTTTCGGCGGAGACGTCTTACCCTTCTCCATTGAAGACATTCAAAGCGGCCGTATATCTTATGGGCATCGCTTCATGAGAAATCAGCCCTTTGAAGTGACCGACTATGCGGACTATATCGAAAAAGCGAAAAAACATTTTGTGATCGTCGACCCGGAGGAGCGCAAAGAGATCATTTTAAAGGAGATCCGGCAGGCCGCAGCCGGCGTGGGCGGTGAAGCCCTGACCGATCCGGAGCTTCTGAATACCGTGACATTCCTCGTCGAATATCCAAATGCCATCTGCGGCAGCTATGCCCGGGAATATCTCAAACTGCCCCGGGAAGTCCTCATCACATCGATGATGACCCATCAAAAATATTTTCCTGTGGTCGATGCAGCAAGGTCGCTTCTGCCTAATTTTGTGACGGTGAACAATACCCTTCCCCGTGATCCGTCCGTGGTCCGCAAGGGTAACGAAAAGGTCATCCGGGCGCGACTCTCCGACGCGAATTTCTTTTTCCAGGAAGACCAAAAAGTCAAATTGGAACAGCGGGTTGAGGGTCTGAAACAGGTCATTTACCATACCAAACTCGGAACATCTTTTGAAAAAGTCCGGCGCTTCCAAGCGCTTTCGGACAAGATCGCCGATTTTCTTGATCCTGCCCTGAAACCAACGGTGGACCGTGCCGCTTACCTTGCCAAGGCGGATCTCGATACCCAGATGGTAGGCGAGTTTTCCGAACTTCAGGGAGTCATGGGAAGGGAATACGCCCTTCTCGCGGGAGAAAAACCGGTGGTCGCCAAGGCCATATACGAGCATTATCTTCCCATTGCCGCCGGTGGTGCATTGCCGGAAACGGAAGAAGGAAGCATTGTCAGCATCGCCGACAAACTGGATACGATTGTCGGTTTTTTCGGGGTCAATCTGATTCCTTCAGGGACGGCCGATCCCTATGCGTTGCGAAGACAGGCCATTGGCATCATGAATATCATCCTGAACAAAAACTATACCCTTTCCATCGATAAACTGGTGGACTGCAGTCTGGATATCCTGGGTGAAAAACTGTTGAAATCCCCTGGAGACGTCAAGGCCGATGTCCTGGATTTCTTCAGGAACCGGTTTGAAAACCAGATGACCGCTCAAGGTTTTTCTTATGACGTCGTCAATGCCGTCCTGGCTACCAACGATTGGGATTTGTGTCGCTGTTACAATAAAATCAGGGCCATGGAGAGTTTCAAGTCCGATCCGGTTTTTCTGCCCTTTGCAACCACCTTCAAGCGTGTGGAAAATATCATCAGGGATTTCAGCGGCGGCACGATCGAGCCCACCCTGTTCGAAACCGATGCGGAATCGGTCCTCCATGCGACATTTACCGGCCTTCGGGAGAAGGCCCTTTCCCGGATTGAGAAGGGCGATTATTTAACATGCTTAAAAGACCTTGCCGCATTGAAGGGCGCCGTGGATGGTTTCTTTGACTCCGTACTGGTCATGGCCAGGGATGAAAAAGTCAAGTATAACCGTCTATCCCTATTGGAGGCCATTTCGGCGTTGTTTCACAAAATTGCGGACTTTTCATATATTTCCACCGATAATTAATGTTTTGTAACCAATGTGACGATTATACACGTGTGTTACGAAATAAACCGGATATTGTCTCTATGAACGATAAGAGAATAACGTATGGATTTCAACTTTCCCAGTAAACAAATTTCGGAACTGGAAGAAAAACTGCAGATTCGCAAGGCCCTGCAGGATATTACCAACCGTATTCACGCCGCGCAAAATATCAAGCAGATACTGGTCGATTTGAAGGAAGGCATCCTGAAACTCTTTGATGCCGAGACCATGACCATCTATGTCGTCGATCGTGATAAAAATGAAATTTTTTCCATGTTTCTGGCGGGAACGCAGTTGCAGGAGATTCGTGTCCCGATCGGTAACCGCAGTATTGCCGGTTTTGTAGCCAATACACAGAAGGTCGTCAATATTTCCGACGCTTACGTCTCGGAAGACCTGAAAAAAATTGATAAACAACTTTCCTTTGACAGCAGCTGGGACAAGAAATCAGGATTCAGAACCAGACAAATTCTGGCGGCACCGATCCTGCGCAACAACACGTTAATGGGTGTTATCCAAATCCTGAACAAGAAAAAAGGAAATAAATTTACCGATGAGGAGGTCGGATTCGCCCATGAAATTGCCGAGGTGCTGGCCGTCGCTTTTTACAACCAGGAACGCCTCGCGAAAAGGCGTCGCACCCGCTTCGATTATCTGATCAATCGTGACCTGCTGAAGGAGGAAGATCTCGATAACGCATGGGAAGAATCCAGGGACAACAAGGAAACCATGGAAAACTTCCTGATGAAGAAATACAAGATTTCAAAAACGGATATCGGGAAGTCTCTCGAAGAATTCTATCGCTGTAAATATATTTCCTTCAATGAGAAAACCCCCATTCCCGGCGATTTATTGAAAAACCTGAAGAAAGACTACCTGCGCCGGGAGCTCTGGGTCCCCATCGGTAAAATCGATCAGAAAATTCATGTGATCGTCGACGATCCAAACAATATTCTGAAACGGGACATGATTGAGAGTCTCTTAAAGACAAAATCCGTCAAATATGATGTCTCGCTTGCCGAAGACATCATTAAGTATGTGAACCTCTTCTATCAGTCTTCGGGCGAAGACTCATCCATCAACGATATTCTGGACAAACTGGACAGCGCGGAAGAATACCACGAAGAAGATGATGACTCCGAGATCATTACCGAATCCGACAGCGTCATCATGCAGATCGTAAACAAGATCATCAACGATGCTTGCAATAGAAGAAGTTCAGATATTCATATCGAACCCAATATCGCCCGGAAGAATGTCGAAGTCCGATTTCGCGTGGACGGCGACTGCGCCCTGTATCAGACCCTTCCCTTCAATTACAGGGCGGCCATTGTTTCGCGCATCAAGATCATGTCCAATTTGGACATCACCGTAAAAAGGCAGCCTCAGGACGGTAAAATCAAATACCGAAGGCCGAACGGCGAAGAGCTGGAACTCCGTGTGGCGACCATTCCCACCCAGGGCGGGGTGGAAGATGTCGTCATGCGAATTCTTGCGCGGGGAGAAGTCCTCACGCTGCCGGATATGGCGCTCGGCAAGAGGAATCACACCGAACTGGTGAACATTCTTGTGAAACCCTACGGCATGATTCTTGTGGTCGGTCCGACAGGTTCCGGTAAAACCACGATGCTCCATGCCGCGCTGAACCATATCAATACACCGGAAAAAAAAATCTGGACAGCGGAGGATCCGGTAGAAATCACACAGTATGGCTTACGGCAGGTGCAGGTCCAGCCGAAAATCGGTTTTGACTTCGCCGCCGCCATGCGTTCCTTCCTCCGCGCCGATCCCGATGTGATTATGGTCGGTGAAATGCGCGACTTTGAAACGGCCAAAATCGGCGTCGAGGCCTCCCTGACGGGGCATTTGGTTTTCAGCACCCTGCACACGAACAGCGCACCGGAAACGATAGTCCGCCTGTTGGACATGGGGATCGATCCCCTGAATTTCGCGGATTCTCTGTTGGGCGTTCTCGCCCAGCGTCTGGTCCGCACCCTGTGTAAAAACTGCAAGGCGGCCTACCACCCCACCCTCGATGAGTACAATGAAATCGCGGAAATCTACGGCGAAGGGCCGTTCAAGAAACTGAATATCCCCTATCGAGACAACCTCATGCTTTACAAACCGAAAGGCTGCGACCTCTGTGATAAATCCGGGTATAAAGGCCGGATGGCAATCCATGAGTTGCTTCTGAATTCAAACCGGGTCCGCCGTCATATTCAGAAACACGATACGGTTGAAATGATTCGGGAAACCGGAATGGAAGAAGGGATGACCACCCTGCTGCAGGACGGTATTGAAAAGGCGCTTCAGGGTGTGACGGATATCAAACAGGTCAGACGGGTCTGTATCAAGTAAAGTCTTGATTTTCTCAAATTAATCGATCCAGTTTTTCCTTCCACCCTCCCAACCAAACCAGGGCTTCCAGCGGTGTAAGATTTGAGAGGTCCATGGTTTTCAATTCCTGGATCAGCAGTTCACGATCATCGGCAAAGAGTGAGAGCTGACCGACACGGCTCCCGCCGCCCTTTTCCCTGGCAAATCGGGGTTTGCCGGTGACATCCAGTTCCGCCGTTTCCAGGTTGTTGAGGATTTCACCGGCACGCATGATGACTTCATCATGAACACCCGCGATGCGCGCCACTTGGATACCGTAACTTCGATTGGTGCCACCCTCAACGATTTTGCGCAGGAAAATGATACGGTTTCCCCACTCCTTAACAGCGATGTTGTAATTGCGGACGCCTTTCCGTGTTACGGATAGTTCAGTCAACTGGTGATAGTGGGTGGCAAACAAAGTCCGAACGCCCCTCCCCTTGAAATCATGGAGGTATTCCGCTACCGCCCAGGCAATGCTCAATCCGTCAAATGTACTCGTTCCCCGTCCGACCTCATCAAGAATCACCAGACTTTTTGCGGTCATATTCTGGAGAATATTCGACATTTCCGTCATTTCCACCATGAAGGTGCTCTGCCCTCGAGAGAGATTATCCGCCGCACCGATCCGGGCAAAGATTTTATCGACCACGCCGATATGTGCTTGTGCGGCCGGGACGAAGCTGCCCATCTGTGCCAGCAGAACGATCAGGGCGATCTGGCGGATATAAGTCGATTTCCCGGCCATGTTCGGACCCGTAATGATCAACAGACGGTTGTCCGCTTGATCCAGGAGCAGATCATTCGGCACGAAACCTTCCTGGAGCGGCATACGCTCGATCACGGGGTGGCGGCCGTCCTTGATGCGGATTTGATCGTCCTCGTCAATGACAGGGCAACAGTAATTGTAACGCTCGGCAACTTCCGCCAGCGACGTCAGGGCGTCCAGTTCGGCGATCCGTCCGGCTGTCTGCTGCAAACGCCGAATTTCGCCGGCAATGCTTTCCCGTACGCGAATGAACAGGTCATATTCCCGATCCTTTCGTAAATCTTCCGCGTTCAGCACCTCATATTCGTATTTTTTCAGCTCCTCGTTGATGTAGCGTTCCGCATTGACCAGAGTCTGCTTTCGGATGTAATCATCCGGAACCAAAGCAGAATTGGCGCGCGTCACTTCAATGTAATAACCAAACACGCTGTTAAATCCGACCTTAAGAGAATTGATCCCTGTTCTTTTCTTTTCCTTTTCCTCCAGGGCGGCGATCCACTGTTTGGCGTTCTGTGAGAGCGAAAGATAACGATCCAATTCCTCATCATAGCCTTTTTTGATAATGCCCCCCTCACGGATGGTCAGCGGCGGATCGTCATGAATGGAACGTTGAATCAGGTCGCAGACATCGGTCATCGCATCGATGTCATCTTGTGTGGACCTGATCAACGGGGCGTCGATTTCTTCGATCAGGGTCTTGATTTCCGGAATAACCTCCAGGGAATACTTGAGGGCGATCAAATCGCGCCCGTTGGCCATACCCATGACGATACGGCTGCCCAGTCTTTCCAGATCGTACATGTGGGACAGGGCTTTTCGGAGGTTCTGCCGCATCAGGTGTTCTTTCTTCAATTGATAGACCGCCAGCAACCTTTCCTTGATCCGGTCGGGTTTGATGAGGGGATAGTTCAACCACCACCGGAGCTTGCGTCCCCCCATGGAGGTCATAGTCTCATCAATGACATGGAACAGGGATCCTTTGGCGCGATTTTCGGCAATGGTTGCAAAGATTTCGAGGTTTCGCCGGGCGGATTCATCGATCAGCAGGCAGGCATCGGCGGTATACCACTCGATTTTATTCAGATGACCGATTTCCCCCTTCTGTGTCTCCCGGATGTACCGTAGAGCGGAGCCGGCGGCGCCTAATACACACGGCTTTTCAAGGATATCAATCTCTTCCATGAGTGCAGCGTCGAACTGTTCCCGCAGGAGGGTTGCGGCTTCCTGAACATCGAAATATACAGCGGGAAATTCATTGATGCGGCACGAAAGCAGTTCCCCCAGCCTATCCTTGAGCCGTTTTTTCTCGGGCAGACTTTCGGGCAGGATCAATTCCCGGAACTGAAAAGTCATCAGGACGGACAAAAAAGTGTCCCAATCCCGGGATTCGTTGATCCGGAATTCGCCGGTGGACAGATCGACAAAGGCGATGCCGTAATGCTTCTCCACATAACTTACAGCAGCCAGGAAATTATTTTCCTTGGGACTTAAATTATCTTCATCCACCACCAGGCCCGGCGTGACGATTCGTACAACATCCCGCTTCACAACACCCTTGGCCAGTTTCGGATCTTCCATCTGTTCGCAGATGGCAACCTTATAGCCCCTGTCAATGAGTTTGGTAATGTAAGTTGATGCCGCGTGATAAGGGAAGCCGCATAAGGGAACACTGTCTTCCTTCCCTTTATTGCGTGAGGTCAGGGTCAGTTCCAACTCCTGGGAGGCCGTTTTGGCGTCTTCGAAAAACATCTCATAGAAATCACCCATGCGGAAAAGCAGAATCGCATCCTGATGCCGCGTCTTGATATCAAGATACTGCTTCATGGCGGGAGTTAAAACAACCGGGTCCGTCATTCCCAGCGTCCCTTTTCTTTTTCTTCCAGGTCGATCACACCGGAGGAGCGGGGAGGCTCGGAAGGCCGATTATCTTTGATCAGCCAGTTTAACAGGGCGTTGCTCACACTGATCAGGATGGAACCGAAAACGGCGGTCCAGAAACCGGCAACATGAAAACCGGTGATGACATGTGAAACCAGCATAAGCAGTATGGCATTGATAATGAAAATAAACATCCCGAATGTAATCAAATTGATCGGGAGGGTCAATAAAATGAGCAGAGGCCGGACCAGGCTGTTCAAAATCCCCAACAGGGCCGCCGCCATCAACGCCGAGGAAAAATCTTCGACTTTGACGCCTTCCAGGAGATAGGAAACGATCAGGATCGACAGTGTCAACAGGACCCATTTAATGAGCAGTTTCAAACAAGCCCTCCCCACATCTTCAATTTTGTTTTCCAGCATGGAAAAAGAGAGGCAAAAAGCCTTTTCGCCTCTCTTGATTTACCATGGGTTTTCATCATTCGGGCTTGAAATAATCTTTTCCGGCACCGCACACCGGGCAAACCCAGCCTTCGGGAAGATCTTCAAATTTCACACCGGGAGCGATCCCTCCGTCCGGGTCACCTTTGGCCGGATCGTAAATGTAACCACATACATTGCAAACATATTTTTGCATCATACTCCTCCTTTTCCGTAAAATTATCCTTTTATCAACCGACAGCAGCGCGTATTTTTTCTCCCAGGGTTACGCCGCGTGCATAACATTCTTTAAGAATTTCGTCGGTCGGCGCATTTTTAGCCTTCAGGGGCTCGCCCGTCCTGTCGATACCCATTTCCTTCATCTGTGCATCGATATGCCCCGCCGCCTCCCCGCTCCAACCATAGGAACCGAAGGCGAATCCCATCAGATTCTTCGGTTTCAGGCCCTTCATGTAGGTCAGAATATCCGCCATCTGAGGGAGCATATTGTTGTTCAGCGTCGATGAGCCGACGACCACGGCGGCGGCATCCAGCAGTTCGTGCATGATGTCGCTGCGATGATAGCAGTCCATGCACATGAATTTCACATGAATCCCCTGACATGCAAGTCCTTCCGCAACGGCCCGGGCCATTTTCTCCGTATTGTGCCACATGGAGCCGTAAACAATCACGGCCTTGGCAGTCGGTTTCCGGGCCGTCCACTCGACATATTTCCGGATGATCCACTGGGGATTTTGCTTCCAGATGGGACCGTGGTCGGGGGCGATGATCCGGATGTTGAGGCCGCAGGCGGCGACCCGCTGGATGAGTTTCGTTACCAATGGTGCATAAGGCATTAAAATATTTGCGAAATATGTCGAAGCCTCGAATTCCAGAATATCCTCGGGTATGTCTCCATCGAACCGTTCAGACGAGGCGTAATGCATCCCGAAACCATCCTGGGAAAAAAGGAGCTGGTCGTCTTCCAGGTAGGAGAACATGCTGTCCGGCCAGTGGACCATTCTGGTTTCCAGACAGGTCAGGTTCATGTTGCCCAGGGAAATCGAATCTTCGTCCCTGACGGGAATAATTTCCTGCGGAAGCACAAAGAGTTCCTTCAACACCTTCGCGCCCATAGAGGAGGCATACACCGCGTCCGGCTTAATTTCAGCCATGACTTCAGCCAGACACCCCGAGTGGTCCATTTCGGCGTGATTCGAGACGATGATTTCAATCTCTTTCGGGTCGAGGACAGAATGGATTCGAGCCATCATTTCATTCTTGAAGGGCGCTTTGACCGTATCGATCAGGGTCGGTCTTTCCGCCATGATCAGATAGGCATTGTGGGTGCTTCCCCTTTTGGTCTGATAACCATGGAAATCGCGAATATTCCAGTCGACGGCCCCCACCCAGTAGACGTTATTACTGATTTTGACTGCGCTATACATGCTATTTTGCAACCTCCCTCTTCAAAAATCGATTTGAATTGCCGGCGGTAAAAAATTGTCTTGCAGGACATTAACAAAGTTTCCCGAGATTCGTCAACAAATCATCTTATGGCCACTCCATTTCGCCGGTTGACAAAGAGTCTTTTTTATATTATTGAGCAGCGACTTTTTTTATTTATTCCTCAGTAGCTCAGTCGGTAGAGCAGATGGCTGTTAACCATCGGGTCCGTGGTTCGAGTCCGCGCTGGGGAGCCAGACATAAGCGTCCGTAAGTGACGCAAATCATAAAATTGGCCCTTTGAAAATATATCAGGGCCTGTTTTATTTTTTGTGCTATGATCGTGCCCGATTTAGAAAACCGAACGATTTCAGCTCAATCCTTCAATAAATTTGGCGTCAGGAATGACCCCCATGACATCTTTTGCAGCGTCCGATGCGGACACCCGATATTCTGCCCTGTCGCGACATTTCGCCGATTTCATGATCCGGCTCCATGGTACATATTGCCCCGAATTATATCTGGCGGCCTTTCTGGTCACCGACGCCACTCTGAATGGTCATATCTGCCTGAATCTGCGTGCCCTTGAAAAACAGGTGTTTCAGATAGATGGATTCTCCGCCCTGCCCTCGCCTCCCACCGACGCCTGGTCGGAAATATTGAAATGCTCCCCGGTGGTAGGAACGCCCGGGGACTTCAAACCCCTGATCCTGGATGACGCTGATCGGTTGTACACGTACCGGTACTGGCACTATGAAAAATCTGTCGCTGAACGGGTTATTAAAATGGCCGGCCGACGTAACCCCTCCCTGGCCTCGATCCGCCCGGAGAGCTGCGTTGACCTGCTTCTTCGCCTCTTTCCTGAAGTGATACGGCAAAAAGGGCTGCCTCCGGGTCAGGTCATTGCCGCCTTGATTGCCCTGACGCGCGATTTCTGCCTTATTTCCGGCAGTCCCGGTACGGGCAAAACCACCGCCGTGGCACGTATTCTCGCTTTTATTCTGGAACTGACAAACAAACCGGATGTCAGAATTGCCCTGTCGGCGCCCACAGCCAAAGCAGCCATTCGCTTGCAGGAAGCCATTTCCCGTGCCAAGCAGACCCTGCCCTGCGCCGAACACATCAAAAGCCAGATTCCGGAGCAGGCCGCGACCATTCATCGACTTCTGAAAAGCACCGCAGACGGCGCCCGTTACCACTACGGTCAGAACAATCCCTTGCCCTATGATATTGTTGTCGTGGATGAAGCTTCCATGATCGATTTGCCTCTCATGTACCATCTGCTGGAAGCGATACCGTCCGCGGCAAAGTTGATCTTTCTGGGCGATCCCCATCAGCTCTCTTCCGTGGAAGCGGGCGCCGTCCTGGGAGACATCTGCCGCACCGTGGAGACCCATCGGTTCTCTCCGGAGTTGGCCGATCTGATTCGGGCCTATACAGGGTGCGAATTCACAATGTCCGCTGCCACGAATACATCGCCCCTGCGCGACTGCCTGGTGGAACTGAAAACCAATTATCGGTTGGATGAAGACAGTCCACTGGGGCAACTCAAGCAGGCCGTGATCGAAGGGCATATTGAAACCATTTTCGGGCTGCTGGAATCCGGGATCGAAAGCATCCGCTGGATCGAAGCGACCGATAACGCGGCGCTTAAGAAAGTGATCGCGACGGAGATTGGACCATATCTCAGTCAATACTTGAAGATGATAACGGATCAATGTGATATAAAAGAAATTTTTTCGTTCTTTGATACCAATCGCCTTCTATGCGCTGTCCGTAGCGGTCTTTACGGTACGATCCATTTGAACCGTCTGATGGAAAATCTTTTGAAAGAGCGGTCCGGAACTTTCCGGACGGAGGGGATAAATTATCCCGGCAAAGCCATCATGATCAGCCGGAACGATTATAGCCGGCAGTTGTTCAACGGCGATTTGGGATTAATGCTTCCGGACACGGACAGAAAGGGGCGCCTCTCCGTATTTTTCCGCGACGGTGCAGCCAAGCTGCACCGAATTTCACCCCATGTCTTGCCGGAGCATGAACCAGCCTTTGCCACGACGGTTCATAAAAGCCAGGGATCGGAATATGATCGAGTGTTTCTTTTCCTTCCCGAAGCGGACTCACCGGTACTGAATCGGGAACTGCTTTACACGGGTGTCACCCGGGCCAGACGATCCCTGGCCGTGTGCGCCAGAAGAGAAATACTGGCGGCGGCTCTTTCCCGAAAAGTCAATCGTTATTCGGCCCTTACGGAAAAAATCTGGCAACATCCCGGCTCACAGGGGGGAAACTTACATGGCCGTCGAGATTGAAAAAAAATATCTGGTGATCAACGATCTCTGGAAAAAAGTCAATCCGCGCGCTCACCGATGCAAGCAGGGTTATATCATGGCCGACCCGTCTTGTTCGATTCGCGTCCGGCTGACGGATGAGCGGGCTTTTCTGGCCATCAAGAAACAAAAAAAGGGCTTGGCACGCTGGGAATTTGAGTACGAAATACCCATGAGCGATGCCGAGGAGATGCTGAACAACCTGTGCACCAGCCCTTTGATTGAAAAAGCGCGTTACCTGGTCCCCTTTGCGGGACATATCTGGGAGATCGATGTGTTCGCAGGACAAAACAAGGGCCTGGTCGTAGCTGAAGTGGAACTGCAACAAGAAAACGAAATCATTCAGATACCTGCCTGGCTGGGGCCGGAGGTGACGAACGATCCGCGCTACCTGAACATCAACCTGGTCAAGCATCCCTTTTCTTCATGGCGCTGACTGACTGAAGTAATCCTGCAGAATGTCAAGATGATCGAAAACCAGGGGCTCCGGAAGATTGTCCGCCCTGAAGATGGCCGCCTCCTGAGCGTCGTCCGCGGCGACGGGTTCTCCGTCCGCCCGGGCAATGAAAACGGTCGTAATGGTATGGTGACGCGGGTCTCTTTTCGGATCCGAGTAGGTGTGCCATTGCCGGACCAGTTCAACCTTCAGTCCCGTTTCTTCAGAGGCCTCTCGAACGGCTGCTTCCTCCAGCGTTTCACCGTAATCGACAAAACCACCCGGAATAGCCCAGCCGAAAGGTTTATTTTTTCGTTTGATCAGGACAATTCCCCTGCTCGGGATTTCGATGATGATATCCACCGTCGGAAAAGGATTACGGTAACATTCCAGTTCACCGCCGCAGTGGGGACACTGTTTCTTCATATCTTTTCCTTCCTCATTTTGCTGACGATAACTTCTTCATGGGTATCATAGGTTATTTTTGAACGGATGAAAACCTTTTATAAACTGATTTTTCAGCGGATCGGCTTTATCCCGCAAGAGACGATTCACCTTGACATTTTACAGCCAATCCATTAGCGTAACGCCTCAAATTGGAAGTAAGGGGGGGAATTCGGGTGATCGGCGTACTGATTACAACACATGGGAATCTCGGCAACGAATTGATCGGAGCCGCCGAAGCGATCAAAGGAAGCCTGAAAAACGTTCTCCACGTTTCGGTCGACCAAACCAAAAGCGTCGAACAGATCAACAAGGAAATGAGTCAGGCGATCAAAAAGCTGGACCAGGGCCAGGGCGTCCTGATCTTAACCGATCTGTTCGGCGGAACGCCTTCAAATATTTCTCTCTCCTTCCTGAAAGAAGGAAAGATTGAAGTGGTGACGGGCGTCAATTTGCCCATGATGCTTAAATTATCCGATATCAAAGCGGACATGAGTCTAAAGGAATTTGCTTCCTTTATCAGCGAATACGGCAAGAAAAATATCTACTCGGCAAGTGAAATACTGAACAAAAAGTTATCAGGTTAAATGGCAAGATGTCTTTTGACATAGCCCTGGTGCGGGTCGATAACAGATTGGTGCACGGTCAGATTCTCGAGGCGTGGATTCCCTATACGGAAGCGACTTGCATAATCATTGCAGACGACAATCTGGCCGGCGATTTTTTCAGGGAAACCGTCATCCGGATGGCCCTGCCAAGAGACATCGATCTTTACATACACACAGTAGCGGACTTTGCCAAGAGCTACCCCTTTCAGCGGAACACAGGCGAGAAGGCGATTGTTCTGTTCTGCAACATTCAAGACGCGCTTCGGTCATTTAATCTGGGCTTTCATTTTGAATCCCTGAACATCGGCAATGTGCACAGTGACAACTGCGCCGTGTGTTGTTCACCTTCCGTATTTCTCAGCGACGAAGATATTGGTCAACTTTCCAACATGACCAGGGATTTGGGCGTCCGTATTGACATTCGACGCGTTCCAAAAGAAAAGTCGGGGGATATTCGGGAAATTATCAGGAAAATCCCTTCCTGACCCTTCGGATCCACTTTTATTGATGTATTGCATCGAGGTTTGTACCGTTTAAAAAATGGATCACATTACCATCGACACTCCTGCCCTGATCAGAATTACCCTGGCAACTCTGGCGGGAACCATACTCTGCCTGGATCGTATCGCCTTCCAGTTGATGCTGTCCCGACCGATCATCGTTGCGCCCGTCGCGGGTCTGATCCTGGGCGCCCCTCTGACGGGCCTTTGGGTCGGAGCCCTGATCGAGGTCTTCTGGATCAACAAAGCGCCGCTCGGCACCTATTTACCGCCCAATGATTCCATCGTTGCCGTCGTTACCGCGATCACCGTGATTATCCTGGCTGAGCATGTGCCTCTTATCCGTCAGGAAACCATCGTTCTTTCCATCCTTTGTTTTCTACCCCTTGGCTTTTTCAGCCAGAAACTCGAACCTCTGACGGTGCGTTTCAACGAAAAACTGTCCGACAAGGCGCTTCGGGAAATCGATTCCGGGGCTTTTCCGATAAAGCGCCTAAGCCCGATGCGGCCGCTGTTGATTTACGCCTGCTATACTTTTTCTTTAATGTCGCTGTCATTAGTCTCGGGCCTCGCCGTCATTCCATGGATTTATCAACATCTTCCACCCTTCGCACAGACAGCCCTTTTTTACACTTACTTTACCCTGCCCCCGATCGGGGTGGCGGTCGCGTTGACAACGACTCATCATAAGAAAACCCTGACCTACTTTTCCATCCTTTTTCTCGTGTCCGTCATGTTTCTGGAAATTCTGAGCTGCATATGAATACACCCATCCCGGAAATCAGAACCATGGCCGCCAAAGATCTGGAATCCGTATTAGCCATAGAAAGGGCTTCTTTTAGAAGCCCCTGGACATTCACCATGTTTCAGCAGGAACTGAATCTTTCCTTCTCCCGTCACCTCGTCATCAGCCGATCCGTGCAGGGGATTGTCGGCTACATCATCTTCTGGATTATTCATGGTGAAACGCAGCTTCAGCGAATCGCGGTAAAAAGCAATCTCCGCGGTCAAGGAATGGGTAGCCTCCTTATTCAAGAAATGATAAGAATGTGTGCCGTCGAAAACGTCACGCAGGGTTCTCTGGAGGTTCGTTCTTCCAATGAACCGGCGTTTCTGCTCTATAAAAAATTCGGGTTTTGCATTTCCGGAATGAGAAAAGGTTATTATACGGATAACGGTGAAGACGCTCTAATCATGACCTATACAATGGACAGCCTAAACGGAAAAATTCGACCATGACTAAAGTATTGAATCTGGATTCCGGAACTATCATTGAAAATCAGGAAATTGCCAAAGACCACTTCGTCATGTCGGTCCTGTTGACATCATATCTCGAAACCGCCCTGCCCGGCCAGTTCATCATGGTGCGCAAACAGGGCGTGAAGGATCCGCTGCTGCGCAGGCCGCTCAGCTTGTACGGCTTTTTTCAGACGGAAGCGGGAACGGTATTGGAATTTCTGTATCGGGTTCTGGGCAAAGGCACACTGGCTCTCTCACGTCTGGTCGCGGGGGACACCGTCGATATTCTGGGCCCCCTGGGCAAGCCGTTCGAATTGATCGAGGCCCGGCCGCACATCATTTTGCTGGCGGGAGGAATCGGGGCGGCCCCGCTTTCCTATTTTCTGGAATATCTTGCAAAGGGGTTGGATCGCTATGGCGAAAATTCGCAACGAGCAGAAATGCGCCGTATAATCTTTTATTTTGGCGCAGCCAGCGCAGCCGCATTGGTCGGCCTTCCCCAAATTCAGCGATTCTGCCCCGATGTACGGGTCGCAACCGATGACGGAAGCACCGGCTTTTCCGGAACAGTCACGGAATTACTCCGCAGAGACCTTCCGGAGTTCGATCCAGAAAAGACCAGTTTATATTCCTGCGGACCCACGGCCATGATCAAGAGCCTTTCGCAACTGTTGCAAACCTCTTCCATTCCTTGCTACGTATCGATGGAAGAACGCATGGCCTGCGGTATCGGCGCCTGCCTGGGCTGTTCCATCAAGGTTCGTCGGGAGTCTTCCGGATGGGCGTACAGTCAGGTCTGCACAGACGGACCCGTCTTTAATATTAAAAATCTGCTGTGGGAGTAAATCGGCCCATCAAACAACGGATAGGATTCAAAAAAATATGGCGGCGCATCTTGATCTAAGTGTTGATATCGGCGGATTGAAAATAAAAAATCCGATCATGACGGCCTCAGGAACATTCGGCTACGGCGAAGAATATGCCCCCTTCATCGATCTGAATGACCTCGGAGCCATCATTGTCAAGGGTTTATCCCTCAATCCCCGCATGGGCAATCCGCCGCCCCGGATCATTGAAACGGCCGGCGGCATGCTCAACGCCATCGGTTTGCAGAATGTCGGCGTACAGGCATTTATCGAAACGAAGCTCCCCTTCCTGAGAACCCTCGATGTCCCTGTTATCGCAAATATATTAGGTGAAACCCCCGACGATTATCAGCGCATCGCCGAACTGCTGAGCCGCGTGGACGGCTTGCACGCCCTGGAGGTCAACATTTCCTGTCCCAATGTCAGCAAAGGGGGGATCGCATTCGGGGCCAACCCGGACATGGCGATGGACATTGTCAGACGGGTCAAAGCTGCTACATCCTTGCCGGTGATTGTCAAATTAACCCCTAATGTTACGGACATTACTGTCATCGCGGAGGCGGTCGAAGCGGCGGGGGCAAACGCGGTTTCTCTGATCAATACCATAACCGGCATGTCCATCGACGTTGAAAAGCGCATCCCTCACCTGAAAAACATCACAGGGGGACTGTCTGGGCCCGCCATCAAGCCCATTGCCCTGCGTATGGTGTGGCAAGTGGTCAACTGTGTTTCCATACCGGTCATCGGTATGGGGGGTATTATGGACGCAAACGACGCGCTGGAATTCTTGGTGGCGGGAGCCACGGCGGTACAGATCGGAACAGCCAACTTCATCAATCCTCAATCGACCATCCTCATCTTAAACGACATCATCTCGTTTATGGAGACGCATCACGTTCAGGATATTCATGAGCTGATCGGCAGCCTGCGCTGCTCATGAAAACCAACGTTATGGCTCCAACTTCATGCTCAGATAATAAATCTGTCCCGTAGCGGCATTCCGGATCTGAATGCGCAATTCTTTAGCTGTTTTAGATTCACCGGGGAAAAAGATGAAACCATAGGCGATCTCCATGGGTCTGATCGGTCGATTTTCGAGCGAACGTTTCGTCAAATCGCTGTGAATCTTTTCCTGCACCTCACCGTCCGTTAAGCCTTTCGTCCCCCCGATAACGGCGCCGGCCGCCGCGCCGGCCGCCGCGCCTTTCATGGCAGCGTCCCCGACACTGGAACCCGATACAATTCCGATCGCCGCACCGATGATCCCACCGGCAATCCCACCCAAGGCGCCATACTTGGCACTCTGGGGCAACACCTCGCCCATTTCCGTTTTTTTACTCAGTCGATCATAGGCGATATTTTGCTCCAGCACAGGCCAGGCATTGTTTTCAATGTCCAGCAAAAATGTTTGGGAGGAAATGATTTCGAGAGGATCTTTCCCTTGGTTTTCAAACACCACCGGCACCGTAAGAACACACGCACCACGTTTATCGAATCCGAATGCTTCTCCTGATTTCTTCCGGTCGCTGTAGGCTTCGGCGCCCC
>CAYOYJ010000005.1:0-1496 GCA_964408155.1 uncultured Syntrophales bacterium
CGATGCCGTCTCTACTCCTCAGGGTTGCCCGGACGTTGGGCAACAGCGGCTCGTCGGCAAAGCAGGCCTTTTTGATGCGGACATCCGTCCCGAACTGGAAATTCAGTTCTTCGGCCTTTTCGATAATCGACATCAGGAAGCTCGGGGTGCCGGAAAACACGGTGGGCTTCAAATCCCGGATGAGTTGAACCTGCTGCTCCCGTCCGGCAGCTCCGGAGGGAATGACCGTCGCACCGACTTTGCGGAGGCCATTGTGGAAAGTCAGCCCTGCCGCCACCATGTGGTAGGAAAAGGCGTTGAGGGCAATCTCACCCTTTTGGACACCGGCGGCTTTGTAGGCCCGCGCCCAGAGCGGGTCGTCTTCGCTCAGATGGGGTTCATAAACCGGGCCGGGGGAGATGAAGATCCGGTCGATTTCGGCGTCGGGGTCGTCGAGTCCGCCGTAGGGCGGTTCGGCCAGCTCCCATTCGACGAGCTTTTCCCTTGAGATGACGGGCAGTTTGGCCATGTCCTCAGGAAAGCGGAAGGTGTCGGGATCGATCCCGGCGGCATCCAGAATGGTTTTGAAGCGTTTAGATTTTTTGCTCCCTTCCTGGAACATCCGACGCATCTTTTGCCTCTGCCGGGCCAGGCGCTCTTCGGTACCCTGGGTTTCGTACTCATCGAAATAAGCCGTCATAGCCGCTCCTTTCCCTACAGCCAGCGTTTTCTCCGCCGGTAGGATTTGACGTTTTCGTAGCTTTTCGCCTTGTCCGCCGCACCCATCCCCAGGTAAAACTCCTTCACGTCGGGGTTGGACGTCAGCATCTCGGAGGTCCCCTCCATGACAATCTTCCCGTTTTCCATGACGTAGCCGTAATGGGCGATCTTCAGCGCCATGCGGGCGTTCTGCTCGACCAGGAGGATCGTCGTCCCCTGCTCCCGGTTGATCCGGTCGATGATCTGGAAGATCTCCTTGACGATCAGGGGTGCAAGGCCCAGGGACGGTTCGTCCAGCAGCAGGAGCTTCGGGTTGGCCATGAGGGCCCGCCCCATGACGAGCATCTGCAGTTCGCCGCCGCTGCAGTAGCCGGCGAGGGCCTTCTTTCGTTTCACCAAGGCCGGGAAGTAATGATAGACCAGTTCCAGGTCCTTTTTGTAGGGTTCGCCGCTGCGCGTCGCCGTGCCGACCCGGAGGTTTTCCTCAATGGTCAGGTACTTGAAGGGCTGGCGGCCCTCCAGGACCTGGATGATCCCCAGCCGGGTGATCGCCTCGGGGGGCTGGTTCTGGATGTTGATGCCGTTGAAGGTGATGGCGCCGTCGGTGACTTCGCCGTTTTCCGGCTTGAGGAGGCCGGAGATGGCCTTGAGGGTCGTCGTTTTCCCTGCGCCGTTGCTGCCCAGAAGGGAGACGATCTGCCCCTCGGGGAGGGACAGGGACACGCCCTTTAGGACCTGGATCACGTCGGAGTAGACGACGCTGATGTTGTTGATCTGGAGTAATGTTTCGCTCACGC
>CAYOYJ010000005.1:1596-34148 GCA_964408155.1 uncultured Syntrophales bacterium
ACGTCGGAGTAGACGACGCTGATGTTGTTGATCTGGAGTAATGTTTCGCTCACGCTAAGTCATTGTTTGTGAGAAATCGGTGTTTCTTTGCTTCATTGTCATTTCGACCGCAGGGAGAAATCTTGCTTTTTTCCACCCTTGTCATTTCAAACGAATGCTGAGAGATCCTTGTTTACTTTAAGATTTCTCGTCGCTACACTCCTCGAAATGACATAATCGGTACGCTCCAAGAAATGACAAATTATTTCAGAAATCCTCGCTTAGATCCCGCCAGTCCGAATTCAATTCTTGAACAAGCGCATCCTTCTTATCCCTACGCCATCTCTTGATTTCCTTTTCCCGGGCAAGGGCCGTATGAATATCTCCTGTGTTTTCGAAATAGACCAGTTTGTTTATGTTGTATCGACTCGTGAAACCTTCCATCAATTTGTTCTTGTGTTCATAGACACGCCTGACAAGGTCATTGGTAACACCGACATACATAACGCGGTGATTCCAGTTGGTCATAAGATAGATGTAATAGGTTTTTCCCGAAACCATAAAAGATCAATCCATCTGATACCTTGTCATAATTTTCAATCTTTGTCATTTCGAACGAATGTGAGAAATCCTTTGTTTTCTTCAAGATTTCCCGTCACTGACGCTCCTCGGACATAATGACAGTTATGTAACGTTCCCTGAAATGACAGATATGGAACGCGTCCTCCTAATACGGGAACGGCCAGAGGCGGAAGTTCGAGCGGACGATCCGCCACAGCTCCGCAATGCCCCGCGGTTCAAACAGAATAAAGAACACAATTGCCAACCCGAAAACGAATTCCCGAAGCGGCGCGAGGTTCATGCCGAAGTCTCCCAGGGCACCCGTGTTCATGGCCCAGTCGGTCAGCCAGCGGAGCAGTTCGTTGAGCGACGTAATGAACACCGCCCCGAAAATCGACCCGGCGATGCTCCCCAGGCCGCCGATGATCACCATGGCGATGAACTCGACGGAGAGCGTCAGGTTGAAGGGCTCCGTCGTGATACTCATCATGTAGTAGGCCCACAGCGCCCCGGCACACCCGGCGTAAAAGGAGCTGATCCCGAAGGACAGCAGCTTGTACCGGAAAATCGGAATGCCCATCCCCTCGGCGGCGCGGTCGTTGTCGCGGACGGCGACGAAGGCGCGGCCGTACTTGGAGCGCATCAGGTTGATCGCCAAGAAAACCAGGAGGATCAGGCAGGTGAAGATGAGGTAGAAGAAACCCCGGTCACCGGAAATTTCGCAACCTAAGAAAGAGGGGAATGGGAGCGTGATGCCCATGGTTCCCATGGTCAGGGCGTCCCAGTGGACGAGCACATATTCGATAATGAACTGACCGGCGATGGTGGCAATCGTCAGATACAGGCCCTTGAGGCGGATCGACGGAATGCCGAAGGCCATACCCAGCAGCGCCGTGATAACTCCCGCCGCCGGGAGCGTGGCCAGGATCGGCAGATTCCAGCGGGTGGCCAGGATCGCCGCCGCGTAGGCGCCGACGCCGACGAATGCCCCGTGTCCAAGAGAAATCAGACCGGTGTAACCGATGAGAATGTTCAGGCCGATGGCGGCCATGGACATGATGCCGATCGTGTTGACGATGTAAAGCAGATAACGGCTGAGGACAAAGGGCGCAGCACCCAGAAGAACCAGGAGACCGATGATCGCCCACAGGCGGCCGAAATCCGTTTCAAAAACGGTCAGTTCGTCTTCGTAGCGGTCCTTGTAGTTGCCGCAGGGATGAAAGCGAAACCGCTGCCGCATACTAAACCCTTTCGATCTCCACCAAGCCGAACAGCCCGTAGGGCTTGACCAGGAGGATGAAAACTAAAACGATGTAAGGCACCACGTCCCGCAGCGACGGGGAAAGGTAGCCGCCCGTAAACGTTTCCAGAAGCCCGATGATGATGCCGCCGATGACGGCGCCGACGATGCTGTCCAGGCCTCCCAGGATGACGACGGGGAAAACCTTGAGGCCGATGGCGCTCAAGTCGTGGACGTTGATGCCGTTGATGATCCCCAAAACGATCCCGCTCATCCCGGCGACGAGCGCCGCAATCCCCCAGGACAGGGCGAAGACCTTTCGGACGTGCACGCCCAGAGACAGGGCCGCCTTCTGATTATCCGCCACGGAGCGCATGTAGATGCCCTGGGAAGAAAATTTGAAGAACAGGCCGAACAGCGCCAGGAACACGACACCGATGATAAGGGCCATGACATACACCGGCGGCACCGTGACGTAGCCAAAGGTGAGGCCCAGCCACTGAGGCAGGAAATCCGGGTAGGTGCGGAGGTTGCCGCCCCACAGAAGAAGCATGAGTCCCTTGAACATGCTCGCCAGACCGACGGTGAGCATGATGACAAAGATCAGGGGTTCACCGATCAGGGGACGCAGGAAAAGGCGTTCGACGATGAAGCCCAGGATGAAGCAGCCGAGCAGCGTCACCGGAAAGGCCAGCCAGATGGGGAGGTTGGCCCAGGTCACCAGGGTCAGGAAAATGAAGGCCCCCATGGCCAGGAGTTCCCCGTGGGCGAAGTTCAGGACGCTCGAGGACTTGAAGATCATGACGAAGCCCATGGCCGAAAGTCCATAGAGGAACCCGATGCAGAGCCCGTTGATCAGAAGTTGAATGAAGAATTCCATTTTTTATGCCTTTCCGTGGTTAGCAAAACAATTGTCATCCTTCTGAGCTAAAGCGAAGGATCTTTTTTGCGAGAGATTCTTCGTCTCTTACGCTCCTCAGCCGAAGAATCTATTCTCTCAACATATCGTTATTATTAGATTCTTCACTGCGTTCAGAATGACCTCGAACGTAAATTGTGTATTATGACACAGTCCCTCAGGCCCGGCATGACAATCTTTTTTACGACGCGGATTCGAGGGCCGTTTCACCCGTCGCGGGGTGCGATTCCGTCTTGTGTCCCTCCGATGGCATCACATCAATCACCCGGACCGTCGTTTCGATCTGCCCGATCTGCCCGTCGCGGTACTTGATCTTCCCCTTGACGGCAATTTCCTTTTTCCCCTCGTACATCCCCTCGATCAGCTTCAGGTAAAGGCCGTACACGAAACGCCGCCGGACTTTGCCCGTCCGGGTCAGCTCTTCGTCGTCGGCGTCCAGCAGCTTGTACAGCAGAAGAAATTTCCGGAGCTTCATGTAGGGCGGGAGCTGCTCGTTGACCTTCGTGATATCTTTGAGGATGAGCTGCTCGACCGCCGGCTGCTGGGCAAGATCCATGTAGGTTGTGTAGGGAATCTTCTGTTCTTCCGCCCAGTTACCCACGTTGTCCTGGTCGATGTTGATCATGGCCGCGATGAAGCCCTTCCCTTCCCCGAAAATGACGGCCTCCTTGATGTAGGGGCTGAACTTCAGCCGGGTCTCGATGAAATCGGGGGAGAAGGCATCGCCCTTCTTGTTGCGGATGATCTCCTCTTTGCGGCCGATGATGAGCAAATGCCCGTCGGGGTCGATGTACCCGGCGTCTCCCGTTTTCAACCAGCCATCGGAGAAAGCGTTTTCCGTCGCCTGGTAGTCCTGGTGGTAACCCACGAAATTGGCGTCGCTTTTGACGAGGATTTCCTGATCTTCGGCGATGCGGACCTCCGTGCCCGGCAGGGGTTTGCCGACCGTCTCCAGCTTCACTTCGCCGTCCGGCTGGACCTGGAAGATGCCGCAGGCTTCCGTCAGGCCGTAGCACTGCTTGAGATTCAGGCCGATGGAGCGGAAAAAGAGAATGACGTCGGGGCTGATGGGATGCCCGCCGGTGTAGGCCGCCCGGAAACAGGCACAGCCGACCCGGTCCAGCAGGGGCCGGAAGACCAGGCGGGATGCAATTTTATGGGCAAGGCGAAGCAGCGGAGGCGGGTCTTTTTTCGCCGCCTGAGTCTCCACCATCCTTTTACCGACGCCGACAGACCAGTCGTAGAGCTTTCGCTTGATCCAGCCCGCGTCGGACATGCGGACCCGGATTTTCGAGGCCAGATCCTCCCAGAAGCGCGACGAGGTGATCATGACCGACGGACCGATCTCCCTGAAATCGGAAAGGACCGTGTCGGGAAGTTCGGGAAAATTCATCGTCATGCCGGAGCAGATCGCCACGCCGAAGCCCCACATCTGGTCGACGATCCAGGCCGGCGGGGCCATGGAAAGCCAGTTGTCGTTGTGGTTGATATTCAGCGCCTCAGTCCAGTGTCCCCCCATGGCAAGAAAATTGCGGTGGCTGAGCATGGCCAGCTTGGGGATACCCGTAGTACCGGAGGTCAGCATCATGACCGCCGTGTCGTCGGGCCGGCCCTTTTTCAGTTCTTTTTCGAAAAGTTCGGGAGTTTCCCGACCGGCCGCTTCCCCGACCTTGAGGAGTTCCTTGAAGCTGATAAGCAGCGGGTTGCTTTGGTAGCCGTTCATCCCCGTGGGGTCGATATAGATGATCCTCTTCAGGAAAGGGATTTTGGCCTGGCCGTCGAGGATCTTGTCCGCCTGTTCCTGATCCTGGACAAAAATATAGGGCGAACGGAGACGGCCCAAAACCGTGACGAGTTCCTCCGATGTGGCCGAGGTGAACAGGTTGACGGGCACACCGCCCATAGCCTGGATGGCAAGCTGGCTAAAGAGCCATTCGGCGTGGTTGTCGAGGATCAGGGCCGTCGTCTGGCCCCGCTTGAACCCCAGGGCATGAAGCCCCAGACCGGCCAGTTCCATATACCGCCGGTAGTCCTGCCAGTTCCGGGTCTCCCAGATGCCGTAGGCCTTCTCCCGGATCGCCACACATGTCGCGTCTAACTTTTTCGCCTGTTCACAAAGGAACTGCGGCACGGTATAGTTTTTTGCCATGTAAACAAATTACCCGTTTTTTTTAATCCCGAACCTTGGCAAAAAGGTCTCCCCTCCACCCGCGGGAGGGGATGAAAGGAAGAAAAATGGTATTCTTCCCGGACCTGATCCGGGACCCATTTCCAGAACGTTACTAACTGCAAATGGATTCCGGGTCGCGCTGCGCGACCCGGAATGACACCCTATCTTTCAACCCTGACCCTCCCCCGTCAAGGGGGAGGGAAAACTTAACTTTACGCGTCATCGCCCAGATAGGCCCTTATGACCTCCGGGTGATTCTGGACTTCCTGCGCCGTCCCCTCGGTCAGCTTTTCCCCGAAGTTCAGGACCATCACCCTTTTGGCAATACTCATGACGATGGACATGTCGTGCTCAACCAGCACCATGGTCTGCCCCCAAACCCGGTTCAATTCCAGGAGAAACCGGACCATGTCCTCCTTTTCCTCCAGATTCATTCCTGCGAACGGTTCGTCCAGTACCAGAAGCGACGGTTCCATCGCCAGGGCGCGCCCCAGTTCCACCCGTTTCATGAGGCCGTAAGGGAGCGACCCCACAGGGGTTTTCCGAATGGGCTGCATTTCCAGGAAATCGATCAGCTCCTCGACCACCTGCCGGTGATACACCTCCTGCTTCCGGACGCTCTTCGAAAACAGGCACGCCGTGGCCAGGGGGTATTTCATGTGGATATGACGAGCTAAAAGCATGTTGGCCAGGACCGTCATGCCGGGGAAGAGTTCGATATTCTGAAAGGTCCGACCAAGGCCGATCTTCACCAGGTCATGGGTCGGCATGCGGGTGATGTCGTGACCGTTGAAGACAATGCGTCCCGTCTGCGGCCGGTAGTAACCGGTGATGCAGTTCATGAGGCTCGTTTTCCCGGCGCCGTTGGGACCGATCACCGCGACCAGTTCCCCCGTCTGCACCTGAAAATCGATATCCTTCAGCGCCACGACGCCGCCGAAGGTCAGGGTGACGCCGGTAATGTCCAGCTCAGCCTTCTGTCTTTCTGCGGCCCGGTTTTTATATATCGACGGTTCCCCGCGATGGGCTTTCATTTCCCTTTGCTTTTTCCATGGATCAGTTTGATTTTTTCCTTGCCCGGTACGTAAAAATTCGTGAGGGGCGTGAAGGAGCCGTCCTCACCGACCCGGACAATCCGCGCCGTAAACGATGCGCCGTGGTCCCTGGCCGTATAGGTCACCGGGGGAATCAGGCCCCAGAAATTCTCGTTCCGGAATGACTCCATGGCCTTATTGATGGTCTCGGGGTTGACGACCTTGTATTTTTCCTGAGCGCGCACAAAGGCCCGTTCCATGATCATGGCAATACTCACGCCTTCCCAGTAGGCGGCATCAAAGCCGTCAACCGTCTTGTAGCGCTTCCAGAGTTCCTGCATGATTTTTATTCCCTGGGACTTATCTGCGGGCACGCCGCCCGGAAACTGAATTGACAGCCTGTCCTGAATGATCCCTTTGCCCAGGTCGAAGAAGTCCGGATCCGTTGAAGTCCAAGTCCCGAAGAATTGGGGTTTATAGTCGATGCGGTCGGCGTTCTTCAGAGCGGTGACAATGGTCGAAGGCAGAACCTGGAGAAAAGCATATTCAACACCCTTTGCTTGCATACGTAACAGTTCGGTTGAAAGATCGACGGTCTTGGGCGGGAATTCCTCTACGGCAACGATCTCGACGCCGATCTTCTTCGCGTACTCCTGGCTGGGCTGGTGAATAGACCGGCCATAGGCGTTATTGTAAGTCAGCAGTCCGACTTTGGGTGCATTCTTCCCTTTGTGGATCGTGCGAATGTATTCAAGGATGGCGTAACAGTCCATCTTGTAGCTGCCGAAGGGCAGGTACATATAGCTGACGGGCTCCTGCAGAATTTCCCAGCTTGTGGAAAAGTTGATGGCCGGGATCTTGTACTGCTGGATGATGGGCTTGGCCGCGAGGCCTTCACCGGCACCCCAGGTGGCGATCATATCCACTTCATCCTGAACGGCGAATTTCCGAACCGCCGCCACGGCTTCCGGTACTTTGTAAGCCGTATCGACAAGGGTTAGCTCGATTTTCCTGCCCCCAACGCCCCCTTTGGTTTCATTGACATACCGGAGGTAGTCCTGCAAACCCTTGGCGTGAAACTTTCCCCAGGTCGAAGCGGGACCGGTCATATTGATTGCGGCGCCGATCTTAATATTTTTCGCCCAGAGTCCCCCCGGTAACAGCAGCCACATCAGACAGAGCAACATGGCCAAAAGAACGCTTTTCCCTAATCCTTTACGCATCTTAAGTTCCTCCTCTCCTTGGTTTAAAGGTCCCGCGGCTCCTTCCCGTAGTCGCTAAAAACAAAAAAGCCGCGGGCTTATTCGGCCGCCCGCGGCTTGACTTTTCACTGTTTGAAGAAGTCAGGAGCCATACAGGCAGACCCCGGCGCTAAAACTAAAGCTAAAAAACGCGAAAAATCTGCTGACACCGACTCTTTCTTCAAAACCGCAAATCATCATACAATCTCCTAGGTAGCGTCCTTACAGGAAAAACGGGGCCCCTGTCAAGCGGAAATTCACCCGGCTAACGCAAATCCAGTTTGTCCATGCGGTAATGAAGGGAATCGGCGGTTATCCTCAGCAGTTCGGCGGTTTTTTTTCGGGAGCCGCCCGCCTTTTGCAGGGCCTTCTCAATGAATGTCCGTTCGATTTTCCCCAGCTCCTCTTCCAGGTCCAGGCCTCCCTCTGGCACATCGAACTGGGCCAGGGCACGTTCGGCAATGGGGACATTGCTGTTTAAAACAAGGTTTTCCGGTAGAATGATATTCGAGGTTTCCAAGGCGATGCTGCGTTCGATGATGTTTTCAAGCTCCCGGACATTACCCGGAAACGAATATTTCATCAGCAGTTCCATGGCATAGGAAGAAATATTGCGGATTTCTTTTCCGAATTCCACGGAATACTTGTGGATCAGGTGCTTTGTCAAAAGCGGAATATCCTCATCGCGGTTACGCAGAGGAGGGATATTGACGGGAATGACGTTCAGCCGATAGTACAGGTCTTCCCGGAACGTGTTGTCCCTGACCTTCTCCTCCAGGTTCTTGTTTGTCGCCGAAATGATCCGGACATCGACCTTGATGTCTTCGGTGCCGCCGACGCGTCGGAAGGACTTCTCCTGAACGGCCCGCAGGAGCTTGACCTGCAGCAGCGGCGGCAATTCGCCGATTTCGTCAAGAAAAAGCGTCCCGCCGTGGGCAATCTCGAAAAGGCCCGGTTTATCCGTATGGGCACCGGTAAAGGCCCCTTTCATGTATCCGAAAAGTTCACTTTCCAGCAGATTTTCAGGAATGCCGCCGCAGTTGATGACGACGAAGGGCATTTTCGCCCGGGGACTGCTGTCGTGTACGGCCCGGGCCACCAGTTCCTTTCCGGTCCCGCTTTCACCTAAAATCATGACATTGGCCAGGGTGCCGGCAACCTTTTTCACGGTGGCATAGACTTTCTGCATTTCCCGGCTCTTACCGATCATCCCCCGGAAGGAAGCGGCCTCTTCAATTTCCCTGATGAATTCTGCCTCGTCCTTCTTCAACCCCTTCTTTTCCAAGGCGTTCTGAACGATACTTTTCATGTCTTCGATATCGAAATCTTTTTCCAGGTAATCGTAAGCCCCTTCCTGCATGGCTTTCACCGCCGTCTCGCCGGAGGCAAAAGCCGTAATCAGAATCACCAGCGATTCAGGTGATATTTCTTTCACTGCCTTCAAAAATTCGATACCGTCCATCTTCGGCATTTTGAGGTCCGTAATGATGAGATCGTATTTTTGGCGCCGGCACTTCGCCAGGGCCTTGATCCCATCTTCAATGGATGTCACCTCATAACCTTCCTGAGTCAGAACAATTTCAAGTATTTCCCTTATGCCCTTGTCGTCATCGACAACCAGAATGTTCGCCACCGCCGTCTCCCCTATCCCGATGCGGGTAATTCCACCGTGAAGACCGTTCCCTGTCCGGGAACAGTGTCCACATTTAACTTGCCGTCGTATACCGTCACAATGCGATTCACAATAGCCAGCCCCAGGCCGGTCCCCTGCTCCTTGGTCGTAAAAAAGGGCTCGAATATCTTTTTTAAATCCTGTTCCTCAATACCGATGCCTTGATCGGTGACCCGGATGGTCAGCCAACGACGATTGTCCGCCCCTGTATCGGCGCCAAGTGAAATACCGACCCGACCACCCTCAGGCATGGCCTGGAGGGCATTCAGGACCAGGTTCCATAGAAGCTGGCGTATCTCGGCCCGATTTGCCGTCATCATGATCGCCCTGGGGTAGTCCGCTTCCATTTCGATCCGTTCATGCCAAAACGGGCCCAGTTTCACCGACTCCAGTATCTCATCCAGCAAGGCGCTGGTGTCGATTTCCTCGGATATGCCAACCGTCGGACGGGCCAGAACCAGGAAATCCTTAATAAAATTTTCAAGTTGGTCCTTTCCACGGAGCATAATCCGGATCAGACGTTCATCCACACTGTTCAACGCCAGGGATTTCTTCAGGAGTTGGATGGATCCGCTGATGGAGGCCAGGGGGTTGCGGATTTCATGGGCCAGAATCGCCGCCATTTCACCGATGAAGGCCATCTTACGGCTTTCTTCAACGGCCCGCTCCATTTCCTTGATCTTTGTAATATCCTGAAAAATCAGGATTTCTCCGATTTTCTTGTTTTCGTTCCCTTTCAGCGGCGACAGGGAACAGCCCAGCACGGCCGGTCGGCTTTCCTCTGCCCGGATGGCAATTTCCACCCGTCTCAGGTTTGCGGTGCCATCGCTGGAGGTATCGTCACTGGAAACGATGATTCCATATTCCGGTATCACGTCCCGAATATTTTCCCCCAGAATATCCGCCGCGACAAAACCGGTTATTTCCTCCGCCGCCCGGTTAAAAGACCGTATTCGTCCCTTAAGATCGACGGTCAAAATCCCCGTCTGCACCGACTCGATAATACTCCGATGCAGGGAATCCAGCTCTGCAAAGGCATGTTCTTTTTCCTGTAACAGTCGCCGGGTTTTTCTCTCCTGCCCGACCACAAAGCTGGCGAGGAAGGTTATCAGATAAAAAGACAGGATGTGCAACAACACGCGAAAGAAAACATGACGGCCATATTCCAGACTCTGGTCACGCGTCATGGCCTCTTGCTGCAGATGAAGAGGGGCAATCAGGCCATGAAATTCGAGATTGACCAGAAGGCCATAAGAAATACCGGCCAGGGAGGCGACGATCAGTCCGCCCCGTCGACCGAGAAAGACGACTGAGTAGATGATGACCAGAGGGAAAAAAATGGGGTAAACGCTGCGAATCCCTCCCGTCACATGAACCAGGCTCGTCACCAGACAGACATCAAGCACCGCCTGTAAATAAATATGAAAGGCTAAGTGCCTGATTTTTCTTATAAGAATAAAATAAAGCAGGGAAAGAAAAAATGAAACCGTAATGATCCGGTAGAAAAGCGCCATGGACACCGCGGGCAGTGGTTCGGTCACGCTGGTATCCATCAGGACTGCCAGAATGAGCAGGATAAACAGCACGATCATTCTCGTCACAACGAGCCAGTGGAGTCGTGATGTGCTGTTTTCATCCCAAAGAGAAGACGTCGCGGAAAACCATTGCTGTAGATGTTTTTTCATTTGCCTGATCTATGGACTGTTATGATATATAAAAAATCATCAACTTTTATTGTCTCTCACCTTTCTCAATTCGGGCATGACATGCATAACGGGGGGCCCGGATGGGTGGAAACCACTCTTTTTTTCTGATCCCCGTCGGTCGGGTGAATCGTCCCGGACACGGCGTGATATCTTCCCCGTTTCAGGTAAAGACATGGGAACACTTGCCAAGGTGGGCACGATGATTCAACCCCTGATCGGGGAAACGGCCTTCTTCAATGAACGGCCGCTGATGCTGATTCTTTTGTCCTACACGGCGGGAATCATGGTGGGCAATTTTACCGCCTTAGCCTGGCGTATCGCCGCATGTCTTCTCCTCCTCTCTTTTGCGTGGCTGTTAGTCGCTTTTCGATGCAAGCGAGACATGCCGGGTTTTCTGGCCCTTCATCTTTGTCTTCTCCTGACGGGCCTGCTCGGCATGGCGTCTTATACAGTCACAGGTTCCGGTGAAACGGACCCCGTACCCAAGCATCCGCATCACAAATTTGTTTACCGGGGGGTCATCGACGAAACCCCGCAAAAGTCGGCGGACAGAATCGAATACATCCTTTCCGGGGTCCGTTTTCACGAAAAAAACGGTTCCCAACGCATTCCGGGAAGGGTTCTTTTGAGCGCCGGCGGAGCGGATGCCTTGAAGTACGGCGACTACGTTCAGTTTCGCACCCGCCTGGCTGCACCACATAATTTTAACAATCCCGGCGGGTTTGATTACCGCAAATATCTGAACCAAAAGGGTATTCTCTATCGGGGAACGGTATCCGAGTCTCCTGATCTGATCCTGATTCGTCGCAACCTCGGCAATCCCGTTAAAACAGCAATTGAATCGTATCGTGACCGGCTCCGGGAATTTGTTGCCCGGAACACCGCCCCCCCGGAACGGGAAATCCTCCTGGCCATGATCCTGGGTGAGCAAAAAACGATTCCCGATGATTTGAAAGAGCGATTCAATCGGACCGGCACATCGCATATACTCGCCATATCAGGATTTAATGTCGGTATGATTGCTTTCTTTTCGGTCCTTTTTTTCCGATCCCTGCTGAAGATTTACCCGCGACTGCTTCTCATGTGGAACACAACCAAAGTCGCCTATGCCTTGTCCCTTGTCCCGATTCTTCTTTATGCGGGAGTCGCCGGGATGGGTATATCGGTCATTCGGGCAACGATCATGGTGGTCATCCTGATGACGGCAATTCTCATCCGCAGGCTGAAAGATCTGCCCAATGCCTTGGCTTTGGCGGCAATTCTCATTCTGGGTTTATCTCCGTCCTCCCTGTTTGACCCCTCTTTCCAACTTTCCTTTGCCGCCGTCGCAGCAATTTTATTTATTCCCCCAAGATTACAGATGCCCTCGCCTGACCGAAAAACGGAGGACGAACCGGCAGCCCGTACTCTGACTCGAAAAGCTGGACGCAATTTCTATCTTTTCCTCCTGGTATCGGCCAGTGCCACCTTGGGAACCCTGCCGATTATCGCCTATCATTTTCACAACCTGTCCACTGTCGTTCTTCCGACAAACATAGCGGTGGTTCCCTTTCTGGGTATATTGACGACACCCATATGCCTGCTGATAA
The DNA here is from genome assembly GCA_964408155.1 of uncultured Syntrophales bacterium. Classification (GTDB taxonomy): domain Bacteria; phylum Desulfobacterota; class Syntrophia; order Syntrophales; family JAAYKM01; genus JAAYKM01. The sequence continues at coordinate 13,708 of CAYOYJ010000005.1, forward strand.
TCATCCTCTATCCGCTTTCAGCAACCATCTGCCTGTTCCTACTTCAAGGAGCCGCATATCTTATCCAAATATCCGTCTTTTTTGTCAATTTTTTTTCTTCCCTGCCGGGGTCCTCTTTCCTTGTTCCCCCTCCCGGATGGATCGATATCTGTGTTTATTATCTGCTTTTGTTGATTTCTACCTTATACGTGGGCACCTTGATACAAAATCATTCTTCTAACGCCCGCAAGGAAAAACCGCATACGGCTTTACCGATTCGTCCGGGCACCCTGATCTTGATCCCGCTCCTGGCCGGCATTGTTCTTTATGGATATCTATCGGCAAGTACGTCCAAATACCTTAAATTTACTGTGCTTGATGTCGGGCAGGGAAATTGTGCGCTCATCCGGTTGCCGGGCGGCAAAACATTGCTGATTGACGGTGGCGGCTTCGAGGGCAGCAGTTTTGACGTCGGACGTTACGTGGTAGCCCCTTTTCTTCTGAGGGAAAAAATCCGGAAAATCGACGTGGTGATCCTGACCCATCCCCATCCTGATCATCTGAACGGCCTGCTCTATATTCTCAAGAATTTCGCGGTCGGCGAAATCTGGAGCAACGGCGACTGTGCGCCCTATGAATCGTATAAGTGCTTTCAAAAAATCATCGACGCAAGACAGATCCCACACCAGTCCCTGTACTATGGTCAAGCGGACCGGCAAATCGATCATCTGCGGATAAGGGTCTTAAATCCCTTATCCCCCGATTTTGAATGCACCACGACTCCATGCGATTTCAATGACATCAACAATCGCTCCCTGGTCTTGTATCTGCACTTCGGCAACATCCGGATTCTTCTGCCGGGAGATATTGCCTCGGAAACGGAAGCACGGCTGGCTGCCATCTCCGACAACATGAAAAGCCATGTTATTTTGGCGCCGCATCATGGTGGAAGAACCTCCAGCACAGAGATCTTTCTCGCAAAAGTTCAGCCGACTGTTTCCGTTGTCAGTTGCGGCCTTGATAATCGATACAAAGATCCTCATCCCGAAGTGCTGGCGCGCTACAAAAAAATGGGGACAAAAATCTATCGGACCGATCATGATGGCGCGGTCATGCTATTCACGGATGGAATCGGACTTTGGGATGGAAAAGGTACAAAAATATTGCCGTAAGAATCGTCGTTGGTCGGCGTGTCAAATGGCTATTTCTCCCTGAAATATCCCCAAGTTCTGCTATTGCCTTTTTCCTTCGCCTATGGTAACGGTTTTGCGCGTTAAAAACGTTCATTCCACAAAGGATATCGGACAGGGAAATCTGAGCGGTTTATTCCACATTTATTTCAGGTTAGTCGCTTCGTAAGCTGCGAACCATTTCGCGAACGACCATCCTCCAACACGGTGCCGCCCGACTCACCCGTGATGAATCTCCTGTCCTGTAACCTATTCGATTGGAAAAGATGATTTATATGGAAACAATTACCGTTGTTAAAGGGTTTAAAGACATCCTCCCCGAAGAAGCGCATAACTGGCAGAAGGTCGAGCAATTCGCCCGCAAGATTCTTGGAGCTTTTGGGTACCGGGAAATCCGGGTGCCCATCCTGGAAAAGACGGAACTCTTCAAACGGGGGATCGGCGATACAACGGACATCGTCGAAAAGGAGATGTATACATTCCGGGATCGGGGCGAGGATAGCCTCACCCTGCGGCCGGAAGCAACGGCCTCGGTGCTGCGCGCCTATATCGAGCACGGCCTGTTCAACCAGAACACGGTCTCCAGGCTGTTCACCATCGGCCCCATGTTTCGCCGTGAACGCCCCCAGAAGGGCCGTTATCGTCAGTTCCATCAGATCGACGTGGAGGTCCTCGGCGCAGATGACCCAAGGATCGATGCCGAGGTCATTCTCATGTTGGTGCACTTCCTTCGGGGAGTAGGCTTGGGTAATCTGAATCTGGATATAAACTCCCTTGGCTGCACCGCCTGTCGCGCTGCTTTCCGGGAAAAGGTGATCGCGTTTTTGAAGGACACGGAGCATGAGCTCTGCGGCGATTGTCAGCGACGACTCCATACCAACCCCCTGCGGGTCTTTGACTGTAAAAATGAAGGCTGCGCCCGGATCATCAAGGACGCCCCCAGCATCCTGGATTTTATATGCGACGACTGCGGCAACCATTTTGAAACGGTCAAGGCATCCCTGATCCAGTTCGACCTGACTTTCCGGATCAATCACCGCATGGTGCGGGGTCTGGACTATTACACCCGGACCACTTTTGAGGTGACTATCCCCCACATGGGGTCCCAGAATGCCGTGGTCGGCGGCGGCCGCTATGACGGCCTTGTCCGTGACTTGGGCGGACCCGATATACCCGGCATCGGATTTGCCATCGGTTTCGAACGCCTGATGGCGCTTTTACCGGAGGGACAGATGGAGCTATCCCCGGCGCCGACCCTGTTCGTGGCCGCACTGGGTAACGCCGCCCAACAATATGCCTTCAGACTATGCAACCGGCTGCGTCTAAGAGGCATCCAGGCGGAAATGGATTATGGCGGAAAAAGCCTGAAGAGCCAGATGAAGAAAGCAGATAAGCTGGACAGCCGTTATACGCTTATTCTGGGGGACAGAGAAATGGAAACCGGACAGGGCGAACTGAGGAATATGCAAAGCAGCAGTCAACAGTCCTTGCCGCTCGACCGGATGGAAGAGCACATCATTCAATTAGAAAAGTGAGGTAGATAGTTTGACTGAATTCATAAGCAAGCGAAAAAGAACCCACTACTGCGGTGATTTGCGCGCTGCAGACATTGATAAAGAAGTCGTCCTCATGGGCTGGACCCATCGTCGCCGCGATCATGGCGGCGTCATTTTCGTCGATCTCCGGGACAGGGAAGGCCTGGCCCAGATTGTTTTCAATCCCGAAATTTCACCCGCAGCCCATGAAGAGGCCGGACGCATCCGGAGCGAATTTGTGCTCGCGGTTGTCGGCAAGGTCCGACACAGACCCGAAGGTATGGCGAATCCCGATCTTGCTTCAGGCGAAGTGGAGGTCATGGTTACGGAACTGGAAATTCTCAATGAATCGAAAACCCCGCCCTTCAGCCTGGAGGAAGGCCAGGAAATCAATGAAAACGTGCGGCTGAAATATCGCTACCTCGACCTGCGCCGACCACAGATCCAGCGCAATCTGATTCTCCGCAGCCGGGTCGCTACGGCAGCCCGGACCTATTTCCAGACCAACGGCTTTATCGAAGTGGAGACGCCGTTTCTGACCAAGAGCACCCCCGAAGGCGCCCGTGACTATTTGGTTCCCAGCCGCGTCAATCCCGGAACCTTTTACGCCTTGCCCCAGTCGCCCCAGATCTTCAAGCAGCTTTTGATGGTCTCCGGTTTCGACCGCTATTTTCAGATCGTGAAGTGTTTCCGCGATGAGGACCTCCGGGCGGACCGGCAGCCCGAGTTCACTCAGATCGATGTGGAGATGTCCTTTATCGACGAAAACGACATCATGACCGCCATGGAAGGTCTCATGGCACATATTTTCAAGACCTGCCTGAATATCGACGTGCCATTGCCGATCCCGCGTCTTCCCTACAAAGATGCCATGGCGCGCTTCGGCAAGGACAATCCAGACATCCGCTTCACCATGGAGATGCGGGACCTGACGGATATCACGAAGACCTGCGAGTTCAACTTGTTCCGGGAAATAGCGGACACGGGCGGCATGATCAAGGCGATCCGCGTCGACGACGGCAAGCAGCTCTCCCGGAAGGATCTGGATGGACTGAAGGATTTTGCCGCGACTTACGGGTCCAAAGGCGTCGCTTGGGCGCGGGTCAACGCGGAAAATTGGACCTCCCCCATTCACAAGTTCCTGAAACCGGAAGAGGTGAAACAGATAAACGACCGGATGGAGGCAAAGGAAGGGAACATACTGATCTTCTCCGCCGATGCCCCCGGCGTGGTGAATGATACCCTGGGCAATCTGCGAATTTTCCTGGCGAAGAAGATGAACCTGATCGATCCGAACCGGTTCGCCTTCACCTGGGTAACGGAATTCCCGCTGATGGAGTACAGCGATTCCGAAAAGCGGTTCGTATCGACCCACCACCCCTTCACGTCCCCTGTCATGGAGGATCTGCCGCTTTTAACCACGGACACGGGCAAGGTGCGGGCCCGAGCCTACGATCTGGTTCTCAACGGTTCCGAGATCGGCGGCGGAAGTATTCGAGTCCACCGTCAGGACGTGCAGGCCAAAATCTTTGAGGTTCTCGGCCTGTCCAAGGAAGAAATTCGATTAAAATTCGGATTCCTCCTGGATGCCCTCGAATTCGGCACACCACCCCACGGCGGATTGGCCTTCGGCTTGGACCGACTGGTGATGATCATGAGCCATGCCGAATCGCTGCGGGATGTGATCGCCTTTCCGAAAACCCAGAAGGCGACCTGCCTTCTGACCGACGCCCCCTCGACGGTGGCGGTCGAGCAGTTGATGGAACTCTCCCTGAAAATGGCCAGATAGAAAAAAGTCCGGCGGGCCTTCCACCCGCCGGAAAATAAATTTTTGAATCGGTGTGGCGCCGGCCCCGTAGATCCACACTCCAAGACCCTCATTCCTCGTATAAAAGGACTCTACGCCAAACACAAGCTACTTAAAACTTAAATTGCAATTGCCAGCGCAAGAAAAACGAATCTTCGGCATCGTCACCGTAAAAATCCCCGGGGGCGAAATATTCCACTTGGAAAAATCCATCGATCTGTTTGGTAAAGGCATGGGTCAGCATGAGAGTGCCGATATGTCCTCTATCCTTGGAATCGTTCGAGAACATGTCCCGCGTGGCCGCTGCCGTAATGTTGGTTTCTTCGACTGCTCTTAAATACTGGTATGAGAGAGCAAGGTTTGTGGTTGGTGCAAGGGTCATTTTCAAACCGAGTTTATAAAGCCGAAGGTTAGTCCAATAGGCGGGAATGGCACCACTCTCGCCCATGGTTTCGTAGATCAGCGGATAAATAAAGATCTCATTCCACGCCGGTGCTCTGGAAAATAAAGGATCCCAGCCTTCATTTTTGGAAGTGCCGGACTCGTTTCCCGAAAGATAAACATAACCCAGTTCCCATTCGGGTTGCAGAGGCAATGTGGTATATTTTTGTCCTATGAATAGATAACCGCCATCACCTTCTCGGTCTATGTCGTTATCATAATCTCCGAACTGGTGGGCATACTCGGCACGGACCTTCCAGTTTGCAGCGGTAAAAACAATTCTTGCTCCAACCGTATTGAGTTCCAGTTTGGACGTGGGGCCGGCGTATTTGTAATCTCCCACGGAATCTTCCTGTTTGTAGATATAATATGGCTCAACGATAAGATTATCATTCAGTTTGTTTTTACCATAGATTATAAAACCTCTTTCATCGGAGATATTAAGCATTCTCTCATTGCCGAAGTAGGTCCGTAAAGCGTCTGATCTCGCAGGATGCAAGGAGGGAAGATACTTATCTTTTTGAGTATTGGTAAGAACGATTAGGTCCAGTGAATGATTGGGATGAAACCTTATGGAGGCCTTGGCGGCGTTAAAATAATGGGTCCGAGAACCATCACCGGGCGTACCGTCAAGAATCACAAACCCTTCGCCATATTGCCCCACAAAATCCTGGCGACCAATCCGGATATCGATAGGGAGGCCGAAGATGTTCTTCATGTCAAAGTAAAGATTATCAATGACCAATTCATCTTCGTCAAAACGATCAGTGTCCGACTCAGGATTGCCGGGAAGTTCAAAAGGTTTATAGCTCCCCAGATAATACCGGGCCTCATTGGTGATACGGGCGTACACTCCAATATTCTGAGTAAAATCCAACTTTCCCCAAAGGGATGAACGCAATCGAAAAAAATCGCGATCCGGTTTATTAAGCGTTTCAAAATCGACGACATTCTCCCAGTATTCCTGCCTGAGTCGCAGGCTTCCTCCGTAATCCGCCTTGATTTCCGCCGGTGCGATCTCGGCATAGATAAGCGCGGAGAAAAGGAATAAACACAACACGCATAGACATTTTTTAACCATAACCTACCCCCTCTTCCCAAAAGTTAAAAATTTTGGCGAGCTTATAAAAAAACTAATTTATATTCAAGATATAATTTGGCCGAGGTGAGAATATACGGCCTCAGCAACCGGAATTTAGCGAAAATCAATCCGTGTTTCAATCGTCAGGACAGCAAATGTCGATTGGAAAAAGACCACGGAGATGTTATGAATAAAAAAATGTCATAGGCAAGAAAAAACATCATGTTGAGGAGGAAAAAGCGGTGAAAAAAGAAATCTGCAGGGGATGGTTCCTGGGTCTGGTTCTGTTTTTATTTGCTGTCGGTTGCGCTTCCGAGAAGGCGGCACCACCGAGCAACTTTACGGCGAAGATGGTGACCATGGGAATGGAAATGCCCATGGCCAAGATGGGGACCAAAAGCCGAGTTGAGAATCCCATGATGAATGGTGTGGTGACGATCAGTGAAACGGGATCCGGGAAAGTCATCATGATGTCAACCGTCAACAAGACATACTTCGAGCAGACCAGGCAGGAGCAGGCACCCGAGATGGACGATCCCTCTGTAACCGTTGAGAAAACGAAGACCGGTTCGGAGACCCTGGACGGTCATCCCTGTGTCAAGTATGATATTGTCATGTATAAAAAGGATAAACCCGAGGAGAAATATCGGGGGCGTGTCTGGGAGGCGACGGATCTGGGTGGTTTGACCATTCGTAATGAGATGGATGCTCCGGAAGCCAGGCAGATGGGCGGAGGCACTGTGGTCATGGAATTGAAGGAGGTTAAACTGGGGGAGGCGACGGCGTCGATGTTTGAAGTACCGGCGGATTACCGGAAGGTGGGAAGCACAATGGAACTTATGGCCGGCGCAGGCGGTTATCCCGGACCGGAAGATATCGAGAAAATGAAGGAAATGATGAAAAATATGCGCGAGCAATAAGCAAATTTAAGGAATCGGAACAGGAGACGGTATTGCGATACCTTTCAGGGGCGTTAGCTGAAGATAACCCGATCTGCCTGATTCGGTCTGCGCTTGTCCGGTATCCCAATGGAAAAACCTTCATTCAACATAAGCCACCCAAGGAGGATCACCGATGTCGAGAATAGAGAAGCAAAAAAGCATCTGGAGCTGTGTCATCGGTGCCGTATTCATCCTGTTGCTCTTCTCGTTTCCTGCGGCAGGCGCATTAAAAGCACCGCAGGCAAACGACACCATGGTCCCGGCCACACCGCATCTCTTCGCCCCCACCAATCTTAAGGTCCTTGCCATACCCAATTCACTGTCACTGCGGCTTGAATGGCAGGATACCTCAACGGGGGAAACTGGTTTCGAGATAGAGAGCATAGGGAACGGGCCTGTATCCACGAAAACGGTGCCGGCCGATGTCACCCAATATAAGGATTTAATTGAAGCGGATCACACCGTCGTCTACCGGGTGCGGGCGATCGCCGGCAGTAGTTATTCACCGTGGTCGGATAGCGTCAAATGGACGAGTTATCCAATCGGTCCGACTAACCTGACTGCCAACCTGTCCATCACCCAAAGCAACTACGTTGATCTTTCATGGAAAAACAACTCCAAGGTCAATCCTTCTTTTATTCTACTGAAAGCGAATGCCAGTAACGTACTGATCAAAAGCATCAAGATTCCTGCCGGACAGACCAGCTATCAAGACAAAGAAGTAGCCGACAATAGCAGCTACGGCTATGCGGTCATCGCGGAGACGGTAGGCGGTACGTCGGCACAATCCAATAAGGTGACGGTGACAATTCTGGCCCGGCCCACCGACTTAACCTTGAGTTGTTTTCCGGGGACTTTTGCGCCGCAATTAAAATGGAAAGATACCTCCTATGGCGAAACCGGGTTCATCGTTGAAAGAGCGGTTGAAGGTCAGAAAAGCAATTTCGATGCGTTTAACGTGCCCGCCAACACCACCCAGTACAACGACACGGTAAAGCCCGACACCAAGTACTATTATCAGGTACGTGCCGTTTGCGCCGATGGGGCCTCGGCGAATTCCAATTGCGTTGTCTGGTCGTCGGCACCCACAGAACCGGCAAATCCCCAGGTCTATGCTTCGGCCAGCAGCTATGTGAAATTGACCTGGCAGGATACTTCTCAGACCGAAACTCAGTTTTTAATCAGCAGAGCATCCACGAAAGAGGTCGCCATGCTCAAGGCGCCGGCCAACAGCACGTCCTATATCGACACCGCTGTTACACCCGGCATCACTTACAAATACAGCGTTGCCGCCAATAATGAAAATTCAAAAACGATGTCCGGTTTTACGAAACCGGTGGCTGTGACCACCTTAGTGGCGCCCACGGACTTAAAGGCCAAAGCCGGCTTGAACGCCGTGACCCTGGAATGGGAAGGCACCTTGCCGGCCGGGTGTTATTATGAGGTTCGCCGGAAAATCGGAAGCGGCATGTTCAGTAACCTGGCAGGTTCAGGAGGCCCCCTCTATATCGACAAACAGGTCAATCCAGGGACCCAATATACTTATCAGGTAAGGGTTAAGACAACGAACGCCATGTCTAATTATACCAATGATGTTACCGTCACAACCCCATATCAGGCAAACACCGGCAAGACAATAAACCAACCTGTCACAAAGGTCCCCCTGATCAAGAATCCGAATATGCATTAGACTGGGATTATGCGTTAAACCGACCATAAGCAAAAGAGCGCCTGAATTTACATTTCAGGCGCTCTCAAGGTTTATACGAGCCTATTCTTTACGGGAAATTACGGTGCTTCGGCGGCAGCATCTTTTTGTTTTATCCGTGCTGCAATAGGTTGTGGTACCGATAAAGCCCCCTGATTTTCAGGCTTGATGAACAGGTAGTACAGGCGACCTTCCCGATAAGTCTGTCCGGCAAGTTTTCCAGCGGTCTCGCCCTCTCCCATATAGACATCGCACCGGCCCGGTGCCCGGATCGCACCGCCAGTGTCCTGATCCAGAGCGAAACCCGAATAGAGGTTTTGTACCACCTTGCTGCCGTTTGCACGCGGCAGAGCCGTGGTAAGAAAAGCCATGCAGGCCCGCGGATAAACGGACTTGTCAGTGGCGATGGAACGAAGAGTCGTAACTGGTTCGTTAATACTTCCACGTGGTTGCCCATCCTCGGTGCGGAAGAAGACGAAGCGTGGATTTTGGTTGATATAATACGTCATTTCTTCCGGGTGGGCCTTGAAGTAGGTCATCATTGTGGACAGGCTCATCTGGTCTTTGGCAATCTTTCCGTCCTGAATCATCATTTGGGCGATGCTTTGATATTCATGACCGTTGTTTGCGGCATATCCGATACCGATGCGTGAGCCGTCGGGTTGCCGGATCTTGGCCGAACCCTGCACGTGCACGAGATAGACTTCAAACGGATCGGCCAGCCACATGATTTCCTTGCCTTTCAGCATCCCGGAGCTTTCAATTTCGGTGCGCGCTGGATACGAAACAATCCCATCGGAAATGTGTCGGCCCAGGGTATTGCCGTTCTCATCTTTCACCAGATCTTCAGGCTGACTGTAAAGCGGGTAGCGGAAGCGGCCCCCGGCTTGCCTTGAGCCTTCAAATTCCGGTGTGTAATAGCCGGTGAAGAGTACCGTGCCTTTGTCATCGCAGCCCACCGACGTATAGACGTCGAACTGCTCCCGTATACGGGTATTGAGTTCCGCCCCTTTATACCCGGCATCGATGAGTCCGAGGAATACTTTCAGGCTGTCCACCACCTGCTGATGCGAAATCTCCCCGTAGGGGTAATGCTGTTTGCTGGAAGGTTTCTTGAGGTAGTTCAGACTGTTGTTGACGGCCGTCTTCAAATTGGACAGGTCATAGCAGGCGGCAGTGAAGTCGGGTATCTCCGCCGGATCGGTAATTTTCCGCAGAGCGAGTTCTCCCGGAGGCAGCGGTTTAGAGTAGTTTATCTGCTCGGGTTTCGGTGTTTGAGGAATGTTTTCTTGCAGGACAGGCGCTCTGTGGCAGCCGATAAGAAATGTGGTAAGCACAAGACCTGTGAGGAAAATAAACCTTGTTTTCATAGAGATATCGATATCCTTTCTTAAATCGTGTTACCTAAATCAACATTAACCCAGTCCTTTGATACCACAATCCGGGTTAGGATAACAGGAAGAACTGCTGATTTGAAGCATAGACAAAAGCAACCCAAACTGAATCGGTCAGGACATAGGCTGGGAAGTGTAAATCCCGGAAAGAACATTCTCCTCGCCTTCAAGCTAAAAATATAGCATCCTCAATTTGCAGAGGATTTGGAAAAAAGGTTCAGCATGATGACACCTGCAACGATAAGAAAAATGCCGGCCAAAGCGGGAATATCCAGTTTTTGTTTCATGACAAGCCAGGCGATCAGAACGATCAAAATCGTGCCCAGACCCGACCAGATCGCATAAGCGACCCCCACGGGAATCGTCCTCAGGGTGAGGGACAGAAAATAGAAGGACAAGGCATAGCCGGCGACAACCGCAGCGGTCGGCCACAGGCGGCTGAACCCTTCCGTGGATTTGAGTGTGGACGTGGCAAACACTTCACAAATGATGGCAACAACAAGGAAAACCCACTCCCGCATCATGATACCCCTCGATTGTGTAGGATTGATTAATAAATTAACAGCGCTTTTTAATTATTTTCCGCCCCGGCTTTTGAATCATTCCAACACCGCTTTGATAACGTCCCAAAGGGTATAAGAAGCGGAATCAGCCACAACAGAGACCACCAATCCATCCTGGCTGCTTTCAAGCCGCCGAATGCCCACACAGCCCATGCGACCGATGCGAAAAACAGTCCGTAGGGGACAATCAGGAGCTTCCCGTAGGGAACCGACGGATGCCGCCACGGAGCAAGCAAGATGATAGCCGAGATGGCAGCACCAAGCAAAATCAATCCGGCAAAACCCTGGATCCATCTGGTCTGGGAAAAAAAGACAGCGGCCAAGGCGCCGACCCAGATAAAACCGCCCAGCCAACCGTATGTCCAACCGATCTTCTCGCCCCTCCTGTCGCTCATGATCGATACCTCCAGTTCATATCATGCTCAAGCATATGAATACATGTGTCTTTTAATTGTCTGTACTATCCGGTGATTTTTTTACCTCATGTGAAAAATACTTAAAAAACAGCTAAGAAAGCTTGCGGCGCGTCATCGGTCGTTATGAAAATCCCATAGTGGTTAGAAAATGTCAATCAATCGCTTCGAATATAAGCAATGCCTGTCCGAGGAAGCAATTCATCGCGCCAATTCTGGAAGAATATAAATGATCCTGATGGGAAAGATGACTTTACAATGATCAGCGGAAGGTATATTTTATAACTAAAGGAAGCGCGGAAGTCCTACGGATTTATTCACCCTTCATGAAGAAGAAAGGAGAAAACGCCATGTCAAGGATCACGATGACACCCGAAGAAGAACGCGAGCTGCTGCTTGTTCTGGAACGTTACCTGCCCGATCTTGAGATGGAAATGGCCGACACGGACAGCAGGGAATTTCTCCATAACCTCAAGGAGAGAGAAAAGTTCATGATGGAAATGATCAAGCGGCTCAAGGAAGTTGTAAGTTAAAACTGATTTTTCCCCCCTTGTATCGTCCCGTGGCGAAATAAGGGGGTTTTTTTATCACCCTTACTTGGTTTCCATTTATGAAACGCCAAAAGAAAAGCTCATGTACTGACTGATATACCAGAATGCTCGATTGCTCATAACATCCTGACCGGCCTTAAGTCTTCTGGCGGTACGCAGTTTATGATGATTACACAACTGATCAACCAACGCTCTCTAAACAACTGAATTTATTCAATGATGGATAATAATCAATAAAAAACGGGTTGTTATTTGTTTTGAAAGTTACAGCCGACCTGGTTATGGTACAAAAAAGGAAGTAGGTACGAAGCCCCGTTTAGACTGATTTCCGTCTTTTCTATTCTTTCTTATACTGCCCGCTGAGCTGACCGCAGGCGGCGAGGATGTCGCTCCCCTTGCTGGCCCGCAGGATCGCCGTGTAGTGGTGCTTTGCCAGGTACAACTGGAAGGCGGCGACAGCTTCCGGGACGGGGCTTTTGAAGGCGGAATCGGGATATTCGTTGAAGGCGATCAAGTTCAGCTTGCAGCGGGTACCCTTGAGAAGGCGGACGAGTTCGGCCGCGTCATCCAGAGAATCGTTGACACCACCGATGAGGATGTATTCGAAGGTGACCATCCGTCGTCCAGGCATGGGGTAGTCCCGGCAGGCGGCAAAGAGTTCCGCCAGGGGATACTTGCGGTTGATGGGCATGAGGTTGCTCCGGAGCGTGTCTTCCGGGGCGTTTAAGGACACGGCGATGTTCACGCAGACATCCTCACCGAGTTTCAGAATCATCGGCGCCAACCCGCAGGTGGAGAGCGTCACCTTACGGGTGGAAAATCCGAGGGCGTGGTCCGATGTGAGGATCCGGATCGCCTTGACGACGTTGTCGTAGTTGTCCAGGGGTTCTCCCATCCCCATGAGGACGATGTTTTTGATATCGGGACCTTCAGGCATTTCCGTTCTGAGAGCCGTGACCTGCCCCACAATTTCGGATGGGAGAAGATTTCGGGTGAGACCCTGCTTTCCCGTGAGGCAGAACCGGCAGCCCATCCGGCAGCCGACCTGGGTGGAGACGCAGACCGTCCAGTGGGTTTTGCCGGGGATCAGAACGCTTTCAACGAAATTCCCGCCCTTGAGCTCGAACAGCACCTTTTTCGTCGTGTCTTTGGATGTCTGGGTCTTAACGATGCGGGGTGAGTCGATGACGACACGCCGGGAAAGCTCTTCCCGGAATTCCCGGGACAGGGTCCTCATCTGATCGACCGATGTGGTTCCCTGCTGGTAGAGGCACTTCATGATCTGCCGGGCCCGGTAGCGCTCCTTCCCCAACCCGACGAGAAAGGCCTCCAGTTCCGGGAGGGGCATGTCTTTCAGGTTGGGAACACCGGTGTTTTCCATCTACAGCAGTTTTCCCAGACGTTCGGCTATGGCGTCAATGAAGCCTTCCGTATCGACTTTCCGGTTGGCCGGATTGGGTTCTGCAACAAGTAGAAGGTCACCGGTCATGACGCCTTCCTCGACGGTGGTAAGGGCCGCCTTTTCCAGGCAATCGGCGAAACGCATGACCTCGGGCGTCCCGTCCAGTTCACCCCGTTTACGCAGTGCCCCGGTCCAGGCAAAGATCAGGGCCATCGAGTTGGACGACGTTCCTTCGCCCTTCAAGTGCTTGTAGTAATGTTTCTGGACCGTGCCGTGGGCCGCCTCGTATTCGTAATAACCGCAGGGGGAAACGAGAACCGAAGTCATCATGGCGAGGCTCCCGTTGGCGGAGGCGATCATGTCTGACATGACGTCCCCGTCGTAGTTTTTAACCGCCCAGAGGATGCCGCCTCCGGATTTCATGATCCGTGCGACGGCGTCGTCGATGAGGGTGAAGAAGTACTCAATGCCGGCGGCGGTGAATTTATCCTTCCAGTTCTTCTCATACTCGTCGTCGAAGATCGTCCGGAAACGTGCGTCATAGATTTTTGAAATGGTGTCCTTCGTGCTGAACCAGAGATCGATTTTCCGGTCCAGGGCGTATGTAAAGCAGGCCCTGGCAAAACTCAGGATGGATTCATCGGTGTTGTGGATGCCCTGGATGATACCGGGGCCGCTGAAGTTCTTGATGGTCCGGCGCACTGATTCGCCACCGGTGGCGGGGGTGAAGACCAGTTCCGCTTTGCCCGGTCCGGGGACACGGATTTCCGTGTTGTTGTACACATCGCCATAGGCGTGGCGTCCGATGGTGATGGGCTTCTTCCATGTGGAGACCGTCGGACGGATATTCTTGACCACAATCGGGGTCCGGAAGACGGTGCCGTCCAGCATGGCGCGGATCGTCCCGTTCGGGCTCTTCCAGGCCTGTTTCAGGTTGTATTCCCTGACCCGGTCCTCCGTCGGCGTGATGGTGGCGCATTTAACGCCGACCCCGTATTTCATGATGGCCTTTGCCGCATCGATCGTCACTTGGTCGTCGGTGTCGTCGCGGTATTTGACATGCAGATCATAATATTCCAGGGGAATGTCGAGATAGGGAAAGATGAGCTTGTCCTTGACGAAATGCCACATGATCCGGGTCATTTCGTCGCCGTCCATTTCCACCAGCGTGGTTTTTACCTTAATCTTCTCCATATGTTGTCGATCTCCTGATCAGTTTATACAAATTTGCTCAGCCGTTTACGAGCGCAGGTTCAGGGCGCCGCCGGCCAGAATCATGGCCTTCTGCCGTTCCGAAAGATCGTAAACCGCCTCGAACTCCAGGCCCTTGATGGTGTTCTTGACGATGAGCGGCCGGTTCCCGGCGATGATCTCCCGAATATCCGGGATTTCCAGGGTGTCTCCCTGGTCGGTCCGACCATAGTCCCCCTCATTGCGGAAGGTTAGCGGGAGAATGCCGAAGTTGACGAGGTTCGCCGCGTGGATGCGTTCAAAGGACTTGGCGATGACGGCTTTGACGCCGAGGTACATGGGGCAGACGGCGGCGTGCTCACGGGATGACCCCTGGCCGTAGGAGAGGCCCGCAACGATCACGTTGTGTTCCCCCTTGTCCCGGATTGCGGCGGCGCGTTTGGCAAAGTCTCCATCGACGGTTTCAAAAACAAAATCAGCATACCGGGGAATATTGGAGCGGTACTTCATCCGGTCCCCGGCGGGGATGATGTGGTCCGTGGTGATCTTGTCTCCGACTTTCAGGGTGACTTGTCCTCGGATGGTTGCGGGTAGCCCGACATTTTTCGGCGGTGCGCCGATGTTCGGCCCCCGCAAAATCTCTGTGTCCTGTGCTTCCTCTCCTGAAACCGGCGGAATGATCATGCCGTCGTCTATGTGGAAATGCTCCGGCAAGGCCACCTCGGGGTAGGGCATGGGCAGTTCCCGGGGATCGATAAAAGTGCCCGTTATGACCGCCGCCGCCGCCGTTTCGGGGCTTACGAGGTAAACCAAGGCGTCTTTGGTGCCCGAGCGTGCGAGAAAATTGCGGTTCGAAGTCCGCAAGGACACCCCTGCGCTCTGAGGGCTCTGACTGTTGCCGATGCAGAAACCGCAGGCGTTTTCCATAAGCCGGGCCCCGGCGGACAGCAGGTCCGTTAAATAGCCGTCCCGGGACAGGTTTTCCAGCACCTGCTTCGAACCCGGGGCGATGATGAAGCTCACCCGGGGATGAACCACCTTTCCCTTGAGAATTTTAGCGACCGTGACGAGATCCTTGTAGGAAGAGTTGGTGCAGCTCCCGAGGCAGACCTGGTCGACGGGGACGTTTCCCATTTCCTTGACCGTGGCGATCTGGTCGGGACTGTGGGGCTTTGCCGTGAGCGGTACCAGTTCGTTCAAATTGATCGTGATCGTTTTGTCGTAAATGGCGCCGTCATCTGCCGACAGCGGCGCCCAGTCCTGAGCACGGTCTTGGGCTTTCAGAAACGTCCGGGTCACTTCGTCGCTGGGGAAAAGGGACGTGGTCACACCGCATTCGGCGCCCATGTTGGTGATCGTGGCCCGCTCCGGGACGGTCAGATGTGCCAGGGCGCTTCCACCATACTCGAAGATGCAGCCGACGTTGCCCTTCGTCGAGAAAATCTCCAAGACTTTCAGGATGATATCTTTGGCAGAGACCCAGGAGGGGAGTTTTCCCTCCAGATTGATCCGGATGACCCGGGGACAGGTGAGATAAAAGGATTCTCCCGCCATGGCCAGAGCCACGTCCAGACCGCCCGCGCCGATGGCGATCATGCCGAGGGCGCCTCCGGTGGGGGTGTGACTGTCTGAGCCGATCAGGGTCTTGCCGGGTTTGCCGAATCGCTCCAGGTGGACCTGGTGGCAGATGCCGTTGCCTGCTCGGGAAAGATAGATTCCAAATTTCCGGGCCACCGACCGGAGATAGCGATGGTCGTCGGCGTTTTCAAAACCGATCTGGACGGTGTTGTGATCGATGTAACTTACGGAAAGCTCTGTTTTTACCCGGGGGATGTTCATGGACTCGAACTGCAGGTACGCCATGGTGCCGGTAGCATCCTGGGTCAGGGTCTGGTCGATGCGGACGCCGATTTCACTGCCGGGAACGTAGTTGCCGCTGACGAGATGCTGCTGTAATATTTTTTCCGTTAGGGTCTTGCCCATAGGTATTTGTCCCCCTGGTAACGGCGACAGGCCGGTAATGACGTTTCCTCGATGATTCAACGTAAATGAGGCCGAAAGCAGGAACAGTATAAAATGGAACGGAATAAATCAATCGAAAACTCGAAATATGAATGTTTCCTGTGAGTTACTTTCATGGACCGATCAAGGCGTTATTCAGGGGAAGAAGTTTTAATTTTCCCCGAGAAAAGGCATCCGTCTGCTTTTTAAACAGATCGAGGAGCGTATCGATCCCCTGCGGTTCATTTCCGTTCCCGTGAACAAGGATGATGCTGCCCGGTACGGGTGTTTCTCCTTTGGCCAGCCAGGCCCGGCTGCCGACGGGAATGAGGGAGAGCTTCCGTAGTTGTTTCATGAGGTTGCAATCGGACACAAGCCCCGGGAAACGGAAGAAAACGGAGGGCAGGAGACCTTTATTCAAGAGCATGATCTCCGTGACAAGTACTTCCTCTTCAAAATTTGTTCCGGGAGTCAAGAGAAAAGTCTTATCCAGCGATTTTGCTCGATCGTAGGGATGGTTGAATGAATGGTTGATCCAGGTAATAGCGAGTTTTTTCTCTCTGACCTTGCTCAGAAGCCACTGAAAATCCGCGTCATGATCGGCAGACCAGAGTCCGGTGACGGCAATCCCGACCGGGGCCGGTTCGTTGTGACCTCGCCACATGTCGAAAAGACCTTCAAATAGTCTTTTTTCAAAGGGTTTCCGGGAGGGACACAGATCGACGGTCAGAAATGTGCCTGCGACTTGAACATCCGCCCGCGCCAGACCGTCATTCTGAAGCGGACATGGCGGGGCGGTATGCATGATCAGTGCCTGGTGATACGGAGAACGGTGCCATTGATCGCGAAGCACAAATTGGAAAAAATCGATAGAGGAGGCAGGGATGACCGTTGTTTTTAGCGTTTCCGGATCGACGGCCAGCACCATCCCCGTGCCGCCGAAGTCAAAGGTGCGGATGGCGATGCGGACGTTACCATGGAATGAGAAAGGTTGAAAGATAACCTGATAATTTGAAATAATCTCATCGGCAGAATAAACATTCTTGGTTAAAAAAGGGACGGTAAGGAAGGAAAAAAGGAGAAAAACGCAGAGGGAAAACTTTTTTATAGCTTACCCTCCAGTTCCTTGATCCGGACAGCCTTGATAAAGCGTTTATTGTAGTAAGGCTGATTCAGATTGTCCACCCGGACTTCCCTGGCCCGGCCGGAAGAGGCATGCACGAACTCGTCGTTGCCGATGTAAATACCGACGTGACTGATGTGATAGCGCCGGGTATTGAAGAAAACCAGATCTCCCACAGCCAGATTGTCCCTGGAGATTTTCTGACCCAACTGGGCCTGCTCCCGGGCCGTTCGGGGAAGAGTGATGTCGAAAATGGAATAAACGCGCTTCACGAAGGCGGAGCAGTCAAGGCCCCGCAGCGTCGCACCGCCGAAGCGGTAGGGCGCGCCGAGAAATCCCTTGGAGATTTTTACCAGCAGATCCCGTTCCTTGGAATCATCCCACTTGCCCAGAAACCGGGGGGCATATTCTTCGTCGCTCTGGTCAAGACTACTGTCCGACGATTCAGGTACATTCTCGATTTCTTCCAAGTCATCCAGGTTGAAGTGGTCGAGACCGTTGATCGTTTCCGGAATATCCATGACCGGTTTAAGGGGTTGCGGGTAGGTCAGGCTAATTTTCTGACCCGGCCGGAGACGGTTACTGCTGACGCGGTTGATTGCCCTTAAATCGGATATGGAAACCCCCGTGACCTTGGCGATTTTCATGAACGTATCGCCTTTGCGGACCAAGTAGGTTGTCCTTTGTGGTTTTTCAGACGACGACACCCGGCAGGATTTTTCGGCTTTATTCTTTTCTTTGGTTGGGATAATCAGAGCCTGGTTGAGGCTCAAGGCGTTATTTTTAAGGTGGTTGGCTTCTTTCAGCACTTGGACTGAGACGTGGTGTCTTTTTGAAATGCCTGAAAGGGTATCACCCTTTTTTATGTGATACGTTTGTGATGAAAAACTGCTTGTTGGCGCAAAGCAAACAAAGAGCAGGACGAAAAATCCCAGCCAAAAACCGATACGCCGATCCGTCATGAAATTCCTCCTCTTGGGTATTTGGGGGGCTTCACTATTTCGGTCGTATTGTGCACAAATCCTAAAGAACGGCACACGACTGGTCACGTTTCTATCGGAAAAAAAAAGTTAAGTCAAACAAAAAATCGCAGGTCCGTGAATAAAAAATGACATTCCAATGCGATAATGACGACGCAATTGTTGATTTATAACGCATTTATCTGTATAGACGGACCTCGAAAACATGTGAGCGATATCATAACGGGTTAAGAAGAACAAAAAAGGCTGTCTGATTTCGGGGATGCTTAAAAAAGTGCATAAATATGTTAAATGGGGAATAATCCTCTTGGGAGCGGGATTATTCTGCAGTATTGCCGTCTACTTCATCTATCCGGATGTTTCATGGATGAAAAAACACAACCCTAAATATACCGCTTTTATGGAATACCGCATGGAGGAATGGCGGGATAAAGGAAAGAACATTAAAATCCGGCAGAAATGGGTTCCCTTGAGGCGGGTTTCGCCTTATGTGACCAAGGCCATCATCATTGCCGAGGACGACAAGTTCTGGTCTCATGAAGGGTTCGATTTCGACGCCATGCAGAAAGCGATCGAAAAGAACCTGAAGAAAAAGAAGATCAAGGCCGGGGGAAGTACGATCAGCCAGCAACTGGCCAAAAACCTCTATCTGTCGCCTTCAAAAAATCCTATACGTAAGCTCAGGGAGGCCATTTTGACCTGGCGAATCGAAAACAGTCTCTCAAAGAGAAGGATTATCGAACTGTATGTGAACGTGGCCGAATGGGGCGAAGGTATCTTTGGTATAGAGGCGGCTGCGCAAAAATATTTCCACAAGAGCGCCGCGTCCTTGTCGGCATATGAGGCAGCGAGGCTGGCTGCGGTGCTGCCCAATCCGCGTCGGCTTAATGCGGCGGGTGATTCTCGTTACGTGGAGAAAAGGGCCAATCTAATCTACCGGATCATGATCAAGAGGGGTATCATCATTCCGGAATATGAGGAACTGATGAGCCAACCGGATGATATCACGCCGGAAGAGGCCGACATATTGGAAAGGCAGATTGAAACAGGCGGTGCTCCCGGGGAAGTAAGTTCCGAGAACCTGCCGCCGGGTGAAGAGGCCCCCGCGAATAAGGAGCCATCTCCTGAGGTACCGGAGAAAATTCCGGAAATCCCCGGCTTAACAATGCCTGCCAATCCTTAAGCCGAAGAACCCTTCGGCATCGAATTGGATCAGCGGTTTACCTCCTGGATTCGACTTTCATAGATCTCTGCCCGGTGATTTTTCCTTGGGCAGAGTTCCACAAGCGGAAAAGGGCATAGATAAATTTCGGCTGCAAACGCACCTATTCTCAACCCGTCGACAAATTCATCGGCATCCAATGCGATCAGATTGTTACCTCCAAGGGTCACTATGCGAAGAAAGATTACCCGGAGAAACTCCACCGCATCCGTTCCTGCGATTCAAAGAGCAACTAAATTTCAGTTGTAAGCCGGATCGGTGTCCGACTTAACTTTTCTCGCTTGACTCCCTGCACTTTTTACGAAGCCGCCTTTCAAAACGATTCGTCGGCCATCTCCAAAGGCGCCCGTTCCGCCATGCGAATTGCATCGCAGCGTCCTTTTACCGTCATCAGCACCTCGCCGGCAAAAAATTTCGCCGCCGCGATTTTTCCCTGGTAAAAGGCCACATCGGCATTTTCGTGGACCAGGGCACGCTGCCTGCCCGGGGACTCTTCAACACCTTCCGCCTGATAGATTTCCTGAAGTCGTTGGCAGGCAATCGCCGCCCCTTCAAAGAGAAAATGCCCCAGCAGGACATCCCCCAGGATGCGCAGGTAAGGAGAAGCATACAGGATCGGGATCAAAAATCCCTCCGACTTTGCCAGAGCAGCAAAACCATCCGTCACATCCTGCAACGCCTGCAGGGATTCTCCCAGAACGGCTGCACCTTTCTGGAGCGCGGAAATTTTTATCGCACCCTGGACCGTTTGCGCCATGCGGCCAAAGAGGTGCACGACATTGGCTCCGCCCTGCTCACCAAGTTTCCTTCCCACAAGATCCAGGGCCAGTATCCCATTGGTCCCTACGTAGATCGACGAAATTCTGCAGTCCCGCAGATACTGTTCGACCGGGTAGTCGGAACAATACCCGTAACCCCC
>CAYOYJ010000006.1:0-32701 GCA_964408155.1 uncultured Syntrophales bacterium
AGAATTTTTCAATAAAATTTCGAAGTTACCGAGAATTATCAACGTCGAGGACTTGACGCTAAGCCTCAATAAAGAAGGGAAAGATAAAAAAGACAACGAAATTGTTACGACGGGTGTCATCAAGACATACATGTTTTTGGGCAATGAAAGCGGGGAAGAAAAAGGGAGCGGCAATGATCAAGCTAAAGAAAAAGAATAATGTCGACAAGCTGTTGTTGCTTTGGATGGTCCTGATATGCATAAGTGTCAGCTTACTGCTGATAATGCCCCCGGTTTGGTCTGAGGAGGGAACACTTGTCTCCACGGAAAAACCGACACTCGATTCAATGGGTAGGAAAGATCCGTTCAAACCGTTCATTGACACCGCAACCAATGTGACGAAGCAGCGGGTGAAAGGCGCTCTACCACTGTCTCCCCTACAAAAGCAGGATTTATCTGCGTTTAATTTGGTCGGAATATCGGGCAATGAACAGGATGGGTGGAGAGCGATCGTAGAGGATGGTGAGAAAAAGTTTTACCCAATTATTGAAGGAACCCTGATCGGTCTCGAGCAAGGGCGTGTATCCAGCATTAAACCGGATCGAGTGATTGTGACCGTTAGATCGGCCGATCAGAAAGGTAAAATTAACCATATTACACTCATGTTACACAAGGATACCGAGGGAACACCATGAAGAAAAGCAGACTATGGCTCATCATTGGTTTAATGGCGTCTTTCTTGTCAGCAATTGTTTTTGTCCCCGCATTGTGTGCAGCGACTTCCAGTGCCGGACAGGCGAACGCAGCTGCTGATGGAAATTTAGAAGCAGCCGCCTATCTTCAGGATATTACTTTTGAAAAATTACCTGGGAAAGAAAGGGTGATCCTGGTTTTTTCCAAAGCGTCCGGAGCAATGATTGAAAACAAGAATTCCCACAGCGTTGTTGCAGTCATGGCGAACACATACATTCCTGAAGATTTTCGCCATGGCCTCGGCGATGGAAGGCTTGATAATGTTTATAAAATCTCCGCATCGCAACAGGACAAGGATGGCGAACCCTGGGGTTATGTGACGATGGAAATGAAAGAACGGGTTCCTTATATGGTGCGGAAGGACGGTTCGAAAATATTCATTGATTTTAATGTAGCCGGTCTTACAGGAAACGCAAATCGTGAAGGTAATGTAACGTCAACGAAAGCTCAGAAGCCCGCGCCCCAAAATACAGCGGAAGGCACAGCGTCAACCAGTAAGAACCAGTTTTCGAGCGAAGGAAAGCCGGATCCCAATAGACTTATTTCGATTGATTTTCAGGAAGCGAACATCAAGAGTGTTCTTCGCCTGCTGGCCGAAGAGGGTGGAGTCAGTATTGCCTCCGGTGACGATGTTAAGGGTAATGTCACTTTAAGCGTAAAACGGGCAACGTGGCAACAAGCCTTTGAAACGGTACTTGCGGTGCACGGCCTTGGTCGCGTCAAGGAAGGCGATGTCTTCATCGTCAAGACTGTTGATCGAATGGCAAAGGAAGAAAAAACTAAATATGAGGAAGCTAAAGACAGGGTGAAGCGTCAAAGGGAACAGGAGGAAGCGGATCAGGAAAAACGTGTTAAGGATGGTCGGTTGCCGCAGATCACAATCGAGGCGAAAATTGTTGAAATGAGTCGTGTCGGTAAGCGTCAATTGGGTGTTCTGTGGGGTGCCGGCGTGAGGGGTACATGGAGTGGAACTGATATCGGTTTTATCGCTGGGAACAGCGAACAATCAGACACCGGGACCTCAACGATTAATTTGAATCTCCCGAAAGCGGGTGCTGTCGGGACGGCTGTAAACTTCCCCTCTTCCACATCTTCAGCGTTTCCTGCTCTTGGTGTCATTGTGGCAAGTTCAAATGTTATTCTGGCGTCAAAGCTTGAAGCTTTGGAAACCAGTGGTGATGGGAAAATTATTTCGGCGCCGCGGGTAACGACAATAGATAGTGAACCGGCCAAGATCGGTCAGGGTGAAGAAATACCCTATGTAACACGTGATAAAGATGGTACGCCGACCATCCAAATGAAGGATGCTAAACTGGAATTAAGTGTTACCCCCAGAATCACCTCCGAAGGCAAAATTTCGATGAACATCAGTTGTTCGAGTAAGTATGCGGATTGGAAGAAAGTTAATAAAAACAATGAAAATCCTCCTCTTGTCGCAAGTAATGTCGATTCTAAAGTTGTTGTCATGGACGGTGATACGATCGTCTTGGGCGGTATAATGAAAACGGCTGATACAAAAAGTGTAACCGGGATTCCGTGGTTATCAAAAATTCCTGTCTTGGGATGGTTATTCAAGTCGGAAGGAACAGATGTAGACGAACGTGAGCTGATGATCTTCGTCACTCCCAAAATTGTAAAAACCAGTTAGAAGGTATCCGCACAACCTTAAAGCTCATACCCGGAAGGAAAGCATCCCCTGTCAGGGGATGCTTTCCTTTTTTTCTCTGTTCAAGCGGGTAACCCAACCCCGGGGTAGCAAGCGTGCAGATGATGGTCTTAAGGTTTTCGAACCTCCACCCCGATGCCGGATCTTCTTGCCTGAGGCGGCGGGACATGCTATAAGCATAAACTATATACAGGCCGTGTTCCGTCAGGCCCTACCCGTTGAAAGATAACGAGGACTGCCATGAAAAAAAAGTTCCTGTTAGCGGGGACCGCGTTACTGGGATTGCTGCTCATGGCGCTGCCGTCTTTCGTCAGTGCCCAGGCGATCACCGTCACATCGCCGGCCGGCAACGCCCAATGGTGCAAGGGCAAAAGCTATGACATCAAATGGTGGAACCAAACGGGAGGACAGAACAACAAGGTCGAAATCCGACTGCTCGACCAAGCCATGATCACGGTGCTGACCATCACCCACAACGCACCCAACACCGGTCATTACCCGAAATGGGAGATCCCGAAAAACCTGCCCACTGGCAGCTACCGGATCGGGATCCGGGACAAGAACAGCATGGCCACGGGCCACAGTGCGCTGTTCAAGATCAGGGACTGTATCATCGGCCCGGGGGCACTCGATCAGGTTCCGGCACAGGGCCGCATGAAAGCCGTGAAGCCGGCCTTCCCTGAATTGGCGCAACAACTTGCTCTGAAGATTCCCGTCCAGAGCCCCATGCAAGGTTCACAGCATGCGAGCGGCATACCACTGCCGATCCGCTGGCACAGAGACGTCATCAGCGGCTACAGTACCGTCAACATTGATCTGCTGCACGAGCCGGATGGAGTGGTAACTAAAACGATCAAAACCGGCGCCTTGAACACCGGAGAGTATCATGCCTGGGAGCCCCCGCTCTCCTGGCCCGGCATCTTTTATGTGGTACGTATTTCCACCCCGGACGGAAAAGTATCCGGTTACTCCGGCCGCTTTTCCATTTTTAATCCACCTCCAAAAGAGAAAAAGCCCTTCACGGTAGAGGCGAAAATCACCAATAGCTGGGCCCACAAGCGCGGTGGAGATCTGCGTCCGGAGGATTGTCTGTTTGCGCCGCACATCCAACCCGGTCGTCAGCCCGGCCCCGGGGAGGTCAAGATCGGTCATTTTTGCGATGACAACCAGCACGGCAAGTGCGATTATTGGGAGGAAAACTATCTCCGGTCGCGGATTTTCTTTGATATGACCCCTTACCAAGGTAAGGAAATTGTTGAGGCGTCCCTGTTCATCACTTTGAGCGATTTCATAGAATTTGTACCCGACGGGACACTGGCTACCAACGAGGAGTTATCCCCCCGATGCGACATCTACCTTCTCAAAGGCCCTTGGCCGGCCTCACCCCAGCAGCTCTACAATTTCTATCCAGGCACCCTTGTCCGGAACTTCTTCTTGTCCGGGAAAGGTAAAACGGCCCAGGTGGATCTCCTCGATGTGGTCAAAGATTGGGCCGCCGGGAAACCCAACCATGGCCTCATGTTGCGGGGTCCCGTGGACCGTTCAGGATACGTCCATAGTGCCTGCGTGCAGTATTACCACACAGTACGACTTGTGGGTTCCTACCTGGAATAATTGTAGATCTGATGCAGAAAAATCGGGTTGACGACCGCAACAAAACCAAAGAAAGCTCGCAAATCGTCTCGATGAAACCAAAACGATCTTCCCAAGACAATCGACAAGAAAATTTATTTCGCTCTTAGCTTTTCCAGATCATTGATCTCCACCATCCTCCGCGCGCTTGTATGATCATCGTGCCCATGAGCGTTCGGTAAAGAAGGCTCGTCAAGAGGGGCGAATGTGCGCTGCTTATGATCTGGGCGAGGATGAGGATCTTTAATTGTACTGTTCACTCGATTACGATTTCAAATTCTTTTGTAATTTTAACGGTATTGTCTTCATCTTCAACAGAAGCGCCGAATCGGGTGGCGCCTTTTTGTTCCGGTTGGATAACCCAGGTAATTTTTCCACTTTGGTTATCAATCGTCATCCCCGAAACGTAAGGCTCTGCAAGATCGAATCTCATTTTATTGCTGTCAGGATGAATGCTCGTCAATTGCAAAAAAACTTTGCCGGAACGGGCATTTTGATGGGTTCTTTGTAATTCGAGTGATGGAGGAATGCTGTGAACGGCAATAAAGGAACTTTCTACAGAAAACCCGGTGCCTTCCGCATTGTAGGGTGTTACACGAACCGAAAGGAGATCATTTTTCTGAAATCCGGAAAGATCCAGGGTGTCTTTCGTGGCATGAGCAATAAGGTGGTGGTTGACTTTCCAGTCATATTGATAAGAAAGACCAACTGATGATACCCCCGGCTGGAGCTCAATTTCGGCCTTTAACGTGTCCAGCCTTGTCGGCTGTGAGGGAGTCAGGTGAATAGCTTTTATGACGGCACCAAGGGTATCTTTGTTTATTTTTTTGTCTGTTGCGACAGTTTCAGATGAAGCAACCTGATGGAGGATGTTTGCCGATGACTGATTCGCGTGGTCAGTTTGAGATGGTGCCGGTTTCAAGATGAGCATATAAAGACAAACAGACAACACAATAAAGATACCGATAAATATCAGTAGACGTGCAAGCGGATTGGTCTTCTTGGGGGCGACCGTCAGCTTGTTTTTTTTAGCTCTTGTTTCCGGATCCACTCGTTCTCCTCCCGCGCTCCACGACCTTTGTTCATGAAGCCGTTTATAAAAAACCCCGTGGCCTGTTCACCACGGGGAATTTCAAAACATAATCTTATTCAACACGCCTATCTTTCCAGTACCTGAGCTTATTTCTTTCTTCATTTCCGGGGGGGTTGATGTTGACACGCTGAGTGCTGGCGCTTAAGCCACCTCCGCCGCTGGTTGTCACATACAGATCCGGGATCCCTGTCCCACCCGGTTTTAGCGACAAGACCGGCGCCGATGCAATACCGTCACCCAGACTGATGGTTCTTCCCGATCCCGATGTGTATTGAATATCATATAGCATAGCCGTGCCGGCCTGGACACAGGGATCAGCGGTTGTTGTCGCCGGGGTATAGGTCGTAAAGTAGAGGTGCCCTCCAAAAATAACTGAATCCGCCAGAACCTTTTCTCCGATACCGTTCAAGCGAATGCGATATCCGGCCAATCCCGAAGAAAGGCTATATGTATCCGTGGAGGAGGTGATTTCATAAACATCGCTCACACCATAGGTTGAACTTAGTGTGGCATCCTTTACACCATACATGTAATCGTAAATTCCACTTGTGGGCTTATACGTTGGGTCTGTCTTGTCGCCCGTACCCCAGTAAACCCAGATATTTTGCTGTTTGTCCATGGCAACGGATGGAACGGTGTATATGGGTTGTCTGCTTCCCGAAGCATTAAAAAATAGGCTGCCGTTCCAGTTGACCGTTTGTCCGGAGATACCACACCGGCCTACGTCGGCCAGTTTGCAGAAGCTGAAACGCCAGATGTTTCCTCCCAGATCGCCAATATAAGCCGTATCGATGAAGCCGTCATTGTCCGTGTCGGCAATTGCGGCGGCGCCGGGGATGCTGTAATCCATGTTGCCGTTATTGTTATGGGTATAGCTCCAAAGAATCTCGCCGTTGCTCAAATCTACCACAAAGAATCCCTTGCCCCGGGTGTCACAGGTGCCGCTGGTGCAATCGGAGCCATTATAGCCGCCGCCGATGAACCCGACCCATTTCTCCGTGTCTACACCACCCGCATTGATCCTGATGCGGCCGATCATCATCTTGCCCCAGGGATCGCCTAAATAAGGTGCCTGGGTTGCCGCATCGGTAAAATTGAGATGCCAGAGATAAGTTGGATTCAGGGAATTAGTCAGATTCAATGCATGATAACCGCAGTAATTGTTGTGAGTTGTAGAATAATATTCGCTAATTCCCGAATCACAGGAGGATGAGGAACTCCAGCCATAACCGTTGGCGCCGCGTCCCTCTCCGAAAACAAGGATTGTTTTCCACGAATTGTCCTCCTTCGCTGTACCCGATCCGGAAT
This sequence comes from uncultured Syntrophales bacterium, assembly GCA_964408155.1. Taxonomy (GTDB): domain Bacteria; phylum Desulfobacterota; class Syntrophia; order Syntrophales; family JAAYKM01; genus JAAYKM01. The sequence goes on from CAYOYJ010000006.1 coordinate 6,432, forward strand.
CCCACCAGACGTCGGCTACCGTGACCGGACCGTCAACAAAATACTGGTGTGTGGTCAGAGTCGGAGGATGCGTGGTGTGGGTCATGTTTTTAAGCTTAGTCAGGAGATTGGGAGGGATAAAGCTCCAAGCTTCTGAACCGTTACTGGTTTTGAAAGCGTGAAACTGCCCGTCGTTTGCCCCTGCCACGATAAGACGATTGCCAAGGGCGGATGATCGTTCGTGGCTCGTACGGTATGAGGCAAAACGTTTATTTTTATCACGGGAATCTTCAAAGTAGGAAGAAGGAGATCCTACCGTAATCGGGGTAGATCGAAAAACATCGCCTAATTTGTAGACTTTTATTTCCCCCCCGACAGTTGTCTGTTCCGGATTATAGGCGGCTTCTCCTCTAATATATCCCACAACGGCGTTTCGTTGGCTTTGTTTTTCCGGGTCCGTGCCCGTGATGAAGCCCAAATCTGCCGGTCCGATATTGCTCGTGTCAAACGATACTAAGCTTCCCCCTTTACATGTCTTGATTGTCCGTGAAGAAGCATCAGTTGCCAAAAGAACATCCGCTGCATCCCATAAGGCACTGCCGATGGTACCGTCAGGATTGATCTGATATTTTTTCAGATGTCCTTTCCAGAAGGGTTCGTTAGCTTGTGGTTCAAAGGAGCCTTCGTATATAAAATTTTCATCGGTCGTGCGTGTGGATTGTACGGAGGACTGGGAAAAGGAATAGTTGGCCTGCCGGATAATCGTCATGGCCTGCTTTAAGGCGAGTCTTAATTCATCGGCGTCGGTGGCCAGAAAAGCATAGCCTCGCAGCCTCAAAGTTGCCGGATCGTCCGCGGTTGCGCACGCGTTTGCCCCGGTTGCCCCGGCCGAGTCATTGCAGGAGATCGTTGTGTAGGTTGAAGTGCTGCAAGACGATAAGCCGGCGGGATAGAGATTCGTTCCCGTCAAATTGTAGGGCGGTATATTACTGGAGGGGATACCCTGGTTATCCGCTTCCGGATTGTCCGTTTGTCCATAATAGGCCATCCAGTTCAGGGTGTTCTGCAGATAAGAAGGCATGCCGGAACCGAAACCAATGACGAATACGCGATAACCCGCATCGGCCAGAGCCTTCACTGCCGCCACGGATTCCCTTCTCCGTTTATATTGAGTGGTCTGGGTTTCTGAACCATCTCCACTGCAGGCATAGGTGTCGGCGCCGTCGCTGATGACAATAACAAATTTCTGACGGCAATCTCGAGCATCGTCTCCGTTCCTGTGTGCATTCAAATACAGTTTTGCCTCTTTAAGACCGGAAGCCAGCGCGGTGCCGCCGCTGGCGCTTTCACCACTGACGGATCCGGATACATTTGCGTTTTTTGTACAACTGCCGGTGGCCGATGCGTTGCAATAAATCGATTGATAGGTTGTGGCGGTGGTCTGGCCGATTGTGCTGATTTTTTTTATCAGGCTGTTACAACCGGATGAATAATTGCCCCCCGTGTCGTCGCTGCTGCAGTTGTAGAATCTCATGTACCCGATTCGGACCCCAAGGCTGTTAAAGTCAGCACTGTTGATGACCTGGTCACCCGTATCGTCAAGGATGTCGAAAATGGCGCGCTTGGCTATCTGGCGGCGGCTGCAGTTGACGGTGTGTCCCGGACCGGAAGAAGAAAAAAAAGGACCGGCGCAGGACGAATCGCCATAAACATTACTTCCTCCTGCGGGATTCCAGTCCATGCTTCCCGACAAATCGAGAAGAATCAAAGCGTCGGGGCTTGTGGAGTTGGAAAACAGTTCTTCCTCTCCCTCCGGGTCTTCCGCCAAGGCAATTCCGCAGAAGAGCCCGATTGTGATAAACATGATAACCAAGACAAACATGGCAACGGTTCTGACCTTCATGGGTTACTCCTTAGCGGTAATCGGTGTCGGCGGGGTTCGGTCCGTTGGCGATGCCGAACTCCAAGACGACACGCGTGTCGTGGGTGGTGCTTCTGCCTTCCGACTCCAGGGGATACACATTACGGACCATCTTCTGACCGCCGGCCAGAGAGAATCCTGACATGTTGTACTGACTTACAGGAAGATCAGGGTGGGTGATTGTAAAGATGGCGGTGTCATCACTCGGGTCCACTTGGGTGTCGGCCGGCAGTGCGGCGGTTTCTCTGGTTAAATAATCAAAATCTCGTAACATGACTTGCGTGCCCGTTTCTGCGGCATGCAGGGCAATCTTTTCCCCCACGTTTCTGCCGCTCACTCGGAGGTCATTGGTCGACATGTTCATCACCAGAATGGCCAGAGCCATAAGGATCATACAGGCCAAAATAGCCGTCAGCAGGGCAAAACCCTTCTGGGATCGAATACCCTTCATAAAGTTAGTCGCTGTAAGCATGGTTCCTCACAAAAACGCTGGTGGAATAGTTTAATCGTCTGCGTTGACCCGTGTTGGGATCACTGTTCTCCGTTTCCATGACCAGGATGATTTGGATACGTCGTATATCCGGGATGCTGGCGGGAAGATTGGCTGCAGGGATTTCAGCGCCGGAGCCGTCAAAATACCGGAATACAGGAAGCGCCAAGTCGCTGTTGATGACCCGGAGGTTGCGGGGACGGCCGCTGGCCTCAGTGTCGCCCAAAAAAGGCATGTTCCCGCCGCAGTTCACCGACCGGGTGATGTACTGATTTGCCGGATCGTAGATGTAACGGATTATCTCGTTTTCATTTGAGTTTCCTGCGAAATGCCGCATGCAGGTCGGGTTATTATCGATCGTACAGTTTTCATTAACATCCATCTCGACCGTGACAGCATTGGGTGTCGCCTCTTGAATACCACGGTATTCCTGGTTGGGTGAAACATTAACGCAATTGACGGCCGGGTTGGCGCTATTGGCAACCAGCCAGTTGCCCGTTTTCATATTCGGGTTAAACGATGCCATGGAAAGTTCAATCGACATGAGATCCAGTGCCGGCTTGGCATCCTGCATCACCAAAACCTTTCGTTCGATGCCGGAGGAATGGCGCTGAGTGGCATTGATTGCGGTATAAACAGCGCCGAGTAAGACGGCGGTAACACCTACGGCGACCATCAGCTCAACCAAGGTAAAACCTCTTGCATCTCTCATCGCTTAACACCCCTCGGGAAATTCATAGTCATTTTGTCTGTTCACTTCAAGCGTTCCCACAACCCCTGCACTGCCTGGCCAGGCGACTCGGACGGTAACACGCCAGGCATTTGCCGCAATTTGGGTGATCGTTCTCGTAACGCTAAACTGTATATCTCCCGGTTGAGCGGCAACACCACCGGAACTGAACACGACTAAAGGTCCTGTTACACCTGCCGCAACAGCGTTGCAGGGATTGGTGATCAGCGCCTCCTGCATTTGAATTTGATCACGCATGATATTGGCGGCCCGGCCCAGATGGTCGGATCGCGATGTGGTTCGCCACGAGGGAGCCACAAGAGAGAATATCGCCATGACCGCTACGGCCGTAATAAAGATCGCGATAACCACTTCCAGGAGGCCCAAGCCTCTGCTATTGGAGGTTAAACCGGACATAGGTCCTCCCTGTCATATTCACCGTGATGGTACCGGTTGAATTGATACTGTTGGTAACCACAACCGAACCGGCTTCCGCTGTTCCCCTGGCAAAGAAGCTGATCGTCGCGTTACCTCCGAAATTTGGATTGCTTAATACGATCCCCGGTCCAAATTCACTCATATTGCGTGTTTGTATGGGATTGCCGGTGGCGGTTTCGATTAATTGATAGGAATTGGTACCCGTATTAAAGGTGATCCGATATCCGATTGCATTTCGAACAGCCATCTGCTTAGCCATGGAAAAATCACTGACAACGGTTCTGGCTGCCGTCTTTAGGTCCGTATTCAGTCTATATCTGTTCCACGTCGCAATGGTTATGCCCAGTAAAATGGCCATAACTGCGATTGTGACCAGCATTTCAACCAGGGTGAAGCCTCTATTTCCATTGTTGTCGATTATCATCATTGAGTTAAACCTTTATACAGGATAAATTCCAATTAACGGGACTCAATCCACATATGTGAAGCAAGTCCTATGCCTAATTCAGGTTTGCAGAGTGTTTCGAAGACCAATATCTATCACATACGTGATCTTCATTTTCTGTTTTGGAGCCTGAGGAACAATAACCTGACAATCAACCGAGATGAGAAGCAAAGCCCCCGAAAACACAACGTTTCGGCCCAAGCGTAATTCTTCACTCTATCCAAGTCAAGAAATTTGTCTGTTTCTGTGAAGAAGTTCACAGTATTTACAACGGTGAACTTTTTTTCTTGGGCCGTACAAGCGAGAAACACTGTTAAATAGGGAATATTCATAGAGAATATTTGATAAAACCTTTACTTTTCCTTCTTGACACACCCTGGGGCCTATGTTAGTTTTCCAACGTTTTTTTATAAAAAAGATGATCTTCCTTGGAAATAATCAGCACATAAAGGATCCGACGGATATGGATCGTCCCGATGAAAAGTGTTTTGATCCCCAAGAGGCGCAAGGTTTTCTGAACGAAAACCGGTATGACGACGCCGTAAAAATGGCCGAGGCATGGCTTGCCCAAGTTCCGGGCGATGTAGAAGCGACGTCCATCCTCTGTCAGGGGGTTTTACGGCTGGGAAAATTGGACCGGCTTCATGAGTTGCTTAAAGAAGTTGATAGCACGATTGGTCGTTTATCCCAAGTTTATCGGCAACTGGGCACGCTTTGCGGAAAATCGGGTCTGAATGCGGAATCTCTTAAATTTTTTCATAAATACAATGCGCTTACCGCTGCCCTCTCTCCCGAGGAAAGCCGACTCTTGCCTGAAACAACCGTCAATGTTTCAGTTCAAGAAGCCGACGTCGAGGAAAAAGGAGAGATATCGCCTGAGTTTTACACCATTACCCTTGCCGACCTTTATACTCAGCAGGGGCATTACGCTATGGCTAAGGAAGTTCTGGAAGTCATCCTCGCCAAAAAGCCCGATGATGTACAGGTGTCCAGAAAATTGGCGGAGCTGGCCAATCTCATGACAGGGGGCGACGGTCTTTTGAGGGGTGCTTCAACGGATGCCGGTGCTGCTGACAGCAGTAGTGCAATTCTTGCTGAACTGGAAAAGTGGCTGACGCGGTTAAGTCGGTTGCGGAGTTCGACCGTATGACCTCAAATCCTTTTCCGGGACGCATGACAGATTTCCGATCGCGCTTTCCCGAGTGGTCGGTCGATGCGTTTCTTCTCTTTAATATAAATAATATCCGATATCTGACAGGGTTTTCCGGAAGCGAAGGGGTTCTGTGCGTCGGACCACGGGGGAGAGCCCACCTGCTTGTCGATGGACGTTATACGACCCAGGCGAGAAAAGAAACATCTGGCCTGGAGTTGGTCCATATGACGGACAGTGTTGACAGTATCACCACCCTTCTTGTTCAAGAAAACGCCGGTGTGGTTGGGTTCGAGGATGCAAGCCTCAACGTTCAACTTTATCGTCGGATAAAGGGAAAAAACAAACGTCTCAAGTTTAAGCCCCTTTCGGGGGAAATCGATCTCTTGCGTGCTCGAAAAGACGAGTCTGAGATTGCCTGCATTCGAAAGGCCGCCCGCATTGCGGCCGATGCGCTGAAATCGGTTTTGCCGATTATCAAAGCAGGCGTCTCGGAGCGGGACATTGCCTTGGAATTGGAATATCGGATGAGAAAGGGCGGTGCGGACAAAGTTGCGTTTGACACCATTGTCGCCTCCGGTCCGAGGGGCGCTTTACCTCATGCCCGGGCCGGGGCCGGGAAATTAAAATCAGGTGAGGCGGTGGTCATTGATTATGGCGCCGTATACAAGGGCTATCATTCTGATGAAACCTGCACTTTTTTTATTGAGAGGGTTGAATCTGATTTAAAAGAAGTGTATGGGCTTGTGAAAGAAGCCCATGACCGGGCAATTGAAGCCGTGGTCGTCGGGCGGTCGTGTCGGGATGTTGACCTGATCGCCAGGGATCTGATAGCTCAAAAAGGCTTTGGACGTCATTTTACACATGGCACAGGTCACGGGGTGGGACTGGATATTCATGAGGCTCCGCGTATATCCTATAAATCTGAACAATTGCTGGAAGCGGGCATGGTGCTGACGATTGAGCCGGGAGTCTATCTTCCCGGAAAGTGGGGCATCAGGATTGAGGATACGATATGGGTGACCCGAGGGAAAACGGTAGTGTTGACGAAGGTTCCGAAAGAGTTGACCATATTGGGATAAGTTTCGGTTTTTCCCTGTGCCGATGCATGGGTTATTAATACTCAATAGGAAGTGACGATTATGCCAGTATTTTCAGATGATCTTCTTTACAGCCGTGAGCATGTTTGGGTCAGAGTGGACGGAGATTTTGCCACGATCGGTATTACGGACTATGCCCAAGAGAAGTTGGGGGAAGTGCTGTCCGTGGAACTGCCCGATATTGAATCTGAAATCGAGCGGGATGAGCCGTTCGGTACGGTAGAATCGGCGGAAAAATCGCTGGTGGAACTGATTTCTCCTGTCAGCGGTGAGGTGGTGAATGTCAATGAGGATATTGATGATGATGTGGGGATTATCAACAGCGATCCCCAGGACACGGGTTGGCTGATCGTCGTGGAAATGAAGGATTTGGATGAACTGGACGATTTGCTTGACGCCAAGGGTTATCATGATTTTGTTCTTCAGGAAGGGGAGGTAGATTGATCCCCTTTGGAAAATTGGCGCTTCCTTCCTTTCCGGATTTCGAATGCTTATGAAAATATGGCGGTGGATGAAGCCCTGTTTCGGGTTCTTCAGGAACGGGGCGGCCCGCCAACCCTTCGCTTCTACGGGTGGGAAAGACCCGCCCTGTCCGTCGGTTACTTCCAGAACATAAATCATGGCATAAATCTGCAGCGCTGTATGCAATGTGGGATTGAGATTGTTCGTCGTCCCACCGGGGGCAAAGCGGTGCTGCATGGCCGGGAAATGACCTATTCCGTTGTGTCCCGGGAGGAGTCTCCCTTTTCCCCCGATGATCTGATCGGTAATTATCAGACCATCTGCGCCTGTCTTATCCAAGGTTTTGCTGAGCTGGGTATCGCCGTAAACATGGCGGGAACTGATTATAATAAGGATGCAAATATAAACAGGGAAGCGATCTGTTTTGCCTGTCCGGCGCCTTTTGAGTTGCTGGCCCGAAACAGAAAAATATGCGGCTCTGCACAGGTCAGATCCCACTGCTGTTTTCTTCAGCATGGGTCGGTGCTTCTTGATTTTGATGCCGAAACGAACGATTTGCTTTTCTCTTGCTCCGCAGACAAGAAAAGCGGTCAAGAGGCACGTCTGGCGGCGAGAATTACTTCAGTGCGTGAGGAAACGGGGTCAGCCGTTACTGCGGAAATGCTCGGCAAGGTCATGAAACGGGCATTTGCCGAGGTCTGGAGTATCCGTTTGATTCGGGGAAAACTGACCAGGGAGGAGCAGACATTGAAAAACGACCTCGTGCGGAATAAATATACCAACTCGCTTTGGAACGGACATGGGAAAACGGCTTAGCGTGATGTTGATGCCCCGGAGTTATCCGGACATGACGATATGATCTTTTACCGGTTCTGAATTTGGGGGAGAGATGAATAGGGAAATCAAAACCGTACCGGGCGTAAACCGGAATATCGAGACAATCGTGCTGATCTGCTTCTTCTTGTCCGGCATATCGGGTCTGATCTATCAGATCCTGTGGACGAGAATGATCGTTAAAGTCATCGGCGGAGCACCTTTTGCGGTAAGTATCATTTTGACCGTTTTCATGGGTGGACTTGGTTTGGGCGCGTATCTGGCGAGCAAAAATATCGACCGGATCAAGGAACCGGGAAAACTATTGAGGATGTATGGCATATTGGAGTTGATCATCGGTGTTTATGCCGGTGCAATTCCCATTTTATTAAAGGCATTCCTGCCCCTGTACAGTATTTTATATAATCAACTCTATCATCACGATATCATTTATAATCTGTCAACATTCATCGGTGTCTCGATGATCTTGTGCCTGCCTGTGGTCTGTATGGGCGCCACTCTGCCGATTCTGTGTCAGTTTTACGTTACCAGTCTGTCCCATCTGGGGACGCATACGGGAAGGCTTTACGGTTTGAACACCATTGGGGCCGCTGTCGGGGCTCTGATCTGTGGTTTTTGGCTGATCGATTTGCTGGGGGTGACCTATACGCTGATGCTTGCCGTCGGCATCAACAGCGGCGTTGGTTTGTTATGCCTGCGGGTCGGTCACAAAATGTCTGCAATCATATCTGCGCCTGCGGAGAAAGCGAAAGTCACGGTTAAAGCAGGGTCCGGTAAGACGGTATCGTCAAAGAATGCCGCGAAGAAAGCCGTTACGGCAACCATGCCGGTGTCAAGGGATGAGACAGATGCTGCATCCATGCAAGCATCTTCTGTTGTTTTAATCGGGGCCCTGGTGATTTTCGCCGTTTCCGGATTCTGCGCGATGGCCTATGAGGTCATCTGGACGAAGCTGTTGGGGTTGATTGTGGGGCCGACGACGTACTCCTTTACGATTGTTTTGATCGCATTCATTCTGAATCTTGCCCTGGGAAGCATCATTTTCGGCTGGTTTGCCGATCGCGTCAAAGCGCCGATCCGGCTCCTGATCTTCACTCAAGTGGCGTCCGCCGTCTTTGTGTTGTTGGTTAGTCAGGTGTTCGGAAACAGCCAGTTGTTTTTTGCCAAACTGATTTTTACCTTCAAGGACAATTTTGCCCTGCTTAATCTGGTCAAGGCCTTCATTCTCTTTTGTTTCATGATTCTCCCAACCCTCTGCCTGGGCGCCACCTTTCCCCTGGTCGGGAAAATCTACACCCAATCGGTCGCGCTGGTTGGAAAATCATTAGGTTTTGCCTACATGATTAATACGCTGGGGGCGGTTCTGGGCTCTTTTTTGGCGGGATTCCTGCTGATTCCGCTGTTGGGCAAAGAAAAAAGCCTGAGCCTTGTTATCGCCCTGCAACTCCTCGTTCCGTTGATCGTGGCGGGCATGATTGTAATTAAAGAGAAAGCGTATCAGTGGAAAATGGGGGCGATTGTCGTTGCTGCCCTGGCAGGTCTGCTGCTCTGCGTCCATTATCCCGTATGGGATCGTTACGGATTGTCACAGGGGAAATATCATCGCTTTGAATCCTTTAAAAAGATCATGGAAAGCAATGGGTGGTGGGATATGCTTTTTCATGAAAAGGAAATTATTGACCGCAGCAACTTGTCTAAAACGAAGCTTGTCTATTACGGGGATGGTATCGGGGGGTTTACCACGGTCATGCAGGCTTTAGAACCCCTTGGTCAAGTGCATTACGGCTTGATCAACAGCGGGAAACCGGATGCGTCATCCAAGCAGGATATGCCGACGCAGACCATGTCGGCCCATTTCCCCATGCTGATCCATCCCAACCCCCAAAACGTTATGGTCCTGGGACTGGCGAGCGGTGTGACGCCCGGTGAAGTCCTGCATTATCCCGTACATAAACTGGATATTCTGGAAATCAGTCGGGAAGTGGTTGCCGCCGGCGATTTCTTCCGTCCGTGGAACAACCGTGTCCTGAGCGATCCCCGCGCAAACCTGATTATTCAGGACGGCCGGGCGCACCTGCAGTTGACGAATGAGAAATATGACGTGATCATTTCGGAACCGTCCAATCCCTGGATGGCCGGTCTGGCAACCTTATTTACACAGGATTTCTTTCTTCTTGCGAAAGACAGGTTGAATGACGACGGGATTTTTGCACAGTTTATTCATTCCTACCAGATGGACTGGCCTACTTTTGCCCTGGTAGGCAGAACTTTTGCCGAGGTGTTTCCCAACAGCCTCTTGATCACGACAAATTTCAGGGGCGATTTTCTGATGATTGGCTTTAAGGGGCAAAACCATCTTCCGAGGCTTCAGAAGGCAAACCCAGCCATGGTGTACGCCCGGCAGTCAAAGAATATGATGCTTCAGGATTCCCGCTTACTCTACGGTATTGTTGTCTCCGAGGACCTGTCCCGGCTTTTCGGTCCGGGAGCCATCCATTCCGATGCCAGGCCCCGCCTGGAATATGCGGCTCCGAAATCGCTTTACTACAGCGACCCCCAGATTGCATCCAATCTGCAGGCGAATTCGTGGGTCAGCCCGGAAACAGAACGTCAAACCATGCAAATTAATGAGAATATAGATCAAAAAATTAATCTATTTGCCTATTTCCTCTCAGTTCATATGATCCTGGACGACATGAATTGTCCCGCGGGGGCAAACCCGGTTCAGCAGGAGCGTTTCTATAAACTGGCGGATGACTATTGCGCCCGCAATCTTGTGACGCCCCCTTTTAAAAATGTCGATTTAAGGCAAAGATGCAAAGCAGTGCAAATCGACACACTTGAAAAGCATATCGATCGGATGCCCGACAAGGCCGTTTCCTGTGACTATTTGGCGAGACTTTACGAGGGTAACAAAAACTGGGAAAAAGCGGCGATATTTTATTCCAAATCGCTTCGGATCAAACCGGATGATGCATCCGTTCATGAAGCGCTGGCCAATAATCTGCGGCGGATGGGGCGGATAAGAGAGAGCATTGATGAGTACCGAAAAGCCTTGCTCCTTAATCCCGATCTCGGAGGGGCATTGAACAGCCTCGGTTGGATTCTCGCGACCATTGGAGATTCCCGAATACGTGACAGCGGGGAAGCCGTGAAATTGGCAGAGCGGGTCTGCAAACTGACGAATTACAAAAACCCCTATACCTTGGATACCTTGGGCGCGGCGTATGCTGCGGGAGGCCGGTTCTCCGATGCGACGGCTGCGGTGGAGAAGGCGCTTCAACTGATGCGTGAGTCCGAGGGCAAGGCCGTCCGGCTGGAAGCTATGCAGGATCGATTGCAGTTGTATCGGTCGGGTAAGATGTATGTCAAGCCGGACCTGGATACGCCTTGACGCCGGTTCCGGTCTGGCGGATTACATTGCGGGAATGAAGAACGGGATCGTCCGCTCACAGATTTCCGATGTAAAAAAACAGGAAAACAATGAATGCCGGGAGGTTATCAATCCCTTGGCGATGTTTTCGGGTGTAAGGCTTCCATCGGGCCAAAATATTAACTTTTTTTTAGTTGCACTTTGCCTATAGATCGTTTATATAAGGTGCCGATTCATAGGAGGCTTGCCTTTCAGGCATCTCAGTATTTCCGGTGAAGTCCGATGAAGAAAGATAAATAATCGGCTTTCCATAAGATCAAGATCCAAAAATTGAGAAAAGCGGTTGTTGCAGTAAGGAGCGTGGTCTAAAAGGCATAAACACAGGGTGGTTTGCGGCGCGTTATGGAAAACAAGGCCGTACTGCCCTTTTTTTGTGCCCGATTGACGGCGCTGTCTTTTGGTCGATGCTTTCCAGGCATTTGCCCTGTCGGTATTTGATCTTTCATTTTTGTACCAGCCCACATCCCGGGAGCCGATTAAAATCCTTTATCCAGGGAGGCTTTGTGCCCTTTCATCGGATTAAACGGTATCCGGATACAGGCAAGGTAGATTATTCACAGCGGAGAAGGTAACGAAATATGGATATGGTGTTGGTGCTGGAAGACGGTGCGGTTTTCCGGGGCGTTTCTTTTGGCGCGAAAGGGGAAGTATGCGGCTGGGTCCATGACGATCATCGGGTCGTCGGGTACCAGGAAATCCTGACGGACCCGGACAATGCAGGCTGCCTCGTCAATATGACTTATCCCCTTGTCGGGAATTATGGAGTTAATCAGGAGGATGCAGAGTCCGGTGCGGTTCATGCCGGCGCGCTCATCGTCAAGGAAAAAAGCCGGATTGTCAGTAACTGGCGGGCGACGGATACCCTGGAAAACCTGATGCAACACAGTCATGTAACGGGTATGGAAAAGGTCGATACCCGGTCTCTGTCTCTTTACATCCGCGATCACGGTGAGATGAAAGGGATCATCGGTTCTGCCGACGCACCGATACGTACGCTTCTGGACAAGCTGAAAAAATGGCAGGCACCAAAAATCAAGGCAGGTAAAGCCGATAAAAAAGCCTTTACCGGAACCGCTCGCTGCCGGGTTGCCCTTTATGATCTGGGGGTAAAGAACAGCACCCTCGCCCAGTTGACCCAGTGCGGTTGTGAACTGGTGAACGTTGCCCCTGGGACTCCATGGACGGAAATCCGGGCGCTTGATCCGGACGGTCTGGTCATTTCCAGCGGAGCGGGTGATCCCAATCAGGCGGGGGACGTGGTGGCGGAAATCGAAAAGGCGCTCGGCCAGGTGCCGATTCTGGGCACAGGTATGGGGGCGCAATTGATTTGGCTGGCCGCAGGCGGCGCTGTAACCCGCATGAAAGTGGGGCATCACGGCGGAAACTATGCGGTCCGGGATATCGACGGCCGATCGGTCGCCATTACCGTACAGAACCACAGTTATGTCATGACCGGCGAACCGGGGTTCAGGAAGGAATTCAAGGTTTCCCACACCAATGTCAACGACGGGACGGTTGAAGGGATTTCATCCGATACGTTGAGAGTTTTGGGGGTGCAGTTCACCCCTCTGTCGGACGAGACGGGTGCGCCGAACGCCGTGTTCGGGTGGTTGACAAAAAAAACGGGAAAATAATCGGAAACGGGATCCAAAAATATGCCGAAACGGGAAGATTTGAAAAAGATATTGATCGTAGGTTCCGGCCCCATCGTAATCGGTCAGGCCTGCGAATTCGACTACTCGGGTTCACAAGCCTGCAAGGCTCTGAAAGAGGAAGGGTACTATGTGATTCTGGTCAACAGTAACCCGGCCACGATCATGACGGATCCGGACATGGCGGACCGGACTTACATTGAGCCGATTACGCCGGCCATGATTGAAAAGATCATCGAACGGGAAAGACCGGATGCGATTCTGCCCACCCTGGGCGGCCAGACGGGTTTGAACACGGCGGTGTTTCTGGCCCGGGCCGGAGTGTTCAAAAAATACGGCGTGGAGGTGCTGGGGTCCAGCGCCGAAGCGATCGCCCGGGCGGAAGACCGGGATCTGTTCAAGACGGCCATGCAGGAAATCGGCGTTGGTCTTCCGGAAAGTGGAATCGCGACAACGCAGGAAGAGGGTATGGAGATCGGTTTAAGAATCGGTTTTCCCCTGATTCTGCGGCCGGCATTCACCTTGGGCGGAACGGGCGGCTCCATCGCCTACAACAAGGAGGAGTTGGAAGCCTTCGTCGCCAAAGGCATTGAGTACAGCCCCGTGGGACAGCTTCTGGTCGAACAGTCGGTGCTGGGGTGGAAAGAGATCGAGTTCGAGGTCATGCGGGACTGCGCCGACAACGTGATCATCATCACCTCCATGGAAAACGTCGACCCCATGGGTGTTCATACGGGAGACAGCGCCGTCGTCGCTCCGGCTCAGACCCTGACGGCGAAAGAGTACAAGCAGTTCACCGACCTCTGCCGAAAGATCATCCGGAAGATTGATGTGGCAGGAGGCGGCGTCAACATTCAGTTTGCTCAGAATCCGGACAACGGCGAGATCGTCATCATCGAGGTCAATCCCCGGCTGTCACGCAGTTCCGCCTTGGCCTCCAAAGCGACGGGCTTTCCCATCGCCCGCGTGGCGACGAAACTGGCCGTCGGATACACCCTGGATGAAGTGCGCAATGACATTACCGGGAAGACCACATGTCTTTACGAACCGACTGTCGACTACTGCGTGTTCAAGATTTCCCGGTTCACCTTCGAGAAATTTCCTCTGGCGGACCCGACCCTCAATACCTCCATGAAGGCCGTCGGCGAGGCCATGTCTATCGGCCGTAATTTCAAAGAGGCGTTTCAGAAGGGTCTTCGTTCCCTGGAAACGGGCCGGTTCGGTTTCGGCGCCGACGGGAAAGATATTCTGTTCCAGGGTGAGGAAGGTTTGGAACGGGTCCGGGAAAAACTTCGCATTCCCAACGCCGAACGGTTTTTCTATATCCGTTACGCCTTTCAGATGGGTTTATCCCTTGACGAAATTTATGATTTAAGCCGCATTGACCGATGGTTCCTCTTTAATATGAAAGAGATCCTTGATCTGGAAGAAGAACTTTGCGGATACCGTTTCCAGGGCGCCAAAAAGGATCTCAACGCCTGGAAAAAGGATTTCCCTGTCGAGCTTCTCCGGAAGGCCAAGGAGTTCGGTTTTTCCGATGTACAACTGGTCCATATACTGGGAACGTCGGAAACGGCCATTGAAGATTTGCGGAAAAAGAAGACGCTTCATCCTGTTTACAAGCTGGTCGATACCTGCGCGGGCGAATTCACGGCGGAAAAACCCTATTACTATTCATCGTATGAATCCGTGGAAGAGAGCGTTCGCAGCGACCGGCCCAAAGTGGTCATTCTTGGCGGCGGTCCGAACCGGATCGGACAGGGCATCGAATTCGACTACTGCTGCGTCCATGCCTCGCTGGCACTTCGGGAGCTCGGGTACGAAAGCATCATGATCAACAGCAACCCGGAGACGGTCAGCACGGATTACGATACATCCGACAAACTCTATTTCGAGCCCCTGACCCGGGAAGATGTGCTCAACATCATCAAGCTGGAAAAACCCGAGGGCGTTGTCGTTCAGTTCGGCGGTCAGACGCCGCTGAATTTGGCGGTGCCCCTGGAGAAGGCCGGTGTTCCCATCTGGGGGACCACGCCGGACAGTATTGATCGCGCGGAGGATCGAAAGCGCTTCCAGGTGCTTTTGAAGAAACTGAATTTGATCCAGCCGGATAACGGGACGGCCCGTTCCTATGCCGAAGCGAAAAAGGTGGCCAACAAGATCGGGTATCCCGTTGTGGTGCGGCCCTCTTATGTCCTGGGGGGGCGGGCCATGGAAATCGTCTATGATGATGAGGCCCTGGAAGAGTTTATGAAGAAGGCCATGCGTGTCTCTCCGGAGCATCCGATTCTGATCGATAAGTTCCTGGAAGACGCCATTGAAATCGATGTGGATGCCATTTCCGACGGCGAGACAACCGTGATCGGCGGTCTTTTAGAGCATATCGAAGAGGCGGGTATCCATTCGGGGGACAGCGCCTCGGTTATGCCGCCCTATACACTCGATGCCAAGCTGGTCAGTGTCATCAAAGAAAATACCTACGCCCTGGCACGGGAACTGAAGGTCAAGGGTCTCATGAACATCCAGTACGCCATCCGCAACGACATCATCTATGTGCTGGAAGTGAACCCCCGGGCTTCCCGGACGGTTCCCTTCGTCAGCAAGGTAACCGGGGTGCCCCTGGCGAATCTGGCCACCAAGATCATGGCGGGCAAAACCCTGAAAGAACTGGGTTTTACGAAGGAAGTGAATGTGAACCATGTGGCGGTAAAGGAATCCGTCTTCCCCTTCTCCCGGTTCCCCGGGGTCGATGCCATTTTGGGACCCGAAATGAAGTCAACCGGCGAGGTCATGGGCATCGATACGACCTTCGGTATGGCTTTTGCGAAATCGCAGATTGCCGCGGGCACCATTTTGCCGTCGTCCGGCAAGGTCTTTCTCAGTGTAAACAATAAAGACAAGCGTCAGATTGTGTTTTTGGCCAAGGAACTGGAGCATCTCGGCTTTACGATTGTCGCCACCGGCGGTACGGCGACGGTCCTGAAAAACAACGACATCAACGTGACGGTCTTGCCTAAGATATACGAGGGCCGGCCGAATGTGATCGATTTGATGAAAAACCGGGAAATCGCCATGATCATCAATACGTCCGCCGGAAAGAAAACCCGCGAGGACACGGCCGTTATTCGTTCCACCGCGGTTTTTCACAGTGTGCCCCTGGTGACGACCCTTTCCGGCGCCCAGGCGGCGGTGAATGCCATCAAGGCTTTGAAGAAAGGCGAGTCGTCGGTTAAGACGATCCAGGAATACCACCGCGAAATTTGATGCGGGGGCGGCGTCGGAAACGGAGAATCTGCCGGTTTTTCCCGGCGGGTTAAATAATGCTGAACAGTAAACGGTAGGAAGGGAGAATAATTTTGGAAGTTAAAGTATTCGACAATGATGTGGAGAAGGCCCTGAAGATTTTGAAGAACAAGCTCTCGAAAAGCGGCCTGTTCAAGGAATTAAAGGTCCGCCGGGCTTATGAAAAGCCCTCCGTGAAAAGGAAAAGGAAAACCATTGAAGCCCGGCGCAGACTGGCGAAGGTGCAGCGGAGAAGAAACACCTGAGAAGGATGTCGAAACCCGGTCAAGAGGCAGCCGCCTTGATCATATGGCAGGGTTGCGCCGATGCGGATAACCCTTTGCGGGCTTCAAGCAACACGGAAACGTGCCATGCAACACGGATGCGGCACACGGTGAACCTTGTCCGCCTGAGTCGGACGGGGCACCACCGGCAACCAGAGGAGGGAGGTTAGGGTGGAAGACAGACAATACCTGTTGGATAGTCTGAGACCGGCGGAGTCTTGGCGGATTTTCAGGATCATGGCGGAGTTTGTCGATGCTATCGACACACTCTCCCGAGTGCATCAGGCCGTAACAATTTTCGGCTCGGCCCGGGTCAAGCCCGGTACGCCTTTCTATGAGAAGACGCAATACCTCGCTGGAAAACTGGTGAATAACGGATTCAGCGTGATCACCGGCGGCGGGCCCGGCATTATGGAAGCGGCCAACAAGGGCGCGACGGAAGCGGGCGGCACGTCCGTCGGCATGAATATCCAGCTTCCCTTTGAGCAGAGGCCGAACCCCTACGCCAATATCGCCATCAATTATCATTATTTCTTCATTCGCAAGGTCATGTTCGTCAAATATGCCATGGCCTATGTCATCCTCCCCGGCGGATTCGGGACGATGGATGAACTCTTCGAGGCCCTGACCCTGATCCAGACCAGGCGCATCAAAGGATTCCCGGTGATTCTGATGGGGAGCGAATACTGGCGCGGCCTGATCAACTGGTTGAAAAACACCATGCTGAAAGAGGACATGATTCTCCCGGCCGATTTGGACCTGTTTCAGGTCATTGACGATCCCGACGAGGTGGTCAAGCATATCAAGAAATTTGTCATTGTGTAGTCGACCGCAATGATGCAGCGCCCGGGTTTTTCCGGTCATTAAAGTGCAACAGCGCCGTCTGTTTATTTCTTCCTCGATATTCTTTCCGGCGCTCTTGATGAGCGGATAAAAATAAAACAGTGCTTTCGTATGGTTACGGAACAATCCGAGATAGATCAGCGCCGCGTTCTGGGCGATATCAAGCGGGGAAAGATCAGCCCCGTTTATCTCCTCCATGGAGAGGAGGAGTTTCTTCTGGCGGAAACCGCAGAAGAAATCACGGCGGCCATCATCCCCGCAGGTGATCGGGAGCTGAACCTGTTCACCCTGCCCGGGGGACCGGACGAAATGGAGCGCCTCTGCGCCACGCTGGTCCTTCCGCCCCTGCTTTCCGGAAGAAAACTGGTCGTGGTGCGTGACTCGCACCTTTTTCACTCCAAACAGACACTGGGGACGCTGGTTAAGGGAATTCGCACGCAACTGGACAAGAATCCGGCCAAAGCGGCGGCGGCGTTCCAGACCTTTTTGGGGACGGCCGGATGGAAACTGGAGGATCTGCGGGACGGCGGCTGGAAAACCATCTCGGATGAAGACTGGAACCGTCTGGTTGATGGAAACGGCAAGGATGAACGGGAAGCCTGGTTGCCCCGGGTGATCGATCTGTGCCTGGCCGATCCGGGAGGCGGCCGGACGGCGCTCGGGGATGAAACGCTTCTGGAAGAATTGCTGCGTCGACGGATGCCGCCGGAGAATCACCTGCTGCTCGTCGCGGAAGCGGTTGATCGACGCAAGAAACTGTTCAAGATCATTTCAGAAACAGGGGTGGTCCTTCACTTTCCGAAGATCAAGACAGAGCGCAAGCAAAAGGAACACCTGATGGATCAGGTGCGGGACATGCTGGCGGAGCAGGGGAAAAAGGTGACTCCCGAGGCCTGGGAGGCCCTGGGGCGTAAAACCGGATTTCAACTCCGGGAATCTGTTCAGGCCGTCGAGAAGCTGGTGATTTTTGTCGGGGATAAGCATACCATCGACGAGGGGGATGTCGAGGCGGTAGTCGGAAAATCCCGGGAAGAGACGGTTTTTCAGCTTATTGCGGCCCTGACGGAGAAAAATCCGGCGGGGAGCCTCCACATCTTACAGGAATTGATCCTCCAGGGTGTACCCTATCTGATGATCCTGTCCATGATCAGCCGGGAAATCCGGCATCTGCTTCAGGCGAAGCTCCTGCTTCGCTCCGGTGTCCTTCCGGCCTATCGATTCGACATGGATTATGGCGCGTTCCAGCAGAAAATATATCCCGTACTGAAAGAGTTAATCGTTCAGGCCGGAAAAAAGGACATGGGCCTCATCAGTCAGCACCCCTTCGCCGTCTTTCAATCCCTGAAGAGTTCCCGGCGTTTCGCCGATGAGGCATTGCTGGAGCACCTGGATCAACTCGTGCGGATCGATATGCTCATGAAGTCGACCGCCCGGGACGAACGGCTCCTGATAGAGCGCTTTCTCATTTCCGTCTGTTCCGAAAAACAGCCCGCCCAGGCGGCGCGGGGAGGCAAGGGGTAAGGCCGCCCCATCCATCCTCCACATCGGGGTGCGTCACAAAAAAAGAATTGACTTCCCCTTTGTTTTCTGCTACTTAGCTGTCGCCGTGTCGGCATGTCAGCGGAGATAAAAAAACCGAATCATATTATAAGGAAGGAGTATTGTAATGGAGATTAAGAACGTATGCGTATTGGGCGCCGGCCTCATGGGCAACGGCATTGCCCAGGTCTGTGCCCAGGCGGGCTTCAATGTGACCATGCGGGATATCGAACAGCGGTTCATCGATAACGGCATGAACACGATCCGGAAGAACCTGAGCCGGGAAGTGGAAAAGGGCAAGCGGACCCAGGAGGAAATGGACGCCGTCATGGCCCGGATCAAACCGACCCTCGACCTGAAAGAGGCGGCGGGAAACGCCGATGTCGTTGTGGAGGTCGTTGTGGAAGTTCTGAACATCAAGAAGCAGGTGTACAAGGAACTCCAGGAAGTCGTCCCGGCCCACTGCCTGTTCTTCACCAATACCTCCGGTCTGAGCATCACCGAAATGGCGTCCCTTACGGACCGTCCGGACCGCTTCATCGGCACCCATTTCTTCAATCCCGTACCGGTGATGAAACTTCTGGAACTGATTATGGCCTATGAGACCTCACAGGAGACCATGGAAATCGCGAAGGCCTGGGCCGAAAAACTCGGCAAGGAAGTGGTTATTGTCAACGAAGGCCCCGCTTTCGTCGTCAATCGCGTGCTGTGCACCATGATCAACGAGGCGTTCTTCACCCTGGGCGACGGCCTGGCCACGCCGGAAGGGATCGACAAGGCCATGATGCTGGGCTGCAACCACCCCATCGGCCCCCTGGCACTGGCCGACCTGATCGGCAACGACACGTTGCTTCACATCATGGAAGGTCTCCATGCGGAACTCGGCGACAAGTACCGCCCGGCTCCCGTTCTGGTGAAGCTGGTCCGCGCCGGCCGCCTGGGACGTAAATCCGGCAAGGGCGTTTACGATTACACGAAGAAGTAAATTCCTGAAACGGCCTTGGCATTTTTAAAAGTAGAAAGGGCGGATCCGCACAGCGCATCCGCCCTTATCTTATTTTTGTCATTATGAGTCCTTCACTTTGCTCAAGGATAAACTCCACGAACAATCTAATCATATCAAGATTTTATAGATAGAGATCCTTCGGCTGGCGCCTCAGGATGACATTGCAACACATCCTTTACTCTGGAATGTCGTATGAAATAAAGACGTTACAATGATGTCATTTCGAGGAGCACAAGCGACGAGAAATCTTGATACAAAACAAAACTAGGATTTCTCCCTGTGGTCGAAATGACAACAGACGCAAGGATGTCATGCCGGGCTCCGACCCGGCATCTATTCGCAGGGCGTTTCCTGCTGGAAATGGATTCCGGGTCGCGCTACGCCTGCCCGGAATGACACCTGTTAACCACTCAAATCAGCGAAGCTTTTTGTGGGTGAACCCCCCAAAAGCGATCCTACAATCTCGAAGAGTCCAATGAGCCGAGTGCTTGCAGCGATGTGGTTCATTGGTTATCCTTGAGTTTTTCCTTCATCGCCCGGATGGTTTTCCCGTAATCGCCGCTGCCGAAAACGGCCGCGCCGGCCACAAAGACATCCGCCCCGGCTGCGGACACTGTTTCGATATTGTCCGACGTAATGCCGCCATCCACTTCCAGCATGACCGGTTGTTTCAGGGAGGCGATCATGTCCCGGATTTTTTTAATCTTGGACACGGATGAGGCGATGAACTTCTGGCCGCCGAATCCGGGGTTGACCGTCATGACCAGCACCAGATCACAGTCCGGGAGAATCTCCTCCAGGCATGAAACCGGCGTCGCCGGATTGAGCGATACCCCGGCTTTGATTCCTTTTTCCTTGATCCGGTTGACCGTCCGGTTCAGATGGGTAGCCGCTTCCACATGGACCGTCAGGATGTCGCTTCCCGCGTCGGTGAAGGCGTCGACATAGCGGTCCGGGTCTTCGATCATGAGGTGGACGTCAAAGGGAAGGGCGGTCGTCTTCCGCAGCGCCTTGACCACGGCAGGGCCGATGGTCAGGTTCGGGACAAAATGACCGTCCATGACGTCGATATGAATCCAGTCTGCCCCGGCGGCTTCGACGGCCTTGATCTCTTCGGCCAGGCGCCCGAAATCGGCGGACAGGATGGAAGGGGCGATTTTTTTCATGGGTTTCCTTTCTCTTGAGTCATTCCGGCGCAGGCGGTCATCCATTTGCAGGGAGTATGTCCTGGGAATGGGTCCTGGATCAGGAGACGGTGTCATAATACCCAATTGACGTTCGAGGTCATTCTGAGCGAAGCGAAGAATCTCATTATTACGGAACGTTGCAAGAACAAGATTCTTCGGCTGACACCTCAGAATGACATTGCGATACAGCCTCCAGGTCCGGGACGGCGTTTAAAAAATCATGATCACTTTAACCATAAATACGCTGCGTTATCAACTATTTCCGTATGTTGGTCCTCGGTCACACCGATACACCATGGCCGTCTTTCCGTCAAGGAGAAAAGGCCTTGACAGTGCCGGGGAAAATGAAGAAGATGCGCGCCATGATGATCTTATACAATATAATCCTCTTTGCGGCGGCTTTGATCCTGCTGCCCTATTTTGCCGTGAAAGTCGCCCTGACGGGAAAGTATCGCCGGAGCATCGGTCCGAAGCTGGGTTTTGTGGATGAAAATCGCTTCCGGGCCATGAACGGCCAGCCCCGCATCTGGGTCCACGCCGTATCCGTCGGCGAGGTGACGGCGGCGGCGCCTATCGTGTCGGCGCTGCGGGAAAGATATCCGAAGGGCTCTATTGTGGTTTCGACGACGACGGAAACGGGTCGCCTGATGGCCGAAAAGCTCATTCCCGGGTCAACTGCCCTGATCTATTTCCCGCTGGATATACCCTGGGTGGCGGAAAAACTGATCCGGCTGGTCAGACCTTCCGTCTTCGTTCCGGTCGAGACGGAACTCTGGCCGAACTTCCTCCGCGTCTGTCGTAAAATGGGTATCAGGGTGGTCATGGTCAACGGCCGCATCTCGCCCCGTTCATTTAAGCGGTATCACAGAACGCGGTTTTTCTGGAAACCGGTGCTGGAAAAGCTCGACCAGGTCGGGGTGATTTCGCAGACCGACCGGGACCGGATTGTGGCCATGGGTCTCCCGGCGGAGAAGGTACACATTCAGGGGAACGCCAAATACGACGGTCTGGCGGCGACCGCCTCGTCCCGTCTGCAGCAGGACATCGCATCCCGACTTAATTTTTCCGGGAAAGAGAAAATATGGGTCGCCGGCAGCACCCATGAGGGAGAGGAAAAGGTTGTCCTCAGCGTTTACCGGCGCCTGCTGGAAACGCACCCCGACCTGAAGCTCATCCTCGTTCCCCGCCATATCGAACGACGGGACCGGGTCATCACCCTGCTCCGGGAGGCGGGTTTTGCGGATTTCATCACCATGCGGGAGATCAATGACGGAAAAAAACGATCGGACGAGAGGATCGTCCTGATCGATGTCATCGGTGAGTTGTTTAAAACCTACAGTTTGGCTACGGTGGTTTACTGCGGCGGGTCCCTGGTGCCCCGCGGCGGACAGAACATTCTGGAACCCGCTGCCTGGGGGAAGGTCGTCCTCTATGGTCCTTCCATGGAGGATTTTACCAATGAGAAGGCGCTCCTGGAAGAAGCCGGCGCGGGTTTATCCGTCACGGGAGAAGCCGATCTCCATACGAAAATCCACGATCTGCTTCAGCACCCCGAGGACCTGCGGGAACGGGGCGCCAGGGGGCGGGAAGCCGTCATTGCGAACATGGGGGCGGCGAAACGCTATGCGGCCATGATCGGCAGGCATCTCCCAGCCAGGTCTCCAGGCGTTCCAAAAGGGCGGGGAGGGTCTCCGGGGAAAGGGCCGAAATCGACGTCGCCGCGAAGCGGCGGCAAAGGTTAGCCAGGACCTCCTTATCGGGAAAGCAATCCTCCTTGTTGAAAATCCGGAGCGTCGGTTTATCCAGAATACCGATCTCCCCCAGTACCTTTTCCACCGCCGTGATATGGCTCTCGAAATTCGGGTTGCTGACATCGATCACATGGAGCAGGGCGTCCGCCTCGTGCAATTCCTCCAGGGTGGACCGGAAGGCCGCGAAGAGTTCCGGCGGGAGGTCCCGGATGAAACCCACTGTATCGGTGACGACCGCCTCCGTGTCCCGGGGAAAACGCAGACGGGCGCTTTTCGGGTCCAGGGTGGCGAAAAGACGGTTTTCGACGAAGACCCGGCTTTTGGTCAGGGCGTTCAGCAAGGTCGATTTCCCGGCGTTGGTGTAGCCGACGATGGAGATGACCGGGAGCCCTGCCTTGCCTCGTTTGCCCCGCCGCTGGCTTCGGGCCTGGCCGATATCCTTCAGCTCAGCCTCCAGACGGTGAATCCGCTCCCGTACCCGGCGCCGGTCCACCTCCAGTTTTGTTTCCCCGGGGCCCGTACCGCCGATTCCCCCCGCCAGCCGCGACAGAGAGGTGTCCCGGCGAACCAGGCGCGGCAGGCGGTACTTCAACTGGGCCAGCTCCACCTGAATTTTCCCCTCCCGGCTCCGGGCCCGATGGGCGAAAATATCGAGGATCACCTGGGTCCGGTCGACAATCCGCAATTCCGTGAAATCCGCAATGGAACGGATCTGGGCGGAGGTCAGCTCATGGTCGAAAACAAGGAGATTGGCCCCGATCTGGAGGGCCCTGATCACGATTTCCGAGAGTTTGCCCCGACCGACGACGTATTTCGGGTCTGTCCGAGGCCGGTGCTGCAGGATGGTGTCGAAAACCTCGACCCCCGAAGTGACCGCGAGTTCCCGGAGTTCTGCGAGAGCCCCTTCGCTGTCAAAAGCGGGGTCCGTTTCCGCGCGAATTAAAAGCGCCCGGTCTTTGGCTTCGACTTTCCGGGTCCGTTGCTTGCGGGCGAATTCTCCTTCCAGGGCCTGGATGAAGGATGGAAAATCCCAGTTCACGGCCGAGGGTCGGACCGGATCAAGAATTGCCCAGTAACGCTCCTCCTTGTTTTCCGGGATCAGATGGGCCAGGTGGACCAGACCCGGGAGTCCGTCCGCCTCCACGTCCACCGCCGCGATCAGATCGAGGCGCAGCAGGGCCAGGTCGGTCAGGTCGTCCGTTGTCAAAGCTTCCCGGTCGAGATGGCTGTGCACGAGGCGGAGTCCCCGGAAACGGACGGAAGAGGTGCGGAAGGACGACAGGTCGGGGATGAAGATTTCCCGGGCCGTGCCGACGATGACGTAGGCGATCTCTCCCCGGCGGGTAATCAGCAGGCCGACCTGACGATTGATTTCATGAGAAATTTCGGTCAGTTGTCTGGCCAGATCATGGGTCAGGGCCTGCGCCGGCGGGACCCGGCGACGGTAGAACTGTTCGATCCGCCGGAGCTGCTCCGGTTTCAAACCGCTGGTATGGCCATGTATGTTTTGAATAGGAAGCCTCTAAAGCGTTTATCGGTTTGACAGGAAATCTTCCATCGTGATGCCCAAGTCTTTTATAAGTTGCCGCAGCAGTAAAGGGGAAAGGTCTCTGCCGGGATGGTAAGGGACGGTGGTGCAGCGCCCGTCTTCATGGCGGCATTGCTTGTGGGAACCCCTTTGTCTGACTTCGGCAAAACCCATTCTTTCGAGGATCGCTGTAACCTCCTGTGGTTTCAGGATCGGATAGGGCGAAGTCATCCGGCAACCATCACGGTTTGGGTGCCGACAAATTCCGCTGCTAACTCCGGTTCACCGTCTTCAAGAAGCATGCCGATGACTTCCCGCAAATTTTCATGCAATTCGTCCATGGTTTCCCCTTGAGAATAGGCCCCGGGGAATCCCGGCACATAACCCACATAAAGCCCCGTATCCCTGCATTTTTCAACGACGGCGGTATAAATTTTCATGGTGATTGCCCCACTCATATGGCTTGTGTTAACTGATTTAAATCGCCGGAACGCAAAAATAAATTCAGTTGCATCATACAAAAAAATTGCTGTTGCGTCGATAGTTTTTTCCCTGGGGGGACTGTATCGCGATGAAACGCCAGCCGAGCAATCTTGTTTTGTTAACACAAAGCAATGACGAGATGCTTCAAGGAGTTTATCCTTATATTTATATGTCATTCCCTCATAGAGACAGTGTCGCAATGGGGGATTTTTGTCGTTTCGACCACAGGGAGAAATCTTTAAGTTAAGTTATTTCAGGATATTAAGATTTCCCGCATTCGCTCGAAATGACCATTTATTATTATGGCACAGCCGCCAGGTCCGGGACGACAAATCGTAAAAAATGCGGTCATTCTGAACCAGTGAAGAATCTGATGGTTGCGGTATTTGAGAAGGACGAGATGCTTCGGCTGGAGCCTCAGCATGACATCTTAAAAACTTACTGAAGTGCTTTTGCCCTGTCGGAGGGGAGGCCGGCGTCGGGGAATAGGGCGGCGAGGGGAGGCCGGCGGCGGGGAATAGCGCGGCGGGACCGGACGTATTTACCCGGAACCGGCGCGCATCGTAAAAAAAGCCCCGGAAGGGGGAACCTTCCGGGGCGGGGGGGACAAGGGGATATGGGAAAGATAAAACTTAGAAGGTCAGGGTCAGCTTGTTGGTGATCATGTAGATGTCGTCCACATCGACTTTGTCAGCAGCGCCTGAATATCCATAGCCGTAATCATTGAGGCCGTAGCCGCTGCCATACTTGCCGTTCCACTTGAAGTAATCGCCCGTCCAGAGGTAGCCGGCGCCGACCATATAGGTGAGGTTGCTCGTGATCTTATACGATGCCGTCACGTCCAGCTCCCAGCCGTAGTCGTCGTCCTGGCCTTTCCAGGTCTCGTCCGCCTTGGCGTAGGCCAGGGCGCCCGTGAAGGTGAAGTCCTTCCAGGTGTAGCCGCCGTAGATCTGATAGAACTCGGCGTTCTTGATACCGGGGCCGAGATTCCATCTGTCGCCGACCCAGTTGGTCACGTCCTCGTTCCACAGGATGAGGGTCTGCTTCAGGTCCACGCCGCCCCAGCACATCTCGAAGGCGCGGTTGTTCAGGAAGTCGGAACCTTCGAATTTGTCATTGCTGTTTGGCTTAGTCTGATCCTTCTCATCGCCGGTGACATAGATGAACCGTCCGCCGACCCAGGCGGGACCGAGATCGACCTTGGCGTCCAGGTAGAAGGACCAGAATTCCATGTCGATGGAGCGCTTAGGTTTCAGGTTGAAGGGGAGCTGACCATAATTCGTGTAGTAGGGATTACGTTGGAGTTCCACCTCGCCGTTCCAGTACTCCGCTTCCGCCTGGACGTTGACCGGCCCGAACTGGCCCTTGAAGTAAGGCGTGATGAGCCAGCCGTCGATTTTGGTATAGGGCGGAATCTCACCGTAGTCCATCCCATCCTTGT
This sequence comes from uncultured Syntrophales bacterium, assembly GCA_964408155.1. GTDB lineage: Bacteria > Desulfobacterota > Syntrophia > Syntrophales > JAAYKM01 > JAAYKM01. The sequence goes on from CAYOYJ010000006.1 coordinate 32,410, forward strand.
TCTGGCGGAGCTGCCGGTAGGCGACCTTCAGACCGGTTTCGATGTTCTGGGTCTTGAAGATCCCCACGCCGACGTAGGCACTGTCGTCGACATCGTTTGCGTCGGACCAGTCTGATGTTCCGAACCACTTTTGAGTTCGGGAGCCGCCGAACATGTTGGGGCTGTGTTCATAGTTCTTGAAGTACTTGGCGCCGATGATCCAGTTCTGGTTGATGGGGAGAATCCACTGCACCAACGCCTCGGACTGGGTCGAATCGCCGAGGGTCGTCCCCCAGAAATCGAGGGGGGGAGC
>CAYOYJ010000007.1:0-32701 GCA_964408155.1 uncultured Syntrophales bacterium
AAGCAGATCAAAAGCTTCAGAACCAGAATCGGCAGCGGCACCAGAAGCGGAACAAGAATGAGCAGAACGCCCAGCACGATGTGACCGCCTTCAATGTTTCCGAAGAGCCGGAAGGTCAGGGATACGGGACGCGCCAGATGGCCGACGAGCTCGATGGGGAGAATCAGAGGGGCCAGCCAGGGACTGGGACCAATGAACTGCTTGACATATTTCCAGCCGTGGATTTTCACGCCTACGATATGAGTCAGGACGAAAACGACCAAGGCCATGCTGAGGTTTGTATTCAGGTTTGCCGTCGGCGATTCAAAGCCAGGAATGAGCCCCATGAGATTCGACGTCAGGATAAAAAGGCCGATCGTTGCGATCAGAGGAAAGAACTTTTTGCCGTGTTCTCCCATCGTATCGAGCAGCAACTTGTGCATCGCATCCACGACGACTTCCATGACGTTTTGAGTGCCCCCGGGATTCAGACTCAGGCGGCGCGTGGCCAGAAATGACAGCAAGACCAGCAGCAGCATGATCAACCATGTGTAGGTCACATGGGTCGGGATACCGGGGAATGCAAGTTGTAAAAAGGACAGGGCGTGCATCTTTTATCTAACCTCCTCCAGGTAGTTTTTTTTTGACAGGGTCATGATCGCGGTCAGCACCAGGTTGATCACCACCACGGAAAGACCGACCAGAAGCCCCACAATGTCTATTTTATTGCTAGTTACGATGAAAAAAAGCACCACAGCCGTGACGGCCAGTCGGATATAGTATTTAAACATCATCTTCGATTTCGCTGAACCACTGAGCCGGGCGAAGACATCCTTCATGTTTTTGTAAAGCCAGTAAAAGTTGATGATACTGATCAGACCGCCCAAAAAGACACCCAGAGCAAAGCGGGAGGACATGAAAAGGAGGCTGAGAAGAAGAAATATCCCCAATAGGATCCAATTAAAGATCTCAATTTTTCGCTGGAGGGGGTCTTTTTCTATGGGGTTCACTTTTTATACCCTTAATGAAGGGCGTATCATCTTTGATTTTCTTAATTAAAAGATAAACATTCCGGAATCCGGTGAACACACCCAAGATAAGCAGAACAATGGTGAAGTAAGGGGTGGTTCCGAACTTACGATCCAGGTAGCTGCCCAGATAAATCCCACCAAAGATCACAATAACCATAAAGATGCCTACGGTGCTGGCGTAGGTCATCTGCACAAGAGATTTCTTTGTCTCCTTTTCCATCGGCGTGGGGTCAATAACATGAAAAAAAGGTCAAGTCAAACAAAAATTCCTCACCGGTCACAAAGGGTTACCCCCGGTATGATGATCTCCGTACAGGACTCAGAGCGTCCCGGAATTCTTTACATACCAGTCGATCGTTTCGCGTAAACCCTCCCGTAAAGCTGTATCGGCGGTAAAACCGAATTCACGGAACGCTCTTACCGGATCGACGGCCCGACGGGGTTGCCCGTCCGGTTTGGTCCGATCCCAGTGGACTCGGCCTTTAAAACCGGTCAATTCCACAATCAGTGCTACGAGATCGGCGATGGCAATCTCACTGTTGGTGCCGATATTAACCGGTTCGCTTTTGTTGTAGCATTCGGCGGCGGCCACAATGGCCCGGGCGGCGTCTTTGACGAAAAGGAACTCCCGGGTAGCCCGCCCGGTTCCCCAAACCGTGATTTCGTTCTGGCTTTCCCGGATAGCCCTGACGCACTTCTCAATCAAAGCGGGAATTACATGGGATGAGCGGGGATCAAAATTGTCCCCCGGGCCGTAGAGATTTGCAGGCAGCAGGAAAATCGAGTTGAAACCGTACTGAGCCCGGTAGGATTGGGACTGGACCAGCATCATTTTTTTTGCCAATCCATACGGTGCGTTTGTCTCTTCCGGGTAGCCGATCCAGAGGTCCTCTTCCCGGAAGGGTACGGGCGTGAATTTGGGATAGGCGCAGATCGTACCGATGGCGACAAATTTATCGATCCGTCGGACCCATCCTTCGTGCAGAAGCTGCGTGCCCATCATCAGGTTTTCATAGAAAAGGGTCGCCGGATTTTCCTGGTTGAAGCCGATCCCGCCGACTTTGGCTGCCAGATGGATGACGATCTCCGGTTTTGTTTCATCGTACATCCTGGCAATATCATCGCGATCGACCAGGTTATACTCCGGTAAATCCGCAATGGCCAGTTGGTTGCAGTTTTGCTGCCTGAGCTGGGTCAGCAGGTGCCGACCGAGAAAACCCTTGCCGCCTGTCACCGTGATTCTTTTGTTATGGATTGGCAACGTCATAGATTCCTCAATACATCGTTAATGATTTCAAGTGTTTTAGTTATATCTGCCGTCGTATGGGCAAATGAGAGAAAGGACGCTTCAAAGGCTGATGGGGCGAGGTAGATGCCCCGCTTCATCATGGCTTCGAAAAACCGGACAAAAAGGGCGCCGTCGGAACGTTGGGCCGACGCCAGATCGGTGACCGGTCCGGCGGATAAAAAGAGGGTAAACATGGAACCGGCCTGATTAATCGTGACGGGGAGACCTTTGTGTTCAAAAAGACGGCGGATGTTCCGGCACAAATCCTCCGTTTGGGCATTCAGGGAATCGTATTCCCCGCTCATTTCTTTAAGTATGGCCAAGGTGGTGCATCCCGCCGCCATGGCCAGAGGATTCCCGGACAGGGTGCCGGCCTGGTAAACCGGACCTGTGGGGGCCAGGCAGTCCATGATATCTTTTCTGCCCCCGAAGGCTCCGACGGGGAGTCCTCCGCCGATAATTTTTCCCAGGCAGGTCAGATCGGGCCGGATTCCTTCTAAAGTCTGGCAGCCGCCATAAGTCAGCCGGAAACCGGTAATGACTTCATCGAATATTAAAATAATTCCGTGTTGCTCGGTCAGATTCCTAACGCATTCCAGAAAACCCGGTTCCGGAAGGATCACACCCATGTTGCCCGGAACGGGTTCGATGATGACGCAGGCCACGTCTTGGCCATATTCTTCAATTGCTTGCGCGAAGGTTTCCGGCTTGTTGAAGGGCAGAGACAGGGTCAATGCGGCAAGGGCCGCCGGTACGCCGGGACTGCCGGGTATGCCAAGGGTGAGGACCCCTGAGCCGGCCTGCACAAGGAGCGAATCGGCATGGCCGTGGTAGCACCCGTCAAACTTGATGATCTTGTCTTTGCCCGTAAAGCCCCTGGCCAGACGAATGGCGCTCATGGTCGCTTCCGTCCCTGAACTGACCATTCTGAGCCGCTCGATGGCGGGCAAGGCCTCTTTGATCAGTGTGCCTGTGGCCGTTTCCGCTTCCGTCGGAGCGCCGTAACTGGTCCCCCGCTCGGAGGCCGCCCGAATGGCTTCGATGACCCGGGGATGCCTGTGGCCGAGAATCATGGGACCCCAGGACAGGACGTAGTCGACATATTCATTGCCGTCGACATCGTAGATCTTCGATCCCGATGCGCGGTCAATAAAGCGAGGCAAGGATTGAACGGCCTTGAAAGCCCGGACAGGACTGTTGACACCTCCGGCAATGACTTTCTGGGCTTCCTGGAACAGGCGCTCAGAGATTTTCATCATGTCAAAAATACTCCATGCTGGTTTTTTTTAGTTCCGCCATGCTTTCCAGAACAACATAGTCCGAAATGGCAACAGCGGACGACATATTTTCCAAAAGCTTTTCGATGGGACCATCCTTCAGGTGAATCATGGTGAAAAGATTGTATTTTCCCTCGAAAGCCGGGCTTCGTTGATAACAATGGGTGACATCCGGAAAAGCGGCCAAGCGGTTGCCCACATCCGGACAACGTTCATCCGGCACGGCCCAGATGATCATGGCATTACGGGTGAAACCCGCTTCCCGATGGCGGATCAGGGCGGCCAGTTTGCGAATAACCCCCTCCTTTCGCCAGCGCGTAAGCTTCTCTAAAACTTCACTTTCCGGGATATTGTCCGTTTTCTCCAAGATTGCAAAGGGGCGGGACACCAGGGGCAGGTCGTGCTGGAGAAAGCGGATGATCTTCTTCTCACGGTCGGTCAGTTCCATATAGGATCCTTGATAAACCAAATATCTGAAGATTTCCTATTACGGGGACCAAATAAAATCAAGTCGATTCATGGTGCTGGTCGGCCAGAGCTGCCACAAGATTTCTATGGCTGGGACGGCTGACGTGGGGAAAACTTTTCATTTATGATTTCTGCTTGACATTTCCCGTGGCCTTCGGTAGGAGATGCTAAAAAGGGAGGGACCTTCAGCATTTGGATGATCGCCACCCTGAATAATAAATAGAAGGAGGTGAAAAGTCGTTTTTGTTAAGGGTTTTTACCTGGGAAAACAAAAAAATAAACAGGAGGAAAAGTATGAAAAACGTATTAAGGTACAGTTTCTGGACGGTAGTGGCATTTCTGGCATCAGCAACCATGGCTTTAGCAGCAGAAGCAGCTCCGGGTGCGGCGGTCGATTACACTAAGGCGATCGTACTGGGATGCAGTGTCATCGCGGCAGGTTTGGCGATGGGGTTGGGTGCAATCGGCGCCGGACAGGGCATGGGGCAGGCGACCAGTGGCGGCAGTGTTGCAGTGGGCAGAAACCCAGAAGCTCAGGGCAAAATCATGCTGACCATGATGGTTGGTTTGGCCATGACTGAGTCCATCGCGATTTATGCGCTGGTTATCTCTCTGGTTATTCTTTACGCGAATCCGATCATCAAGCTGCTCGGATAAAAACGATCCGTTATCATTAAAGGGGGAAGGAAGCGACAAACAGAGTCTTCTTTCCCCCTTTTTTATTCTTCTGTCTCCAGTCTGGGCTTCCCCCGTAACACCTTCTTTTCCGCGGTTTGCCTTTTTTCCGTCAGCATCTTTTCCTTGGCCCGCTTTGAACGCTTGCGTTTCTGCCGGCGTATCTTCTCGATTTTTTCCTTTTCCGACCGTAGAATACCTTCTTTTAGTCGTTCGATCCGGTCCAGCAGGAGTCGCCGGGCGAGGAAACGGTTCAGCGTTTGGGACCGTTCCTGCTGACATTTGACCGCCAACCCGGTCGGGACATGAACCAACTGAACGCAGGAGGAGGTTTTGTTGACCTTCTGTCCGCCGGGACCGGAAGAACGGACAAAGGTTTCCCGCAGGTCTTCTTCCCGGACCCCGAGCTTTTCCATGCGCTCCGTAAGTGCCTGTTCCTTTTCCACCGAAATCGTCATGTGTCCGCCCTTGGTTTTGATTCCCGATTCTTTTCCTGTAAGGCGTTAATAAAGTCAAGATGAAGTTGCCGTTGCGTTGAGCGGTCAGGTCGTGATCCGTCATGGCGAAAAAGCGCATTGTCTGATATTTTTAGATGTTAAGGAGGCGATTACATGTTCGATGCCCGGCTGATCAACGACCCCTTCGACGATCCGGGGGTCTTTGTTGAACTGAAATACCGTCGGGAAGCCCTGCTTCTGGATCTGGGCGACGTGCGTGTCCTGTCGCCGCGCAATTTGCTGAAGATCAGCCATATCTTCATTTCACACACCCATGTGGATCATTTCATCGGCTTCGATCATCTGGTCCGGGTTTGTCTGGGACGGGACCGGACGATCCGGCTTTTCGGCCCCCCCGGTTTCATCCGTAATGTCGAAAACCGTCTCGGCAGTTATACTTGGAATCTGGTGGAGAATTACGATAACGATTTCGATCTGGAAGTTACGGAAGTGCTTGTAACGGAAAAGAAATCCTGCCGTTTCCGTTGCCGCAACGCCTTTCGGAAGGAAGCGGAGGCCGCGGGTACGATCGCGGACGGGGTACTGGTCGATCATCCCTTTTATCGGGTGCGCACGGAAAGCCTGGACCACCGGATTCCCAGCCTGGCCTTTGCCCTGGAAGAAAAGTTCCGGATCAACATCCGCAAGGATGTCCTGAGGGAGATGGCTGTTCCGCCAGGCCCCTGGTTGATGGAGTTGAAGGATCAGATTGCCGGCCATGCCGACCCGGACATCCCCATCAGGGCATCCTGGAAAGATGCAACGGACGGCAGCCACCGGGAGCAGCTTTTCTCCCTGGGGGAATTGAGGGAAAAACTCGTTCTGATCACGAAAGGGATGAAAATCGCCTACATCTGCGATGCGATCTACCATGCGGAAAACGAGGCCAAGATGCTGGCCATTGCCGAGGGGGCGGACCTTCTCTTCATCGAGGCGCCGTTCCTGCATGAGGATGCGGGCCGGGCGGCGGAAAAGTATCACCTGACAGCCCGACAGGCGGGAACCGTGGCCCGAAAAGCCGGGGTAAAACGCATGACCCTTTATCATTTTTCCCCCAAATACCAAGGGCAGGGGGGTCGTTTACAGAAAGAAGCCATTCGGGCCTTTAGCGGACAGGATTGCTTTTATACAGGGCACCGGCGATACCCACCGGATTCTGCAGGAGAACGCCGTCGTGCTGGTTTGCCAAGGGACTTCGGGTCGAGCCTCCACAGGCATTGATTGGTCGCGACCAGTACGGTTCCTGGTGGACCAATTCCTTTCTGCCGCCGGCGGAGCATATTTTCGCAGCGCAAGTGCCTGTCATGGACCGGGGCCCCTATACCTTCTGCATGTGTCCCGGAGAACGGGTGGTCGGTGTCGGCGCCGACGCGGGATGGTCCTTTGCTGGGAGGCGGTTCTGACCGGCGTCGAGACACACCTGCTCTCCGGTTCGGATGAAACGGGGCGAGAATGGGCAATGTCTTTGGATGAAGGGGATTTATCCCTGCGGGGAAGGCGTGGGCTACTACGAGGGCATCACCCGTTCCGCCCCGGACGGCATCGCAGCGAGGAAATATTTTTTTAGAATCGATGAAATTGAGTTCTCATCCCAAAAAACTGTTCATGTTCGTTGGAAAAGGAATTTTACATAAAGCGGTCCGATTCTTCCGGGTTTGAAAAAAGCCGCCTCAGCCTAATAAGGCGGCTTAATGAGAAATGATTCGGAAATATCAGGGTTTAATCAACATGACCGAGCATTTGGCACCTTTGAGCACTTTACTGGAAACACTGCCCATCAGTTGTTTCAAGATACCCGTTTTCCCGTGAGATGCGATTACAATCAAGTCGATCTTCTTGGCTTTCTGTTCACTCAAAATGACCTCAGCGGGGTTGCCGGTTTTGACATCAAAAACAACGCTGATTTTCTTTGATTTAACAATGGCGTCTGCTTCTTTTTTTAGTTTATCTTTGGCTGCCTTGAGACTTCCCTTTTCAAGTTGTTTGACCATTTCCGTGCTGAGACAATAATCTGCCGCACACTGCTGGATGTGCTCAGCAATGACATGCAGGATGTAAATCTTTGAACCGTGCTGCTCGGCGATTTCAACAGCCTTCTTTAACGCCGCATCCGAATATTGGGAAAAATCTGTGGGAACAAGAATATGCTTTGGTGCAAACATGATAAATCCTCCTTTTAAAATTTTGATTAATTTTACATGATTCAAAAAAGATTTACTACATTTATTCTAAAAGTTTACGACATGACCTGCCTGATGTCACAGGTGTTTCGTCCAGGAGAACGGCTGTGTTTTATATAGATTCGGAAACTGGCACGGACTTGACATGCTTCAACACGTCGTTCTCTGGAACGTCCGGCCGCCTTTTCTAGCGGAGTCTCCGCAGTAAAGGTGCGAAGTCTCTACGGGAGACCGGTTAAGGAATTGGCTTTATAAAATTTTTTCAATCATGACGGGATTGGCTGGCACATCGTCGAGGAGGCCCTTGGAAACAGTTTTAACCACCTCGATTTTGTCCACGACATCCATGCCGCTTATGACTTTCCCGAAGACGGTATAACCATACCCTCTGGTCGTCGGGGCGGTATAATTCAATGGATAGTTATCACGTGTATTGATGAAAAACTGGCAGGTTGCCGAATGGGGGTTGCCGGTACGGGCCATGGCGATCGTGCCCCGCTCGTTTTTGAGGCCGTTATTGGCTTCGCTGGTGACGGGATCGCGAGTTTCCTTCTGTTCCATATTCTGGGTGAAGCCGCCGCCCTGAATCATGAAACCATAAATCACGCGGTGAAAAATTGTCCCATCGTAGAAGTGGTCGTTCACATACTGGAGAAAGTTCTTGACCGTGTTGGGGGCTTTCTCCGCATTCAGTTCCACTTCAATGTTTCCCATGCTGGTCTGGATGACGACTACCGGCGGCACTGGTTGCTCGGCTGCAGGACTTGATACACCGAAGACTAACAGCAAGAGGGAAATACAAAGTAAAATCAACGGATTGATATTGTAAATGGAATTACAGAAAAGTTCTTTTCTCATGATTGCCTCTGATTTAAGTTGGCAGGATCAATCTCTTCCTACTCTATTTTCTAATTTAGCCCATCTCAAAACGATCCAGGGCTGACTGTTTCAATCGTCCGTCCAAGATGATGTCCGGGCCGCTACGGGAAATCTTTTTAAATGTCAGGCCCAGGGCCTGGTTCATATCGGTGATTCCCAGATTACCTACCGTGTTCAGTCCTTCTCCGACAATCTTCGGTGCGACGATGGCCACCACGCGGTCGGCCAGTCCTTCCTGCAATACGGAAGTGATCATGCCGGCGCCGCCTTCAACCAGGATAGAGGAGATTTTCTGCTGGCCCAAGGTTGCGAAAAGTGATTTCAAATTAAACATATCGCTTTTGCCCTGGCCGAAGTGCATCAGTCCCGCACCCATGGCGTGGATGCGATTCTGTTTGGCAGAGGCGGCTTTCGATCGGGTGACGATCAACGTTCTGGCCCGATCCTGATCTTGAAGAATCTTTGCATCCAAGGGAATATCCAGGGCCGGATCGATAACGATCCGCAGAGGATTTCGTCCCTTCACATGCCGGACGGTCAGTTCCGGGTTGTCTTTGAGGACCGTTCCCACACCGACCAGGACGGCGTCGTGGAGGCTTCGCAGTTGGTGGGCATAACGGCGGGATTTTTCTCCGCTGATCCACTGGGAGTGACCCGTCGCCGTGGCGATCCGGCCGTCCAGGGTCTGGGCGAACTTGACCGTTCCATAGGGCATGCCTGTTACCATGAACTTGACAAAGGTCTCGTTCAATTCCCGGCAGTCCTGTTCCAGCACGCCTGTGGTGGTGTAAATGCCGTGAGTTTTCAAAGCGGTGATACTTTTCCCGGCGACGAGGGGATTGGGGTCCACCATGCCGATCACGACGCGACCGAATTGGGCGGCGATGACGCTTTCCACGCAGGGCGGGGTTTTTCCGTGATGATGGCAGGGTTCCAGTGTGACATAAAGCGTGGCGCCCGCCAGGGGCACCTGGGCCTCCCGGATGGCGTTGATTTCAGCGTGGGCTTCTCCGTAGCGCTGATGCCAGCCTTCTGAAATAATCCGGTTATATTTGACAATGACCGCTCCCACCATGGGATTGGGACTGACCCATCCGGCGCCCTTCCGGGCAAGCATAAGGGCTCGCTTCATGTAGAATTCGTCGGACAAAAGGTGACCTCACTGAATGATGAAATTGATGATTGTAATGGGAGTTAATTTAGAGTAACTTATTACAACGTTTCGGGGCGTATAAAAAGTTTTTTTTTAACCGGTTAACCCTTCGTTCTTCTGTCTTTTGTCGATCAACCAACCAACGAATTCTGCAAAGAGGTGTGCCATGTCGATATCGAGAAAACGGTTTGCGTACACGGGAATAAATTTTTTGGTCAGCAAGGAGAAAAGCAACTTAATGAGTAAATTAGCTTTGTTGATCGCAGTGCTGTTCTTTTGGGCCGGAATGCTTCCGGGAAGGGCTTTTGCCACACCGCCGAAAAAAGTGACCTTGAGCTATGAAGCCGCTACGAAAATATTGAAGGTGACCCTGCTGCACGCTTCATTCACTCCAAGCTGGCATTATATCAAGACGGTTACCATTGCTAAAAACAAGCAGGCCGCGGCAAGTTATGCTTACACCAGCCAGTCGGGCGATGAATTTACTTATACCTATGAGATTCCGGCGGCTCCAGGCGACACCTTTGTGGTGAACGCTTACTGCAGCATGTACGGCAGCCGTACGGAGAGTCTGACGATTCCGGGGACGCCGGTAATTCCGGCAGCACCGGAGCCGTAACCGTGAGACATGAATCGCATGGACGCGTGCTGACCATATGGAACGCTTCTTTCTGGTTCATCTTTCGCTGATGTTTTTAGGCTTCCTGCTGCTTACGGCCGGGGTGATTACAGTAAGGTACTTCCGGAAGAAGATGTGGTGGTTTCGCCTCCATAAAATGCTGGGGATCCTTGCAACACTTTTTTTCGGGACTGGAGGGATTGCGGCAGTCTCGATGGTTTATTTGTCGGCCGAAACCCATTTTACCGTTCCCCATACCTGGGTCGGAGGGGCCGTGATCGTCCTCATGATCGGAACCCTGACGGCTGGTTTTGCCCAGACAAGGGTGGCGAACAAAAAACGCATGCGGCTGATTCACCGCAGCATGGGGCGAACCGTTGCGGTTCTGGCGCCGGTTGCGGTGATTACGGGGGCGATGGCCGCCGGGATTATCCCAGGCCCTTAAAGGAAATATTTCCCCCTTCGTGTTACGACCAGCCGGTGGAAAATAATTGAAAAAAAGGAGGTTAGGCCGATGAAGATTCTGATCGTCTTTTATTCCGCTTATGGTCACATTTATCAAATGGTCGACGCGGTGGCCGCTGGAGTAAAAGAAATTCCCGGTGCGGAGGTTTCTCTGCGGCGCGTACCCGAAACGCTATCAGAGGATTTGCTTAAGAAAATCGGTGCGTTCGATGTACAAAAGACGTTTGCGCATGTGCCGGTCTGCACGGTGGAGGAGCTGGCACAAGCAGACGCGATCATTTTCGGCACACCGACCCGGTTCGGCAACATGTGCGGCCAGATGCGGCAGTTTCTGGACGGCACCGGCGGTCTCTGGGCCAAGGGAGCCCTGGTCGGCAAGGTGGGGAGCGTTTTTACAAGCTCCGGTACGCAGCACGGCGGCCAGGAATCGACCATTCTCAGTTTTCACACGACGCTCCTGCACCATGGCATGATCATCGTCGGTCTGCCTTATACGTTTTCCGAACAGACCCGGACGGATCTCGTGGCGGGCTGTTCTCCCTACGGAGCCTCGACGATTGCAGGCAGCGCGGGGGAGCGGGCGCCGAACGAACTCGAACTGGCGGGTGCGCGCTTCCAGGGGCGACATGTGGCCGCCATCACGGACAAACTGGTGAGGTAGCGCGCTTATCGCGCCGTATTGAAACAGTCGGCGGACCTAAAAAGCAAGAAGACAGAGAAAGGCCGGATCATTCATGTTTCTTCCCACAACGCCGAAAGAACTGAAGGAGCGGGGCTGGGAAGAAGCGGATGTCATCCTGGTGACGGGAGACGCCTATATCGATAGTCCCTTTGTCGGCGTTGCAGTGATCGGCCAAAGCCTCATCAAGGCGGGATACCGGGTGGGGATCATCGCCCAGCCGGATGTCCGGGATCCGGGAGATATTGAACGCCTGGGAAGGCCTGCTCTTTTCTGGGGCGTCACGGGGGGATGTCTCGATTCCATGGTTGCCAATTACACGGCGACAAAAAAGAGACGCAATCGGGACGATTTCACTCCCGGCGGCCGCAATGTTAAGCGTCCCGACCGGGCGGTTGTTACCTACACAAATTGGATCCGTTCTCTGCCGGGCGAGAGGGCGCCGATAATCTTGGGCGGCTTGGAGGCCAGTCTCCGGAGAATCGTACACTACGACTACTGGTCCGACCGGGTGCGCCGATCGATCCTCTGTGACGCGCCGGCGGATTACCTCCTCTACGGCATGGCCGATCAGAGCATCCTGGATCTTGCCGCGGCGTTAAGAACCGGAAGTGATCCCCACAACATCCGTGGGCTCTGCTATCTGTCCAAGGAGAAAAGGACGGATTACCTGGAGCTGCCTCCTTTCGAGGCGGTGTCTTCAGACAAAGACACCTTCATCCGGATGTTCCGCCTCTTTTACGAGCATAGCGATCCTGTTGGCGCCAAAGGTCTTTCGCAACGGCAGGACAGCCGTTTTCTGGTTCAGAATCCACCGGTTTTACCTTTAAGGCAGGAAAAACTGGATGCCGTGCATGCCCTGCCTTTCATGAATGACGTTCATCCCTTTTATGGGCAGCAGGGACCGGTCAAGGCGCTGGAAACGATTCAGTTCTCTCTCTTGACGCATCGTGGCTGTTACGGAGAGTGCAGTTTCTGCTCCATTGCCGTCCACCAGGGGAGGATTGTACAGTGGCGGAGCGAAACGTCGATTCTGGATGAGGCGAGACGTTTGGTCGTTCATCCGAAATTCAAGGGATACATCAGGGACGTCGGCGGCCCGACGGCGAACATGTACGGATTTGAGTGCTCAAGAAAGTTGGAGCAGGGGAGCTGCCGGCACAAACGGTGTCTTTTCCCACAGGTTTGCAATCGGCTACCCGTCAATCACGGCCGACAGAGGTTGTTGCTTTCGAAATTAAGGCGGATTTCGGGTGTGAAGAAGGTCTTTGTCGCCTCCGGGTTGCGTTATGATCTGCTTCTTAATGACGGTCAGAATGGTCCGGCTTACCTTGAAGAGGTCATCGGTCATCACATATCGGGGCAGTTGAAGGTGGCCCCGGAGCACACGGTGGAGCACGTCCTCAATCTGATGAAAAAACCGGCGGGATGGCAATTGATCGATTTCAAAAATATTTTCGATCGGCTAAACCGGGAGAGCCGAAAAAAACAGTTTTTAACCTACTATTTCATTGCCGCCCATCCTGGATGCCGGGAGTACGATATGGAAATCCTGCGGTCTTTTGTCCATCGGGAGTTGAAGATCCATCCGGAACAGGTTCAGATTTTCACGCCTCTTCCCTCGACCTGGTCCAGTGTCATGTACTATGCGGAAAAGGACCCCTTTACGGGGAAAGGAATTTTTGTGGAAAAAAGCAGGTCGGGAAAGGAAAGACAGAAACGATGTTTGACTAGGCATCGTAGAAGGGACTGAAAAACGAAGGATGGATTTCACAGAGAGATTTCCATATCCTGGCGGACCGCAAAGCACTCGAGGGCACGGTTCTGTCTGGCGATGACGCGGCGACATGTCTGGACCATGCGGTCGATACCCCGATCCGCTCGATCCTGGTTGTGGTGGAACAGGCCGAAGCGGCGAGCATTCGCTTCCAAAGCCAGTCTTAACGCGTCCTTGTACACCGAGTGTCCCCAAGCCTTGGTTTTCCTGTAGTCCGTTTCCGTATATTCGGCGTCATGAACGAGCAGGTCCGCGTTCCTGGAAAACTCGAGGTAAGCGTTGTAATCGTGTCCCCCCTTATGTTGATAGGTGAGTTCATTGTCCGTGAGAAAAACGAAGGATTTTCCCCCTTCCGTCAGACGGTATCCCACGCCCTGATTGGGATGGCTGAGGGGGATACGGTCAATCGTTACCGAATTGACGGAAAAACGAGTGTTGGTGAACTCGTGGAAATCAATCTGTGCCCGGACATCGTCCACATGAACAGGGAAATGTGGCGGCGCCATGATGCCGGCCAGCATGTCCTTGGTTGACCTTCGGGTGTTGGGGCATCCGTATATGTTCATCCGGGTTGTTTTAAAATAGAGCGGTTTGAAGAAGGGAAATCCCATCACATGGTCCCAATGGGCGTGTGTCAGGATCAAGGTGATCTCTTGGTTATGTTCGCCCATCAGGCGATGGCCGAGTCTTCGGATACCTGAGCCTGCATCGATGATAATAATATCACCATTTTTTGACCGGACTTCAACGCAGGTTGTATCTCCTCCGTAGCGGAGATATTCCCTGCCGCTGACGGGAATGGACCCTCTGGCGCCCCAGCAGCGGATGATCATTGCAGCATCACTCTGATGCGAGTTTTAAGACAGGCGATCCTGTCAATTATTTCCCCCAGCGAAATCCCTCTATACAAATCCAATCCTCATGATTATATTCGACGTGGTAAAGACATGGAGATCATAACAACACAACGCACTCATTTCAATGCATTTTTCGATGAAATAGTTCCTCTAAGGCAGGAAGATTGAATAAATAAAAAAATTGAAGCAAGGAGTTCATGATGAAGAGCATGACGATCAAAGGGATGTCCTGTCAGCATTGCGTAATGGCCGTGACCAAAGCGCTGAACAATGTGGCGGGGGTGACGGATGTCAGGGTGGATTTGGCAACGGGCCGGGCGACTTTTGAGGAAACGGTGCCTGTCGATATGGCGGCTGCGGCCGCCGCGATCCGAAAGGCGGGTTATGACGTCGCCGACTAAAGCGGTTTTTCATGTCGGAGGTTTACACTGCGCTTCTTGTGTCCGGCGCCTTGAGCAAGGATTGGGCAACCAACCCGGGGTCAGGGAAGCGACCGTTAATCTGGTTACGGAACAGGCGACCGTATTGTATGATCCGACGATAACGGATTCCGATCGACTGGCCAAAGCTGTGGCAGAGATTGGCTATGATGTGCGGATGGTGGAAGAGTCGACCCGCGAAGATCGGCAAAAACTCGTCGTATCCGTGGGGGGCATGACCTGCGCCGCCTGTGTCCGCCGCGTCGAGAAGGCCATTCTTGCGGTGCCGGGTGTTCAGAACGTGAATGTGAATCTGGCCACGGCGCGGGCATCCTTAACGCATGATTCCCAAATGTGGGGTGGCCTGGAAGCTCTCCGGCGCGCGATAACCGACGCCGGTTACGAATATCTGAGCATTCCCGATGACATGGGGGACGATCCGATATCGCGGCTCAGGGAGCAGGAAATCCGGGACTTGAAGAGACGGGTGTCAGTCGGGGCGGTGCTGAGCGTCATCGTTTTCTTGGGCTCCATGCAGCACTGGTTCCCTTTGCTCGAAACGCTTCCCCGTGCTGCGGTGCTTTACGCGCTTTTTATCCTGACGACGCCGGTCATCTTCTGGGTCGGGGAGCGGTTTTTAGTCGGAGCTTACAAAGCGGCTCGTCAGAAAACGAGTGACATGAATACCCTGGTGGCTGTGGGTGCCCTGTCGGCCTATGGCTACTCCGCGGCCGCGACGATTTTCCCCCGGTTATTCACCCAGGCTGATTTAATCCCCTATGTCTATTACGACGGGGCGGCCATGATCGTTACCCTGATTCTCCTGGGCCGCCTCCTGGAGGCCAAAGCGAAGGGGCGGACATCCCAGGCCATCCGGAAACTGATGGATTTAAGACCGAAATTTGCCAGGGTGATTATTGACGGCGAAGAAAAAGACGTCTCTGTGGAAAAGCTGGTCTCTGGAGACCTGATTCTCATCCGACCGGGAGAACAAATTCCCACGGATGGTGTGGTCACTTCCGGTGAATCTTCCGTTGATGAATCCATGTTGACCGGAGAAAGCGTCCCCGTGGGAAAAAACGTGGGAAGCAAGGTGTTTGCGGCAACATTGAACAAAACCGGCAGCTTTCAGTTCCGGACGACGGGAATCGGTGCCGATACGGTTTTTGGACAGATCGTCCATCTCGTCCAGGAGGCCCAGGGTTCGAAGGCCCCGGTCCAGCGTCTGGCGGATCGGATTGCTTCCATATTTGTGCCCGTCGTTTTTGTCGTGGCCTCGATAACTTTCCTTGTCTGGTATTTCCTTGTCCCGGACGCCTCCTTCAGCCGCGCGCTTTTAAATTTCGTTTCCGTTGTCGTCATTGCCTGCCCCTGTGCGCTGGGGTTGGCCACGCCTACGGCGGTGATGGTGGGAACCGGAATTGGAGCAGAGCGCGGAATTCTGATCAAGGGTGGTGAAACCCTGGAAAAGGTCCATCATCTGACAACGGTGGTTTTTGATAAAACCGGGACGTTGACTCGGGGGGAGCCCGTCGTTCAGGATATCGTACCCACCGGTGACACTGCAGCGGAGGATATCCTGCAGATCGCCCTTTCTGTGGAAGCCGTGTCAGAACACCCGTTGGCGCAGGCGGTCATTCGTGCGGGGCGCGAACGGGGCTTAACGCCGCAGTCCCTGGAAAATTTTGAGGCCGTCTCCGGGAAGGGCGCAAAAGCCGTCATCGATGGAAAACTCTGTCTTGTCGGAAATCTGCGACTGATGGAGGAGATGAACATTTCCCTCCAAGGCCTGGAGCGCGAAGTCGATGCCCGTTCCGAACGAGGAGAGACCTGTGTTTTTGTGGCATTGCGTGACAGGATACTGGGAATCGTATCTTTTGCCGATCAGACGCGGGAATCCGCGCAGACGGCGGTCAAATCGCTCAAGCAGATGGGTCTGAAACTCATGATAATTACAGGAGACCATCCGGCGACTGCGCTTGCCGTAGGCCGATCTCTGGGTATAGCTCATATCATGGCCGGTGTTTTGCCCGGTGACAAAGCGAAGACCATCCAAGGCCTCCAGGCGCAGGGTCAGGTGGTGGCCATGGTTGGAGACGGAATCAACGATGCTCCGGCCCTTGCGGCAGCCGATATCGGCATTGCCCTGGGCGCCGGGACCGATGTGGCCATGGAGACCAGCGACATTACGCTGATCCGGAATGATCTGGATATGGTTCCTGCTGCAATCCGATTGTCAATGAATACCTTGAAAGTTATCCGTCAGAACCTGTTCTGGGCGTTTATTTATAATATTGTGGGGATTCCCATTGCGGCAGGTGTTCTATATCCCTTTGGGGGGATACTTCTCAACCCGGAATTTGCCGCAGCGGCCATGGCCTTGAGTTCGGTTTCCGTGGTGACCAACTCCCTGCGTCTCAGGCGGTATCCTATTTAAAAAGAAAAGCTTTCCCTTGACTTATCATGGGTAAAAAACTAAATTGAATCCCGTATCGGACATGTAAAAGTGGTTTTTTCTCGGCATGCTTCGTGGCTGAAAAGGTTTTTTAAGACGAAACGGACGATAAGGAGGCGTATGATGAGCGACGGTCGATTGGATGCGTTGAAACGCGCACTGAAAATGGAAGAGGATGGGAAGAAATTCTACGAAAAATGTCTACGGGAGACCAAAAACGACACCGGCCGCTGGATGTTCGAGTTTCTGATCCGGGCCGAAGAGTCTCATATAAAAAAATTCAATGAGTTGTACAAAACCCTCGAGAGCTCGGGTAACTGGCCGAAGCAGGAGACCTCCGAAGCCCGCGATGTACCGGCCAATATCTTTGCCGAGGCGCTGGCAAAAAGCAAGGATAAGGAAGCAGGAACCGCCGATGACATTGAGGCCATCAAAACGGCAGCCGGGTTTGAGGAAGACGGGATCAAGTATTACCAGTCGCTGGCGGCGGGGGCGACGGATCCCATGGAAAAGAAGTTCTATATGCTTTTGGTAAATGAAGAGACGGAACATTTCCTGAGCCTGATGGACTCCCTGGCTTTCATGGAAAATCCCCAGCTTTATTACCATCAGAAGGAAATGACACGGGGACACTGGTAAATTCGAACACGTCATATTGGTCCTTTTTTCAGCGCCTTTCGGCTCAATGCCGGAGGCGCCGGCATTTTAAAAAGGTTCTTGAATACAAGGGCAGGCGATTCCCCCGTGCTATTCGTGATTGCCGGAGTTCTCGAGATTATGGTATAGGCAAAGACCTTCTGAATAAGCAAAACAATATGTGTGCGGGAAGACATAAACGGAGGGTTGGGCATGTTCAAATCCGCGATAACTGAAATGTTTGGCGTCAAGTACCCCATCATCTGCGGCGCCATGATGTGGTTGTGCAAACCCACATTCTGTGCCGCGATTTCCAATGCCGGCGGCATGGGGAATCTTACGGCGGGTAATTATTCGACCGAAGAAGAATTTCGCAATGCCATCCATGAGACTCGGAAACTGACGGATAAGCCATTTATGGTCAATATAACCTTTGTCCCTTCGTTTCGCGAATATTACCGTTTACCGTCTCTTAAAGTTACAACGGCTCAGCATGACGAATTTATCCGGGTCTGTGCGGAAGAACGGGTGGCGGGAATTGAATTTTCCGGAATGCCCGTGGATGTCGCCTCTGGGATGAAAACCGTTGAGATGCTGAAAAAAGCCAATGTCAAGATCTTCCACAAAGTCGGCTCGGTGCGGCATGCCCTGCATGCACGTAAGGTTGGCTATGACGGCGTTTATGCTGTCGGTTTTGAGGGAGGCGGTCATCCACAAAAAGATGATGTGACGACCATGCTGCTCACTTCCCGGGTTGTCGATTCTATTGAAATGCCAGTGGTTGCTGCCGGTGGTATCGCTGACGGCCGTTCCATGGCGGCGGCCCTGGTCCTGGGTGCCCAGGGCGTCATGATGGCCACCCGTTTTATTGCCACCCAGGAGTGCGAAGTTCATGACAACATCAAGCACGAATTGTTAAGGCGGAGCGAGGCGGAAACCACCATTTTCGGCCGTACAATTGGTTTCCAGGGGAGAGCCCTGCGCTCCAAGTTGATTCAGGATATTGTGGACGTGGAACAGCGCCACGGCGGTCTCCGAGAGCTCATTCCGCTTCTTTCCGGGCAGAAAATCAAGCAGGCCTGGGACGCCGGCGATGTCGATCGGGCGCCCCTGATGATCGGTCAGTCTATCGGCCTGATCCAGGATATTCCTTCTTGTCAGGAGCTTTTGGACCGCATGGCCAGGGAAGCGGTGCAACATATGAGAAAGGTCACCGCAATGATCCAAGCTTAAGCAGGGGATGTTCTTTATCATGATGTTATGCGAAGCCTTGCTCTGGGGGGCGATCCGGAGGTTGGGCAGTTATCTCAAGGAGTCATGGAAATGCTAGTCGATTCACATGCCCACCTGGAGCTGGAGGATTTTGACGGAGACCGGGAACAGGTCATCGCCAGAGCCCGGGAAGCCGGTGTCGGCCGGATCGTTACGGTAGGAATCAACCTCGCCGATTGCCGCCGGGCGGTTGCACTTGCGGAACAATTCGATGAAGTCTATGCAGCCGTCGGTATCCATCCTCACGATGTGCAGGAAATTGGTCGCGACACCTACGACCAACTGGGCGAACTTGCCCGGCAGGAAAAGGTCGTGGCTTACGGGGAAATCGGACTGGATTTTTTCCGGAATTATGCATCCAGGGCGATGCAGATCCGGCGCTTCGGGGAGCAACTGGATTTTGCCAAGAGCCTTGATCTGCCTGTAATCATTCACGATCGTCAGGCTCATAAGGAAACCATAGCGCTGCTTAGGGGGTGGAAGGGGCGGAAGCGGGGAATCATTCATTGCTTTTCCGGAGATTATGACTTGGCCCGGCAGTGCCTCAACTTGGGTTTTTATATTTCGATTCCCGGTACGGTCACATATCCCAATGCGGAGGAAATTCGCGATGTCGTGAAGCGCGTACCCTTAAATGTCCTTCTGGTTGAAACAGACTCCCCCTTTTTGGCGCCCCAAAGCCACCGGGGTAAACGGAACGAACCGGCTTATGTTGCCCAGGCAGCTGAGAAAATCGCTGATCTCAAAGGGGTTTCCCTTGCAGAAGTTGAACAGATCACAACCGATAATGCCAGGGAGGTTTTTGCTTTACATTAGGGTTTCTCTGTGTTAGGTCTCCGCCCAAGGCGGGTTCTCTGAATTTTCTGTTATTTCGTACAAGGGGTGCCGATCCGGCTGAGATAATACCCTTCGAACCTGATCTGGGTAATGCCAGCGGAGGGAGTGGCAAGATACATTGATTTGGTACTTCAAAGGCCATGTTCCGGATGTCGGGAGTGGCCTTTTTTATTGAGGGTATGAGTCATGGGGGATGATCATGATTCAGGGTCGTAGATCCGGACGGGCAGCAGGCCCCAAAAACGTCGCTTTCATTGTCGCCGGAGGGCCGCTTACGGACATCCTTTTCCTGCGACGGAGGATTTTGGAGGCAAATCCCTCGGAGGTGATCTGTGCGGACGGCGGGGCGCGCCATGTGCTGGCGCTGGGTATGATGCCCCGGACGGTCATCGGCGACATGGACTCCCTGTCGCCGGAACTGTTAGATCTTCTTCGTCAAAACGGGTGCCGGATTCTGGAATATCCGGCGCGTAAGAATGAAACGGATACGGAACTGGCTCTGCGCTATGCCTTGGAGGGAAAACCTTCGGGAATCGAGATTTACGGCGCCCTGGGAGGAAGAATCGATCACACATTAGCCAATATTTCCCTCCTGGTTATGGCCGCCCGGCAAGGGATCAAAACCAGGATCGTCGATGCCACAACGGAAATGTTCGTCTTATCTGGAAACTCAGAAATTACAGGGAATCCGGAAGACATCGTTTCCCTTTTTCCCCTGACGACAGAGGTTAAGGGCATTTCCTTGGGGGGCTTTGACTATCCTTTGCATAAAGCAACCATGGAAATCGGAAAACCCTACGGTATCAGTAATCGTTTGCTGGAAAACAGGGGGACTGTTTCCATATCCTCCGGTTATTTGCTGGTGGTGAAATCCCGGGGAGATGAAGGGCCGGCAAAAGGAGGGAGTGAGTCATGAAGCCTGCCAGGGTATTGACGATCGCCGGGTCTGATTCCGGCGGCGGCGCGGGTATTCAGGCCGACCTGAAAACAATAACGGTGCTGGGGGGCTTCGGGATGAGTGTCATCACGGCTCTGACCGCCCAGAATACCTTGGGGGTTCACGGCATTTTCGATGTGCCGCCGGAATTCGTCGCCAGGCAGTTCGATGCCGTCCTGCCGGATATCGGGATTGACGCCGCCAAAACGGGAATGCTGGCCAGACGGGACATTTTGGAGATCGTGATCAATAAGATCCGGGAGTATCGCATCGACAAACTGGTTGTGGACCCCGTTATGGTAGCCAAAGGCGGGTCCCTCCTGATTCGGGGGGATGTTATGGATCTTCTGAAAACAGACCTGATTCCCCTGGCGTACGTGATCACGCCGAACATTCCCGAAGCGGAAGTGCTGGCGTCAATGACCATTAAAACGGCTGATGATATGAAAGAAGCCGCCCTGCGGATCTTTATGCGGGGTGCCCGGCATGTCGTCGTCAAGGGAGGGCATCTGGAGGGTGCCGCTCTCGACGTTTTTTACGACGGATCGGGCTTCCATGAATTCACCGCGGAGCGGATCGCAACACCGAATACCCACGGCACGGGATGTACCTTTTCGGCGGCCTTGGCGACGGGGATTGCCCAAGGGAAGAGTGTTTTGGAAGCGGTCACGCAGGCAAAAAAATACATCACGGAGGCGATTCGTTATGCCTTTCCCCTCGGGTCGGGGCATGGTCCGACAAACCATCTTGCACCCGTAGCCAGAAGGTGGGGCGCCCTGTAAATCCTCAGGGCTCTTGGATGTAAAAATGATTTTGTATAATAACCATAAAGACAAGAAGGGACAGATTCGGGATCTGTTGGAGGATGTTTATGACACAGTTGGACATGGCACGAAAAGGCATCGTTTCGGAAGAAATGCATCATTGTGCCGACGTGGAGAAGGTCAGTCCGGAATATATCCGGAAGGGTGTTGAGGACGGGACGATTGTGGTGGTCAGAAACCGGAAACACCAAGGGTGCGTACCGGTCGCCATCGGGCGAGGGTTGAAGACGAAGATTAACGCCAACATCGGGACATCTCAGGATCACCATGATATCTCTCTGGAATTGGAAAAGGTGCGGATTTGTGTCGAAGCCGGCGCCGATGCTGTGATGGATTTATCAACGGGCGGCGATATCCGCGGTATTCGACGGGCCGTGATGGCTGCGTCGCCCCTGGTGGTGGGAACCGTACCCATTTACCAGGCCGCCGCCGATACCTTGGCCGAAGGGCGTTCCATCGTGGAGATGACCGGTGATGACCTCTTTCGGACCATTGAAGAGCACGGAGAAAACGGCGTCGATTTTATTACCGTCCATTGCGGGGTGACCAAAAGAAGCATCGGTTGTATTGTGGAAGAAGGACGTCTGCTGGGGATCGTCAGCCGGGGAGGTTCGATTCTCGCCCGCTGGATTGATTATAACGACTGTGAAAATCCGCTTTACGAAGAATATGACCGTCTTTTGGACATTGCCTATGGCTACGACATGGTTTTAAGTCTTGGGGACGGTTTACGCCCGGGTTGTATAGCCGATGCAACGGACCGGGGACAGGTCCAGGAACTGCTTCTGCTGGGGGAACTGACCAAGAAGGCCCGTCAGCGCGGTGTCCAGGTCATGATTGAGGGACCGGGTCACGTGCCGATCGGACAAATTGAGGCGAATATGCTTCTTCAAAAAAGACTTTGTCATGGCGCCCCTTTCTATGTCCTGGGGCCCTTACCGACAGATATTGCTCCCGGTTATGATCACATTACATCTGCCATCGGCGGAGCCATTGCCGGAGCTGCCGGGGCGGACTTCCTGTGTTATGTGACGCCTTCGGAGCATCTGCGCCTCCCCAATCTGGATGATGTCCGTGAAGGAATCATGGCCTCCAAACTGGCGGCCCATATTGCCGATCTGGCCAAGGGATTGCCCGGGGCTTTTGAACAGGATGCCCAGATGGCCCGATACCGGAAGGAATTCAATTGGCAGGGGCAGATCGACCTGTCCATCGATCCGGTCCGGACTGCGGCATGGCTTGAGAAAAGCGAGGCGGCCAGGGAAGAGGGTTGCACCATGTGTGGTGAATTGTGTGCCATTAAACTGGGCAAGCGGGACAGCCACCGGATGTTCTAATCGATACGCCAGGCGCGACATCTCTGACACATCGCTCTCCACAGCGGGTTCGATATGTTAAGATATCATTCACGTGCTAAAGTTGGAAACATATGGGGAAACAACCCTTTGACGGAACCGATGTCCAGTCATCAGCCGCCTCCTCGCGAGACGGCAACACAGATTATCCGGCGCCTGAAAGCAGCGGGTTACGAAGGATTTCTTGTCGGGGGCTGTGTTCGAGATTTGCTTTTAGGGACGGAACCCGAGGATTATGATATCGTGACCTCCGCGCGGCCCGAGCAGGTGCAGGCCCTGTTTTCCAAGACTGTTCCCATCGGTCTGGCCTTTGGCATTATTCTGGTGATTGAGGCGGATCATGCCTTTGAAGTGGCCACCTATCGCCGGGAAGAAGGCTATGCGGACGGGCGGAGACCCTCTGTGGTCAGCTTCGGCAGCGCCGAGGAAGATGTGCAGCGTCGCGATTTTACCGTGAACGGTCTTCTCATGGACCCCGAAACGGAGGTCGTCTTAGATTACGTCGGCGGTAAGAAAGATATAAAGAACCGCCTGATCCGGACCATCGGCTTTCCAGAAGAGCGGTTTGCCGAGGATCACCTCCGTATGTTACGAGCCGTTCGTTTTGCCGTCAACCTCGATTTCGACCTGGATCCCGCTGCCTTTTCCGCCATCCGGGGTCATGCTGCCGCCATCGGTCGCATCAGTGCTGAGCGCATCCGTGAAGAATTGAACAAAATTCTCCTCCGGGCTCATGCCCGGCGGGGGATGGAACTGCTGGAGCAGTCGAGTTTGCTGCAGGAAATCCTTCCGGAGGTCGCCGCTTTGCGGGGAGTGGCGCAACCGCATCAATACCATCCGGAGGGGGATGTCTGGGCGCATGTTCTGCGCATGCTGGATTTCTTCTCCGGCGGATTCGGCGTCGAAAAAGATCAGCGATTGGTTTGGGCCGTTTTATTGCACGACGTCGGAAAGGCGGAAACCCGTTCCACAGACGACCGGGGCGTCCATTTTTACGGCCACGCCCGAAGAAGTGCGGAAATCGCCGAGAAGATACTTAACCGATTAAAATTCTCCACCGCGGATATGGAGTCTGTTCTTGCCCTGATCCGTCAGCACATGGTATTCATGTCCGCCAAGGAGATGCGGCGCCATCGTCTGAAACGTTTTCTCCGCACGCCGGACTTTGATCTTCACATGGAGCTGCACCGCCTGGATTGCTTGGGGAGCTCTGGCATGCTCGATAATTACCTGTTTTGCCGGGATCAGTTGACGGCTTTGTCCCGGGAAGCACTCCATCCACCCCGGCTGCTGACCGGCCATGATCTTCGGTCGATGGGTTTTAGGCCCGGACCCTTGTTTAAGGAAATTCTTGATGCCTTGGAGACGGCGCAACTGGAAGGAGATCTGACGACGGAAGAAGAGGCCCGCCGGATGGTACTTGACCGCTGGCATCCCCAGTGAGAGATCCATGGCATCATATTCGACATATCGAAAGATATTGCTCCAAGGAACAACTTTACTTTTAATACTCATCCTGTTAGCCTGTGCGGGAAAAGGGACGCTGCCGACATCACCTCCGGCGGTCAAAGCACACCGGACACTGCCCCGAATGGGGTATACGATTCAGGTGGGCGCTTTTGCCAAAGTGGAAAACGCGGCCCGGCTGGCCGAAGGGTTACGGATTCGCGGCTTGAACGCCATTTACTATGTGAGCCACCGGGATCTCTATAAAGTCCGGTTCGGCAACTACCCGACCCGGGAATTGGCCAGGCAGAAGGCGGTTAAACTTCGGGCGGCAGGCATGATCGATGAGTTTTACATCGTCAGCCCTGACGCCTATGCTGTTGCGAACCAAGCCAAGTACGGCACCTCGTTCTTGAGAGGTGAACTTGTTAAGACGGCGGAAACATTCATCGGGATTCCCTATCTTTGGGGCGGCAATTCTGCGGATACGGGTTTTGACTGCAGCGGCTTGACCATGGCTGTATATCAATTAAACGGTCTCGATTTGCCTCGTCATTCGGGGGATCAATTTGAGACCGGGATGCCGGTCGCACGGGAAGACCTGCAACCGGGCGATCTGATTTTCTTTCATACCCGGGGAAATGGTAAAATTTCTCATGTGGGTATCTTTGTGGGCAACGATCAATTTATCCATGCCCCGGGAACGGGGAAGAACATTCGCCGGGATTCCCTGTCTGGTACGTATTACAGTACGCGTTACGTGGGGGGAAGAAGTTATCTCTGAAATAAACAGGTGATGTATTTTTTGGTTTTAAAAATGACCACAGGTTTGAATTTATTTATTCTGCCAGGCAATCTTGAATGCACGGTGAACCCAGATGGCTGAAGTATTAATTGTGGACGACAATGAAACGACCGTTGAGGTGTTGAAGAAGATCGTCCAGAAGATGGGTCATAATGTGAGTACCGCACTGACCCTGAATAAGGGGCTTTATCTTTCCACGATTAAGGAATTTGACGTGGTGATGCTCGATGTGCGCCTTCCCGACGGGAACGGCATTTCCTCTCTGACAGAATTTCAGAATGTCCCGTCATCGCCGGAAGTCATCATCATGACCGGTTACGGGGATGCGGACGGCGCGGAACTGGCGATCCGAAGCGGCGCCTGGGATTATATTGAAAAACCGGCCTCTTTGCCGATGATGACCCTGCCGATTATTCGCGCGCTTCAATATCGGGAAACAAAAAAACAGAAGAACAATCTCAAATCCCTGAAACGTGAAGGTGTTGTCGGCAGAAGCCCTCAGTTGGACGCCTGTCTGGATTTTGTGGCAAAAGCTTCCGTGTCCGATGCCAATGTCCTGCTCAAGGGGGAATCCGGTACGGGAAAAGAACTGATTGCCAAGGCGATCCATGAAAACAGTGTCCGATCTCTCAAGAATTTTGTGATTGCCGACTGCTCGTCGTTGCCGGTTACCATGCTGGAGGGTGTGCTGTTCGGTGATGTACGAGATGCCTACAGTATCGATGACAAAGTCAGAACCGGCCTGTTTCAGCAGGCCGATCGGGGTACGATTTTGCTGAAAGACGTCGAAGAAATGTCCCTTGCCCTCCAGAAAACCTTCCTGCGGGTCTTGGAAGAGCGTCATGTCCGGCCAGTGGGAAGTCGCCAGGATATTAAAAGTGACTTTCGCCTGGTGGTGGCCACAAAACGGGATCTGGAAGAGATGACCAACACGGGACTCTTTCGCGGAGATCTTTATGAAAAGCTGCAGTCCCTGACCCTGGAGATTCCTCCCCTGCGTGAACGGAGAGAGGATATCCTGGAAATCGCCCTCTTTCATTCCACAAAAATCTGCAAGCGTTTCGGTATGGGCGTCAAGGGTTTTGCTCCCGATTTCGTCGATGTCCTGATGGCCTATAACTGGCCCGGAAACATGCGGGAATTGATCCATGCCCTGGAAATGGCCCATAACGTTGCCCCGGATAGTCCGACTCTCTTCGGCCAACATCTTCCCCTGTATGTTCGGGTGAATGTAAAACGGTCCATGATTAAAAACAGTGACCCCACCGACATGTCTCCTGCGGAACAGGAGCAAACTTTTCCCAGTTATAAAGAAATGCGCACGGAGACCATTGACAAGGCGGAGCGGCAGTACGTCATCAATCTCCTTTCTTTTTCCGGAAACAGCATTAAAAAGGCTTGTGAGATTTCCGGCATGTCGCGTCCGCGGCTCTACGAATTGATGAAAAAGCATCATATCGACCGTCATAACGTCACCGATGAAATGCCGTAACAGGGAATAAGAGCGAACGGCGATGAAGGTCATTCTGTACATAGCTAAAGATCATCGGGAAGGACAAAAACTGCAGTCCGCGGTGGAGAAGATGATTCCGAAGCACTTGCTGGTCGTCTTCAATATGATTACGGCCCTGTCCCAGGGGCTCAGAGGCCCTCTGTCCGATACGGTGCTGGTGCTCTGCCCTTCCTGTAAAGAAGACGTCCGGGAACTTGTGGCCTTACGGGAATTGATCCAGGGCGTCCGTACGATTATGGTGCTTCCCGACGACGAGAGGGAGACGGTGGCGATCGGACACCGTTTCCAGCCCCGTTTTCTGACCATGTCCACCCCGGATTTCAAGGACGTTTCCAAGGTGCTGGGGAAAATGCTCCATCTGCGGGATTGATGGTGCGATATCTTTTCCTGCCGGTGTTTTCCTGGATATCGTATGAATACAGACCCTGAAAAGGTTTGGAAAAATCAAACGGTTAACCTGTCATCTGTTATCATTTTTTATTAAAGTCCTGATTCGATCATTCCGATATACCATTCAAGTGTGTAACCAGATTTACGTAAGAATCGGTTCTGGCAAAAGATCATCGAACTGGGGGAGAAAGGAGGAAAAACGTGGATAGTGAAATCAGTGTGATCGATCAGACCGTCCGGGCGATTGCCGTCAAAGAGGGGAAATACTTGACCTTTACTCTCGCCGGTGAAGAGTACGGCATCGGAATTCTGAAGGTCAGGGAAATTGTCGGTATGATGAACATTACCCGAATTCCCCAGACCCCCCCGTATGTCAAGGGGGTCGTCAATCTGCGGGGAAAGGTTATTCCTGTCGTTGACCTGCGGTTAAAGTTCGGGATTGAGGCCATGGACTACACGGAACGGACCTGTATTATCGTCGTCGAGATTGCAGGGACGGCCAAAGACATTCCCATGGGTGTCGTCGTTGATTCGGTTTCGGAAGTCCTCAATATCCGCCAAAGCGATATTGAGGAGACGCCCAACTTCGGAACGAGAATCGATACGGATTATATTTTGGGTATGGCCAAGACCAATGGGGGCGTAAAGATCCTCCTCGATATTGACCGGGTCATGTCGTCAGCGGAAGTCACGGTGCTGGAGCAAGTCATGTAAACCAATCCGCACTAGTCTTAAATCCTATCTGGTCGGGGGGAAAATAATGAAAAGCAGTAAGTTCGGTATGAAGTCAGCAAGGCGTTCGCGCCACATCGTCCTGCCGGTTTGTCCGGTCGGGAGGGAAGGGGCGTCTTCCATTTGCTCCGATCATCAAATCGGATAACATCAATATCAAATCTCTCTGGGGGGAAACAATCATGAAAAATATGAAGTTGAGTGTGAGACTGGTGGGGAGCTTTATTGGTGTTGCATTGCTCACCTGTCTGGTGGGGCTGGTGGGAACCATTTCCGTTTATTCCATTGATAAAGCGGGTACAGAACTTTACGAAGAGAACACGGTCGCGCTTGCTCATACAGGTAAACTTAAAGAAGATTTTCAGAAGATGCGCAACGTCTTCCGGGACGGCATGATGAACAAATTCCTTTTTAATCGGGACGCTGCGGAGCAGTTTTCCCAGGTCAAGGAACTGGACGGCGCCATGCAGAAAACGCTATCCGAGCTCGAAATAATTATAAAGAAGGATGATTTGAAACAGGCGTTGACCGGGGTCAATACGGCTCTCAATGAATATTATCCGGTCCGCAACAGGCTGTCCGCGCTTGTGGAGGAGGACAGACAGGAAGAATCGTTCAGCCTGCTTCAGGGCGATGTGGCGGTTTTTGGCAAGAAGCTGGGCGAGGCCATTGTCCGGATCGATGAACTGGCGGTGGATCAGGCTAAGGCTAGATCGGACGGAAACGCCCGGAAAGCAAATCGGGCGGTTCTCATGATGTGGCTTTTAACGACGGCGGGAACCCTGGCTGCCGTGATTCTTGGCTTTCTGGCTTCACGATCGATTGTCCGGCCGATTCAGCAGGTGGTGGACGGGCTCTCGGAAGGGGCCGCCCAGGTAACGGCAGCATCGACGCAAATTGCGTCATCCAGCCAGAGTCTGGCGGAAGGAACTTCGCAACAGGCGGCCTCTCTGGAGGAGACCTCATCTTCTCTGGAGGAAATCACAGCCATGACCCGTCAGAATGCCGGAAACGCGGCCCAGTGTGACCAGGTGCTGAAGGACGAAGCAGCGCCCAACTTCCAGATTATCAGCGACCGCATCGAAAAGATGCAGGTGGCGATCCAGGAAACCGTTCGGGCAAGTGATGAAACATCTAAAATCATCAAAACCATCGACGAGATTGCCTTCCAGACCAACCTGCTGGCTTTGAATGCGGCGGTGGAGGCAGCCCGGGCGGGTGAAGCCGGGGCCGGATTCGCCGTCGTGGCGGATGAAGTGAGAAATCTGGCTATGCGGGCCGCCGAAGCGGCGAAAAACACGTCCGAGCTCATCGAAGGGTCAAACAAGCGCATCAAGGATGCTTCATCCCTGACGGAGCAGGTCATTGCGGCCATCGGTGAAAACGCCCGGATCGCGCAGAAGGTCACACATCTGTCCGAGGAAATCGCTGCGGCGACCCAAGAGCAGTCCCATGGTTTAAGTCAGGTGAACATTGCGGTCTCCGAAATGGATAAAGTAACCCAGCAGGCGGCGGCCAATGCGGAGGAATCGGCCAGTGCGGCTGAGGAAATGAACGCCCAGGCTGCGCAGATGCTGATCTATGTGCACGAGTTGTTGTCTATTGTCGGAGGTCATGAGGCCGGAACCACGCGGGAGAATACGGTTTTAACCAAAAAAAAGACGCCGTTCCTGCGACAGCATCGACTATCGGTCTCCCGCGCCGGGAACAAAAACACCGCGCATGTTGCTATGGTGGAGAAGAGCCGGGTGGTCAGACCTGAAGAAATTCTGCCTCTCGAAGAGACGGGATTCAGGGATTTCTAACTCCCAGGGTTATCTTGTACGGCAGGCTCCCTTCCGTTTTGGAGAGGATCCTGCCGTGGTTCGGGAAACACATGTTTAAGCGCGGCGTTTGGGCGCCGTTTGTTCATTAAACGACGAAATAGGCCATTCGTGTTGAAACCTTCTGCATCAGATTGTTCAGCAGGGTAGTGTCTATTCCCGGCTGGTAGCGTGTGGCCGAAGGGTCACCGCAGTTGAGGCTCCCCATGACGGCGTGGTTGAAGGCCAGGGGACAAATCGCGAAGGACTTGATGAAATACTTCGTATTGCCCGGAAGAAGTCGGTAAAAAGGCGCCACATTATCATTGATAAGGAGAGGCGCCGTACCTTTTCCCACAATTTCTATAAAAGATTCCCGGCTGATCAGATTCAGTCGTTCCGAGAGATAACCGGATAAGGTCAATTCCTTTTTCAGGTATGACGTTGCCGGTTCGTCGATGAGGGTCATCCAGACAAAGGGGATGTTAAATTCCTGTCCCATCTCCTGCAAAAGCTTTTCGCAGAGTTCGGTCACATTATCGCAGGAAAAAAGATCCGCCTGAATTTTTTGAAATTTTCTCAGCAGATCTTCATTGACTTTCTGTACATTCCAAGTATCCGGCATGTCTTGTAACCCTCCTGTTACTCAATGGAATTCGGCGATCAACACCGTATGATCCGACGGTTTTTCCGCTCTTCTCGGTTCCAGGTCGATGAAGCTCGACCGGGACCGCTCAGCCAGGGTCGCCGTCGCCAGAATATGGTCGATCCGCCAGCCCAGACCCCGCTCCAAAGTCTTGGGGACGCGATAATCGAAAAATGTGTACTGTCGGGGTTCATCGGGATGATGTTTGCGAAAAACATCGACAAGCCCCCAATCGCGGATGCCGGCATAGGCCGCCCAGACGTCCGGGTTGAAACAGACATGCCCCAAAAGGCGTTTCGGGTCGTAGACATCGATCGCTTCAGGGGCAACATTCAAATCCCCGCACCAGATGAGGTGGTCATCGGGTTGCCAGTGCTGATTGATGAAAGTCTTCAGCCGGTCAAACCACTGCAGTTTGTACCTGAACTGTTCCGACTCCCGATCCCGTCCCTGGGGAACATACGTGTTGAGAATGTGGATGTTTCCAACTTGAATGGCGATCAGGCGATCCGTGTCGGCAGGCCCACCGTCGTCCAGCCCGTATTGAATATGATCAGGTTCCCGGCGTGAAGCGACGGCGACGCCGTTATACTGCTTGCCGCCTTTGAACGCAACGTGGTAACCGGCTTCGCGGAACGCCTGGAAGGGAAATTTTCCGTCTTCCACCTTGGTTTCCTGCATACAGAACACGTCCGGGCGATGATTGACCAGCCAGGGGATGATGATATGCAGCCTGGACCGGATAGAGTTGACATTATAGGTAGCTAGTTTGAAGTGTTCCATTGAGAAACTCCTTTACCCTATGGTGAGAAATTTTTCAATCCGGGGAAATATCGTCGTTAAGCGCCCTATGATATTCCCGTTCCAGATACGATCGGTCGGTTGCCGTCGCAATGAAATCCCAAGGCAGAAACTCCGTGCAGGGCTTCTTCCGGTAGACAAAGAAATCGGCGTTAAGAGAGACCGCTTTGAGGGCCTGAGACCAGTTTCCCTCCAGCCGATGAACTGTGGAAAGCATCTGCCCCACCCGTCTGTCGCCTAAAGACAGGAGGGCTTGGATATAATTCCATTTGGGCAGGTCGTGGAGAATTCGTACGCCGGGTTCTCCCTTCAGCCCTTGGGTGATACGCTTGATGCGCCGGTTTACCACGCGGATATCCTCCAGGGGATGCCATTGAAAGGGGGTCTGGGGCTTGGGGATGAACTGGTTGATGCTCAGGGTCAGGTATCGGAAGGTTTTCTTTCCTTCGGTATAGGCCAGGGTGTGGTGCCGTATCCGTTTGACCAGACGGATCAGGGCGTCCATGTCGTCGTCCGTCTCCGTGGGAAGTCCGACGAGAAAGTACAGGCGAACATTCAAGATGTCTTCATCAATCAAACATTCCAGGGCCTTGAAAATCTGCCGGTCCGCGATGTTCTTGCGGATGACTTTGCGCAAACGCTCTGAGCCCGCCTCAGGGGCCAGGGCGATGGTGTCGATCCGGGCTTTCCGGGCCAAGGCGGCGATCTCGGGCGTTATACGATCAATGCGCAATGAACTCAGGGAAAGGCGGCCGCCCTTGCCAAGGACCGTTCGGCAGATTCCCTCGAGATCCGGATGATCCGAGACGGCCGTCCCCAAAAGACCGATTTTCTTTCCCTGAGTCAAGCCTGCCGCTAAAGATGGAGACAGGGTCTTCTCGGTTCGGTAGCGTACGGGGCGGTAAATAAAGCCCGCAGCGCAGAATCGGCATCCCCGACGGCAGCCCCGGCTGATTTCCGTGACGAACATGTCGCCGAATTCCGTTTCTGCCGTGGTCAGGATCTGATCGGTATTGAAGGTGTTGATGTCCGACATCCAACGCCTTTGGATTTTTGCCGGGAAACAGTTTTTTTGGGGTCGAATATCACGTATGGTTTGATCTTCCGTGTAGCGTACCTCGTAAAACCGGGGGCAATAAATGCCCTCCACAGTCTGCTGGACGTTTCGCAGCTTATCTTCTCTGTACAGTCCCCTGGCAAAAGTATTTTTCATTTCCACAAAGAATTCAGGGATCAGGGCTTCCCCCTCTCCGATCAGAAAGACGTCCACAAAGTCGGCCAGGGGTTCCGGATTCAAGGTGACGGAGATGCCGCCAGCCAGGCATAGAGGATCATCTTCGCTCCGCTGGTCGGATCGTAACGGAATTTTCCCCAGCTCAAGTATTTTCAGAATGTTGGGGTAGTCGTTTTCAAAGGGGATAGAGAAGGCGACGAAGTCGAATTCGTGCAGTGGTTTCTGGGATTCCATACTGAAAAGAGGACGGGAATGTCTTCGAAATTGCGCCTCTTCTTCCGCAGAAGGGAGAAATACCCGCTCGCACAGGCAGAAAGGAATGTCGTTGATAAGCTTGTAAACGGTTTGGAAGCCGAGGTTGGACATGCCCGTCCGGTAAAAATGGGGGTAGGCAAGACAAATGGTCAAGCCTTCCCCCCATATTTTCTTCCGGGAGCCTGTTTCACGATCCAGGAGTACCTGGTTTTTCCTTGTCAGTTCCCAGGACATGACGGGTACCTATGATCGCTTGCGCCGTTACCGGGACGACCGTCTTTAGTCGGCCTGTCTTCTCAGGAACGCCGGAATCTCGAAATCGGTCTCGCCGCTTTCGTCAATCGTGCCGATCTTGACGCTGTTCATCGTTTCGAGGGATTTGTCCTTGCGTATGAAGGCCGGGATATTCAGGTTTTCCTTCCTGTATCCACTCAGGGGCGTGACATTGGAAAGGTTCTTCCCGCCCCGACCGGTGTCTTCAAATCCCGTGGCGATAACCGTTACCCGGATTTCCTCCG
>CAYOYJ010000008.1:0-30519 GCA_964408155.1 uncultured Syntrophales bacterium
CACTTGAGACTTTTCCCTTGTGGCTGCGCGGAGCGCAGTCCGGATTCCGGTGGTCGGCGCCGCTTCGGCGACCTATCACCTTGTTTATCAGTTGGGCGGCAAGTATGCGGTAATCAGCGTTAACGAAAAAATCAACCCCACCTTTCTCCGAGCCATCAAACTGGCGGATTGTGAAAACAGATTGACTTCCATGCGGTCTCTGAAACGGCCGTTTTCCGTTCCCATGGACAGGCTGCCCTATACCCCGGAAGAACTGGAGGAGGAAATTGCGGACATCGCGGCAAAACAAGTCGAAGAAGAGGGCGCCCAGATCATCGTCGTGGCTTTTACCCTACTCAACCTTTTTGTCAAGCCAGGCGCCCTTCAACGATTATCATCCCGGCTGAATGTGGTTTTCGTCGATGCCCAGGCGATCGCTTTCAAAACAGCGGAAATGCTGGTGCGCTTAAAATTAAGTCACAGCGAGCGGGAATACCCCCTCTTGTAGCCGACACGATCAGCGAAGCCTTTCTCAAAAAAACCAACAAAAGGGGGCTTAAGCCCCCTTTTAAAATCACCCATCATGTCAAGGGTTCAGGCGCAGGGTGTTTTTACGAACGGCTGCACCGAAATACGCCATGCCACCGCCCTCGCTGATCGTCTGCATCACAGATGCAATATCGACGACGATAACTCCGGAGAGAAACGTTACGCCTAAAGGTTGAAATATCTCGGAAATAAATGGGGTCGATGCACCCAAGAGTACCACCTCGCGGCAATTTCTCGCCGCATCAATCAGTCCGTCGGCGGTGCCGTTGATCAAAGACGTGGAAGTAATCACAGCAATATCGCAGCGGGGCAGTTCTTCATAGGCCCGCTCAGCCGGCAATACGCCGGCTTCCCGATCTTCATCGATTTCAAAAATGACCAGTTCCCGCACGCACTTCCGGATCGGATTCACCAAGGGACCGAAGTACCCGACCATTCCCACCCGGTCTTGTTGCGCCAACTGCAGCATGTTCAGTATATCGCCTCCGGCCTGCTGAGCGGAAACATCATTGACCAAGGCATTGATCGTGCTCAATCCCAGAGACGATTCAAGCAGGGAAGGGGATCCGAAGTACTCCACAAGCTCATGGCTTGACTTTCCCTTCAGGGGACGTTTTCCCGTAAAGACGGAACAGCCATGATACAGACCCTCCTTGAAAGTAAAGGCCACGCCGCAACGACCATCCTCCAAGCAAACACCGGTATACCCAAGACCCATACGCACATCGACAATCTGCTTTTCACTAACGTGTTCTCTGACGTACTTTTTAACCTGGTCAGCAATAGACATTTTAATAATCCCTCCGCCATGGTTCCCGCCGGGTCAGAAAATAATCCCGGATGGCCTCTTTTATTGTATTTGTTGCAAGTTCGGCACAATGCTCATCCTCCGGCGGCAGGCCATGCAAGCCGGCCAGAATGTCCGACGCCTCAATCATGAGCGCCTCGCCGATCGTTTTTCCATGGGCAAGTTCCGCCCCCATATTTCCAGATGCGACGGAGGTGATGCAACCGCTTGTCGCAAACCGCACATCGACTATCCGCTCATCCCTTACCCGGAGAAAGAACTCCATTTCATCTCCGCAACTTCCGACCTTTTTCCCGTATCCTTCCGGTCGATCTATCTGCCCCATATGGCGCGGATCCAGCCAGTTTTTCAAAACCGCGTCTGAATACCGGCCCCGAACCCCCTCCTCCAGGGCATTGCGTACTGCCTGCACAGCCTCTTCCAATTCATTTTCATCCATCAATTCCACATCTCCCTGTCAAAACAAATCTCTTATTTTTGTACCCCGGCTTTTCCGTGCGAATTCGGATAAACGGCAGAGATACTATTCCGGAAAGATCAAAATACATGCCAAGCACCATTTTCTGACGAATGCGTAAAAATCATTATGATGTTACGCGCTTACAAACAGCAGGTGCGGGGTGGATAAATAAGGGTTGCATTTTTACGACCTTGCTTCATTCTCCGTACCTGACAAAAAGCCATCCCCTGCCTGCCGGTAATCTCCGGTCAGACAGGGGATGTTGAACCCATGTTATTTAGCATTTCCTCGGAGGAGACGGTTGAGGCAGTTTTTTCACCTTCACCTTGGCCGCAGACTCCTTGGCCCCGGGTGTACAACAGGTTTGCTTAGTACCGCAACCGAGTCGGGCGTTAAAACAACCACCTCCCAAGCGGGTTATGGGGTTAAGAGAGACAGTCCGGTTCGTCGCATCGGACATGTCTGCGGCTTCCGGACGGATATCTTCCATCAAAACGGCATAGCCGGTCAAGGCGGATCGGAAGTACGCCTTCAGCCAAACCGGAACGCCCCTTGTGAAAGCTCAATCATTCAAGAAACTCAAACTGGGCAGTGTCACCGCATCCATGAGTACAAGCCGGTCGTGATCCTTGATCGGCACATCAAGCATGCCGTCACCAATGCGCTTCTCGTCCAAGTACATTCTGTACTGCGCATCAAGATGCCCTTCTTTACCAACCATCAACTCGTAGACATTTCCCTTCTCCGGCAGTTTAATCGCTTTCAACCAGTCTCCCAGGGTGGATCCTTCGGGAAGTTGCATGACCTTTTCACCCCAGCCGAGGACCTTGCGCACGTTGAGTATTGCACCAATTGACACTAACATGACATATCCCTCCTTTCGATAACATCTTCCGTTAAAGTCAACTGCTACCGGACGAAGCAACTGAACGTCACAACACACCATGACTCATGTGTTTTATTGTGAAAGCGCTTTCATGATCGGATACGAATCGGGGATGGAAACCAACAGCCATCGACGGATGGTCAGCAACACGGCATGTAGAACGGGATAATTCGGAGAAAACGAACTGCTTTTTCAGGTGTGTTATCAAAGAACATTTGCTTCGCTCCTCCAAAAACGCCGTGGGCCTTCATGATTATCGACATGCCCTGCCTTTCTGCCTGCTCGTCTGCAAGAGTTAAAATCTCTTTTATATAAAATAATTTCTGTAATCCTGGTTGTCAATCCGTCATACCTGTTTGCTGATGATCACCCGGGTGTGATGCCGCTTTAATAAAACAAGACAGATAAAAACCGCGCCCTGTCCGTTATCCGCATTTCACTTCTTTTCCGTCTGATAAGAAATTCCATATAGTTATAATATCCTCCACACAGGGGGCGTCGGTTTCTACGACAGACTGAGCCTTTAACTGGGCCTGCGTGACCGAACGGTCATAACGGATACGCCCCGCGATCTCTGATCCTGAAAGAACGGCCTGCTTCTCGATGCGCTCCGTCATTCGGGGATTCAAATCCCACTTGTTCACACAAACGGCGGCGGGAATGCTGAAGTGCCTTGCCAGAGAAAGGACTCTTTCCAGATCATGTTCCCCGGACACAGTCGGCTCCGTTACCACCAGAATTTGACCGGCTCCTGTAATAGATGCAATCACCGGACAGCCTATTCCCGGGGGGCCGTCCACAATAATCAGATTACCCTTTTCCTCCGCCGCGATGCGTGCCGCTTCGCGACGCACCATAGACACCAGCTTGCCGGAATTTTCGGCGGCAACACCCAGCCGGGCATGCACCATGGAACCGTAAGGCGTTTCCGAAACCATCCATTCACCGCAGAGACGCTCCGGGAAATCGACAGCCCGGACCGGACAGATCCGAACACAGACACCGCACCCTTCGCAGGAAATCGGATCAATTTTAAAAAGCGTTGGCTGCCCCGGTTTCTGTATTTCTTTTACAGCATCAAAGCGACAGGCATCGGCACAAATACCGCAGCCGATACAGTGTTCCGGACGAATGAACGCCTCCCGGCCGCTGTAAAAATCGTGCCGCTCCTTAACCTGCGGATGAAGAACCAGATGCAGGTCTGCCGCATCAACATCACAATCGGCAATGACCGGCTGATCGGCCAGGCAGGCAAACGAGGCCGTCAGGCTGGTTTTTCCCGTGCCTCCCTTGCCGCTGATGACAACCAGTTCTCTCAATTTTCCCGCCCTCTTCCCGTTTCCGGCGGTTTGGTTCCGGTGATGATGTAAAGTGCCGCCCAAATCGGATCCTGACTTTCAAACAGTTCTCCCTGGCGGACACCCATGAAGTATTCCGCATGCACCTGAAAACGCTCCGCCATGGTCTGCTCAATCGCCTTTAAATCCGTGTGGCGGATCTTGCGGACGTAAGAATCGGAATCGGACATCTTCTCTTTGAAAAAGGCCGATTCCCCATTCAACAGCATGACGATGATGCGGCCGCCGGGCCGCAAGACCAGGGCTGTTTTCGTCAGCGCTTTCCCGTAGTCTTCAATGAACTGCAGGGACACGACATAAATGACCGCATCAAACGAAGATTCCGGTAAAGTTACGTCCTCGATTCCGGCCGCAATCGTCCGGATCTGATCCGGAGCATGAACCAGGGCTTCCCGGGATATATCAAGACCGGTCACCCGGAACCCCTGTTTGCTCAATTCTCCTTCAATAAACGCGGGGCCGCATCCGACACTCAAAATATCACGGCATCCTGACAGATGCGTTAACAGATAATCCCGTTCAGCCTGAAAAACGGCCTGCCAGAAATCCTTGCGGCAGGATTCAACATAGCGGTTCATCATCTTGGGGTCTTCATCCAAACGGTGACTCTCTTCGTTCTTCATGATTCAGCTTCCGTATTTTTGGAACGGACGATCGCATAAAAATATCGTCCTCCGGACAGTATCCTTCTTAACTTTCCCGTCTCAACCAGATTTTCCATGTATTTCAGGACTTCTGTCGGATGAATGCCCAGACCACTCGCCACTTCGGATGAGGTGCAGGGCCGCCTGCCGAGCAACGCCACGATGTCCCCTTCTTTTGATTCTGGAATATCGGATTTCATGGTTTCTTGATCAGCTTTTTCCATAATGATGTCGACCTTACCCGGAAAAATTTCCCGCAGAGCGGTCAGCTGTTCCAGGAAAAGCGGGCAGGCAAATCCTTCGGACGGCGGACGGCAGACGGTGTTGAGATGGGTTATCGCCGGGCCGATGCGTTCCACCAATTCGGCAATCTTTTTTACCTCCGCCTTAACACCCGTTACACCTGCCAGCAAGAGAACCTCAAGCCGGACTTCGCCCGGAAAACGCCGGGTGAAGTCGACCAATCCTTCGACGATCCTGTCAAAAGAAAGATCCGGGTGTGGACGGTTTACGTACTGGAACAAGGCTTCATCACCTGCATCTAAAGAAGGCAGGACGACATCCGCTTCCATTAACGCGTCCTGTACCTCCTTCGTCCACAACAACGATCCGTTGGTTAAAACCGCAACGGGAACATTCGTCATTTCCTTTATCCCACAAATCACATCTCTGACGGCACGATTGAGGGTCGGTTCTCCGGAACCGGCAAGGGTAATGAAATCCA
The DNA here is from genome assembly GCA_964408155.1 of uncultured Syntrophales bacterium. Taxonomy (GTDB): domain Bacteria; phylum Desulfobacterota; class Syntrophia; order Syntrophales; family JAAYKM01; genus JAAYKM01. The sequence goes on from CAYOYJ010000008.1 coordinate 5,409, forward strand.
CCTCTGTCTGGCGCCTTAACTTCTCCCTCAGTTCCGTCAGAATCTCCTGCGCCGGCATGTATTCCCGTCGTTCCAGCGTCTTGTGCGTAGTCGTCCCGAGTTGACAGTAAACGCAGTCATAACTGCACACTTTATGTGGCACCAGATCAACACCCAGAGATCTCCCCAAACGCCTTGATATGACCGGCCCGTAAATATGCCTGAGTGCAGCGCCGCCCATTATTCACTTCCGCAGGCCGATTGTCCGCACCGCTCATTGCGGCCGCAACAGGTCCTTCCCGTCTGTTCAAAAGCACAGCCGCCGCTTTTTTCACTCAAGCCGACGGCGCCGTCTTTCATGATGAATCCGGCTCCGCCACTGATCAGCCGGTGAACTTTCCCGCTGCATTCCGGACAATGCACAACCGGTGCTTCATTGATCCCCTGCCAGCGCTCGAATCTCAGTCTGCAGGATTCGCATTCATACTCATAAGTCGGCATGCTTCATCCTCCTTGTCTTTCACCATATTCAAAATCTTTTGCCGGAGATCTTCAAAGATCCGGCGATATTCAGGAAGCGCTTCGACCATTAAGCCTCCTTGGGAATAGACTTCCGCGATCCGCCTGTCTTCCGGTATTTCCAGCAGAAGTGGAATATGCGCTTCTTTACAGAAACGGTGAACCCGATCATCACCCACGCCCATTCTGTTCACAACCACTCCGAAGGGGATGCCGATCACGCGCACCATATCAACAGCAAGCTTGAGATCATGAAGGCCAAAAGGTGTGGGCTCCGTAACCAGCACGACAAGGTCCGTATCGCGGATCGCCGCGATCACGGGGCAGGAGGTGCCGGGAGGCGCATCAAGGATTGCCGGTTCACCGCTTCGAAGACGTGATTTCACGCTGCGGATCAGCGGCGGTGCGGTGGCGATGCCGACATCCAGCCGCCCCTGAATCAACCGGGTGTTTCCCGAATTCAGTATGCTGACCGTGCCTATCCGCTTGCCCACCTCATGGATGGCCTGTCTGGGACAGATGCGCATGCAACCGCCGCAACCGTGGCACATCTCCGGAAATATCAACGGCGTCGCACCGAAGGAAACGATTGCGTGGTATTCACAGAACCGGCCGCATTCACCGCAACCGTCGCAGAGGGCTTCCTCGACCTGCGGGATGGGCATGGTGACGATTTCCTCCGTCGTCACTTGCCCCGGCAAAAACAGATGAGCATTGGGCTCTTCCACGTCACAGTCAAAAAGACTGACATCCGCACCCCATACCCGCGCCAGATTGACGGAAACCGTCGTCTTCCCGGTTCCTCCTTTTCCGGATGCAACCGCCAGAATCATCCGGCACCCCCTTGTTCGATCTCCATAAGCTCGGTATCAGAACGGCGCTGACAATTGTGATAACAGTTCGAAACGCCGCGCCGTGTCCAGCTTGCTCAATTCAGGGTCAAATTGACCGTCCTTACTTTTCTCGGGCATAAGGCCAGGCCATGATGCCCCCTTCCATAACCGTGACATTGTTCCAGCCGTTTGCCTCCAGCACCAACGCTGCTTCGTATCCTCTCAACGATATTTTGCAATAGCAGACAATTTCCGCATTTTTATCCGTCGGGAGTTCATTGAGCCGTCTGCGCAATGCCCCCAGCGGAATCAGTATCTCCCCGATACCCAGACGCATGCCTTCGAATTCAACGGCATCGCGGATGTCTAAAATAAAGAGCGGGACTCCCGCATCCAGTTTCTCCTTCACTTGTGCGGCGCTGACCCCTTTCATGCGGTTTTTCATCTTGTTCTGCATCACATGCGCCGTGGCAACGAAATGATCGATGGCCAGAGAAAACGGCGGTGCATAAGGCAAATCTGCGTTCACGATATCTTCCACGAAGAGTTTGCCGGAAACAGCCATGGCCCACTGCGCAATCTGTTTGGCCACATCACCCGGGCCGACACACTGCGCTCCCAGTATTCTGCCGCTTTCTTTTTCCACAACAAGCTTCGTCACGAGGAGCTTTCCGTTCATGAATATGGGCTTATCGGGGCTGGAATTAACCACGGTGACAACATCGAAGCCGGCTTTTTTTGCTGAACGCTCCGTCAGGCCGGTTACCCCGGCGGCATACTCAAAAATCTTACAAATGCCGGTCTGAATCGTACCCGGGAATTTAACCGCGTTGCCCAGAACGGCATTTTCCCCGGCAATGCGACCCTCAAGATTGGCCAGATCGCCATAAGGTGCATGCACTTTCGTGCCGGTGATGCGGTTGGTGATTTCAATACAATCTCCGGCCGCGTATATATTCGGATCCGATGTCTGCATGTAGTCGTTGACCGCAATGCCTCCGGCCTCACCGATCTCCAGCCCCGCCGCAACGGCCAGTTTGGTATTCGGCCGCACACCGACCGCCACAACCGCCAACCCGCACGGCAATTCCGTGCCGTTGGAGAGCTTCACGCCTTCAAGTTTACCGTTCTGTCCTAAAAAGGCCGCCACCCCATAATTCGTAATCACGTCAACCGATTGGCTGCGGACATGATTTTCCACCAGTTTGGCCATTTCCCAATCAAGAAACGTCAGGAGTTGAGGCATCATTTCGATCACGGTAATGTCGATACCGGCCAGCTGCAGCGCTTCACAGGTTTCGATGCCGATTAACCCGCCGCCGATGACCACCGCCTTTTTTATTTTTTTCTCGTCTCTGATTTTTCTCAGGTAATCCGCGTCCTGGAGCCTTTGAAGCGTCGTGATCCCCTCCAGATCGGTCCCCGGAACGGGAGGCATATTGGGCGTCGCGCCGGTTGCCAGAATTAACGAATCATAGGCCAGTTCGTCCGTTTCCCCGGTACGCAGATCCCGACAGGTGACTTTTTTATTCACGCGATCAATGGCAATAGCCTCCGTTTGAACACGCGCCTGAACTTTTTTGGCATTCATGTAGAACGTCGGATTGCGGACGATCCCGGTCGGTGTACACAGCAGCATATTCCGATCGTCGAAAAACCCTCCGACATAATAAGGATAGCCGCAGGAAGCCATTGAGAGGTCCGCTTCCTTTTGGATAATGATCACTTCCGCCTGTTCATCAAGACGTCTTGCTTTGGCCGCCGCCTTCGGTCCGGCGGCGGAACCGCCGATCACGATGATTCTTCGCATTGAATATCCTTTCTCCTCAGTGAATTTACCATCACAAATGATCAAACCAGGTTATCTTGCCGCTATGCCGGAACACCCGTATAAGGCCCTCCTGACGTTTGCCGCCTTACGACCTGAATATTTAAGACCAATGCCCTGCCACATCGGCCGCGCCGATCTCCGGAAGAACTCCCCGGCGGTATTGCTCCAGGGCCGCAGCCACCGTTGCCGCATCCGAATGGAAAATCTTAATGCCCGCAGCCGCCAAAACATGAAACGCCTTCGGGCCGCAATGCCCTGTTACCAAGGCCTTGGCTCCCGCGCGTGCAATGGCTTCAGCGGATTGAATTCCCGCCCCCTGGGAAGCCTGCACACCTTGTTGGTTGTCCATGACTTCAAAGGTTTCCGCTTCCAAATCATAAATGATAAATTTCGGGGCACGGCCGAAACGACTGTCCAGCGGAGAATCAAGCTGATCCCCTGTCGTCGTAAAAACCACTTTCACTGTTATGCTCCTTTCGTATGGCTATGCAAGATTTGCAGTGTCTCGCCGGTGAAATCACGAAAACCGGGCTCCCCCCTGAATGGCTGGAACCCGGTTTGTCAGAAGGCAAAGCTTCTCTTTTTCCTCAAATTTATACGCTGAGTCAACCTTATGCGGTTTTCGCAGACTCGATATCTTCAAGCCGCTTTTTGATCTGATCCAATTCAGATTGCAGAAAATCGGCCTGCGTTTTAAGCGCCTGTTTTTCCATCTCCGGATCGTTTTGTGAATAAGGCGCCCAATTCCCGTACGATGCGCCATAGTTACCAAAACGCACCCGCCCCGGCATACCTGTCGCTGCAAAGCCCTGACGCCATCCACGACCGCCATTGCGGAATCCACGGCCACGGCCAAATCCGCACCATCCACCAGCCCACGGCGTGGCATTGGCATATCCTGGCATACTATTATATCCTGCGCAAAAACCCATACCGCGTCCCGTCATGGCTCCTGCTCCTATTGGTCCAGTTCCGTCACCTCTTGGCATAACCTTTACCTCCTCTCTCAAACATTTCTTGTTCCTTCTCTAATCATATTCGCCCCACATTCCGGGCATTTGCGCTGAAAACACGGCACGCCCTGTTGATGGGGTTCTTTTTTGCCGCATTGCGGACAAACACAGAAACCTCCCGCTCCGGCGGCAAGCATACCGCCCGGACGTCCGGCTCTCTGCCCGCCGCGTCCCGTGCCGCGTCCGCCACCCTGGCCCATTCCCCCGCCTTGTCTTCCACGCATGGTATTTTCCTCCCTGTAAAAACTCCACCTGTTTGAGAAGGCGCGGCGACCACGCCCGCAGCAGCCGGGCATGACGTAAGCATCGCCTTTAAGACCTGCCGTCATCCAAGCCTGAATCACTTCTCGCAGATCACCGGTGATAAAAGGAACGACCTGAATGCCGTTCGCCACAACAATCTCTTGCAAAGATCGGGTAATCGCGCCGCATATTAACGTACCGACACCCAGCTCCGACAGCCGAAAAGCTTTCTGTACCGGCAGTTCGTCATCCAGAATCTCCTCCTTTTCCCGCACCAGTTTTCCGGCATCAACATCAACCACGAGGATCTTTCGCGTTGTATCGAAAACCGGGGCAATGCGATCTTCCCAGACTGCAAACGCGGCTTTTTTCATTCTGTCATCTCAAAAAAACTTTTCTTACGGATAGACAGGCAAGCATTATGCCAAGGGAATAATCTTATTATCCATGAGTTAATATTCCGTTATTTATAGACTATTTATTATGGATGATTTGACGAACCGGGAAATGCCATAGCGTCGATGCAACGATATCCGAGCGAGACAGGTGCACCGGTGCTACGATTTTCGCGTGGAGCGACCATCCGATGCGGGAAAGGGAATGCCCATTCTTTTCATCCGGCGCAGGAGTGTAGTCTTATGAACACCCAACTCCTTCGCCGCTCGTTCCCGATTGTTATCATTCTTTTTCAGGGCGTTAAGAATCAACTGGGATTCGAGCGCCACGCGGGCTTTCTGGAAATCGGGAATCAGAGAAGTCGATGGATGGGGTATGGTCAATTCTTCCGGAAGATATTTCATTTCAATCATTCCTTCATGGCATAAAATAAATGAACGCTCGATCACGTTTTCCAGTTCCCGGATATTACCGGGCCATTCGTGGGCCATGAGCAGGGACAGCGCCTCTGTTGAGATTCCGGAAACGGATTTACGCTGCAGATGATTGAAACGTGCAATGAACTGGTCAACCAGAAGCGGGATGTCTTCCTTGCGTCGCCGGAGAGGGGGAAGTTCTATCCGGACCACGTTAATGCGGTAATACAGATCTTCGCGGAATTGGCTTTGACGCATCTGTTCCACAAGATCCCTGTTGGTGGCGACAATCACCCTGATGTCCGTCGCTTCCGGCCGTGTTGCCCCCAGCGGTTCATAGGTTCTTTCCTGCAGCACCCGCAGCAGTTTTACCTGGATAGCCGGACTGACCTCTCCGATTTCATCCAGGAAAAGCGTACCATGGTCGGCCAGGGCGAATCGACCCGGCTTGTCTTTTCCTGCCCCGGTAAAAGCCCCGGCTTTATAGCCGAAAAGCTCCGATTCAAGCAGGGTTTCCGGCAGGGCGCCGCAATTAACCGCAACGAAAGGAGAGCTTCGGCGCGGGCTCAATTCATGGATCGTCCGGGCAACAAGTTCTTTTCCCGTTCCCGTTTCGCCCAGGATGAGAACGGTGCTCCCACTGACGGCAATGGGCGGCAGAATTTTAAAAATCCTGTGCATAAGCGGGCTACGACTGGACAAATCACCGAGAAGAAAACGGTTCTCCAATTCGAGTCTTAACGCCTCCAACTCGGAAAGATCACGAAAGGTTTCTGCGCCGCCTATCACTTTTCCTCCGCTGTCGCGGAGAACCGCCGTTGAGATACTGATGGGAAGGCGATTTCCCTCATGATTAATAATGTACCCGGATTGCCCGATGACCGGCCGACCTGTTTTCAGGGTTTTTTGCAGGGCGCAATCCGCCCCGCACATGCTGGATCGGAACACATCGGCGCATCTGCGCCCGATAGCGTCCGCACGCGATACGCCGGTGATCTCTTCCGCTGCGCGATTAAACGACGTGATACGCCAATCCTGATCAACCGTAAACACACCATCCGAAATGCTCTCAAGAATCGCTTCCGTCGGTGTGACCATGACAACATCCTTATCCTTTTTATTCTGCCTGCTCATGATATTGGCTCTTTACAACGTTGATAGTGTAGAGCGAACAAAACAGATGGAATCGCGGGCGGTTTAACGGGATATCCTCTTTTAAGCAAGATATGCATGAACCGTCATCAGGGAAGGCAAAATTCCTAAGCGGGCCGCTGGAGATTGCAGATGGAAATGATCTCCGGATCGAAATCGGCCGTTATTTCAGCGGCCCGTCTCGATCTTTTTATTTTCGTCTATGAACCCTCTGAAATTCATTCTTTACCAGCCCAATCTCCGGGAAGCACATATGATCCCCCCGCAGGCAGGGAAGCGCCAATCCACGACGTGGCTTCGTCATAAGTTGCAAAATAGTGGTATTTTTTGAAAACATCCCGACTCTCTTTAGCGATCAGATAATCGAGGAACTTTTCCGCCAGAGCTGTATTCGTAGAAAAAGGGAGTCGGGCCGCCTGGCCGACGCCGATGCGTTGCAGATCGGTTTTCTCCAGTTTGATCGTTTCAATCTTATCAGGATACCAGCTGCTTAAATAACTGAAACCGATTATCGCATCCACCTTTCCCATTGCCAGAAGCGCGGCCAGTTTACCGAAGTCCTCACCGTAGGTAACGATGTTTTTTCTGAACCGCTTCCTCTCCTGGGAACTGAGGGCTTTGTCCACAATTTCCGCGCCCAGCATACCCACATAAACTGTTTCCGGATTACCCAGGGCAATACGTGTCCCCGGCCGGGTCATGTCCCTGAGGGACCTGATGCCCCTCGGATTTCCCTTGCGGACGTTGATGGCGGGAACGAAATACCCCGTATTCCGGATCGAGTCTTTGACGATCAGGCCCTTGGCGTCGGCTTTCTTCATGATATCCGGGGAGGGGGCAATAAACACATCGCCCCGTTTACTGAGCATGATCTGGGATAAAAGGGTGCCGATACCGGCATAACTCACATCGACCGCCGCGCCGGTCTGCTTTGCAAAAGCCGCGACAATTTCCTCCATCGGCATCTTAAAGGCGGCGCCGCACATGACCATGATCCTGTCGTCATCGGCACGGCTTACCACGCCCGTAAAAAATAAAGCAAAGATCATCATGAACACAACACATAGTTTCTTCATCATGCTGCCTACTCCCGTTTAATAGAAATACACTCTTTAATGCCCATACGGACAATACCTCTCAAAACCGCATAAAGCGGCAATTCCGGCAACAGTAACACCAAAGAATATAACCGGTTTGCCGTTAAGAAATTTACCCATGGTACCATTGACGGCGGTCGATCCCGTCGACAGGATGACATCACACCAATCAATCACCTCCGGTGTCGCTTCGGGACCATCGACAATGACGCCGGCCCTTTCCTTTCCGATATTGTCTTCATCCAAATCGACGATTCTTAAGGCGAAGGCCCGGGAAAGGCCGGCTGCCATTGCCGGTTGGTATCCGATCAGGGCAATCCTGGAATCTCCATAACGATCCTTCAAGTACGTCACAAGCTTCTCCGCGCAAAGACCCGGCTCCTTGTCACGACAGTGAACCGTATCCGTAACCAGATTTTCATGGCGCATGACGGCATTGAGCGTTGCAACAAATATGGCCCGCTGAAAATTATCGGTTGGATCCAAAGACAGAACATCCCGTACGTATCCCTCATAATTACCGGGCGTGTCCGTAAAGGCCTGCCCTTTGGCTCCCTGAAAGTCGGCTTCCATCATGAACTCTTTGCCCCGCATAAGCGGAAAATCATTGCGGTCCGGTTCGCCGATGGCTTCCTTGGCGGTCAACGTTCTTGCCGAGAGAACAGTGACGCGTTCATCAGCAATCGATCTCTCATCGATAATCCGCGCCAACTTTTCTTTAAGGTTCTGATAAAAATCCATTAAAAACCTCCTCAACAGCTTAACCGGTGTTCACGACGACACAAAAATATGTCCCCGTTCATTCATTCTTTTTGGTCCGCGTTTCTATTCAATTACCAAAGTCTGACTTTTTTCTCCATCCCGAAATAATGTTTCATTATCTTTCCGTATGTGCGCATGCACACATGCTGTTTTTCACCCTATACGTCAAGGTATTTTGTCTGCCTGTCGTTTCACGGAAGTGATGTTCCCGCATGCTGCCATGCTCAAACAAGGGCATCCGGCACCATAATCACCTCTCACGACCCTCACGTCCGCGAAAAGTGAATTCCGTGCCGCTCATGTTAAGCAAAAACGCTTCCGGCATGGCCTCTTCGATCCACCCGGTCGCCTCCCTTCCGGTACAATGGCAAGGAACGATATAGCATGGATTGAACCGGTGCAAGGCATCCAAAACAGGCAGGACCTGTGCCCTGGTCTTACCTGTAAGATGGAAACCGCCCATAACGGCAAATATTCTTTTTTCTCCGGTCAGCCTGATGGCCTGATCAATCGTATTGATAATACCGGCGTGAGCGCAACCCGTGATAATAATCAATCCCTGGCCCTTAAGCAGCACGGCAATGGCGGAATCATCCGAAAAATCATCCCGCCTGGTCACCCCATTTTCCCGGAAGTACGAATCTGATTCGGTTTTTTCAAAATCATGGATGCGCGGCACTTCTCCCAGAAAAAGTGCATTCCCCCGCAGGACCGGAGAAGGCTCCCTGGTTTCGTGGAGATCGAATCCGGCGTTTGCGAGACGACGTCGAGTCAGCGGAGGCATATGATACGCGAGTGTTTTGTTCAGAGAATGTCGAAAACGCCTGAAGGCATCAGGATGTACCACCAGCGGCATGCGGTTTTGACCGGTTGCTTTTAAAAGCCCTTTTAATCCGCCCCAGTGATCGGCATGGCCGTGTGAAAGCACAAAACTCTCCACATCTTTCAAGTTCAGACCCAGCATCTTCACATTTTGGACGGCTCCGGCGGGCGAAAAACCACCGTCGAACACCATGGATCCGACCTCACTGTCCCGACAAGTACGGATTAAAAGAGAAAACCCATGCTCCGCGCGCAGAGGTTGTTTCAGGCCACCGCACCGCGGATAGCCTCCCCGGGTTATGACGTCACTGTTGTCCATCACCGTCAAGTCCGTGCAGTTATCCAAAAGGGTAATGATGTTGACCTGATCAAGTGGATGTAAGGGGAACGATTCCATGAGCGGTTCCGAACATCAGGAGATTCGGGCAGGCAACTGCAAAAGAATCGCCTCAAGGACGGCCCCGCCAAGCGCCCGGGCTTTATCGGAAATGGTAAAACAAGCCTCTCTTTTACCTCGCGGATCGATATCCCCCGACTTTAAGTTCGCTGAGACGACCATGCCATCCCGCAGAAGCCCCCGCACAACCCCGTTGATCCGGGCGTGCACGGGCGCTCCGTCAACAGTCGCCACAACATCTCCTTTCGCGACCGTATCGCCGATCATTTTGACGGCATGAAAAATCCCCGCCTGCGGCGCCCGCAAAACCCTTTCGATGCCATGTCCGCCGATGACTCCGGGCACACCCGTATCCGGTTCCGCCTGTCCTTGAAAGATGAGGCGCCCCAGATCGTGACCCCGGTTGGTTTCAATCACGATATGGACATCCTGATTGGCGGTAAATCCGGGACCCAACCCTAAAACCAGCGGGGCGTCGCAGATTTCCGTCCCGATATTTCTTTTGGCCAGAATCGCGTCCACGATAACATGGGGTCTTAATGCGCCTTTAACTGTGTTGGCCGGATCAATAAGCAGAGGGATCTCCCCTTTTTCCCAAGTCCCCTCAATTTTTTCCGGATGGTCGACTTTCACCGCGGTAACCCCTTCCACCTTCATCGTCCCGTCATAGACGGCTTCGCTAAATGACACGGCTCGTCTTACCGCCAGCGGACCAGAAACTTCCGTCATACAGAGCAGGAAGCCGCTTCTGAAAAGGCGATGCGCAACACCTGTCGCCAGCTCGCCGGCACCGCGGATCAGAACCTTGGTTTGGCGAACCTCTTCAAATAGTAAGGGCCGGTTTTCCATAATCTTCACCTCTGCGATTCAGCAGATTCAATCCGCCAATCCTCCTTGATTGATTCGTGTTTATCGCCCGTAGACGAATATTTTGCAAATTCCGAATAGGCATTTCTTCTCTCCTTTGTCACCGGATCCTTTTTCAGTTTACACCTCTTGTCTGCACCCCCCCGGGGGACCTGTATCGTTCAGTTTATTTCGGCAAGGACTCCGCAATCTTGATCGTGGCAAAAAACTCTCCCTTTATGAAGAAAACAAAATATATGCCGCATATTATGGAAAATCCATTATTTCTATATTCCATTTGTTATCACCATGTTAGCACGCAAACGTTCAAAAAAAGCAGCAGGTGATTCACCTTCGGAACAGCAAATACGATTTCTTCTGCTTCAAAAAGGTTGCAAATATGGAACTGTCCATGCGTAAAAAAAGGGGGCCGGCCGCAACCAATGGCCACCCCCCTTGGGTTTGACGGTTAAGTTATTTGAAAATCTTATTTAACACCCTTCTCCCTGATCGCCTTCAGAATCTTCTCCGGCGTCGCCGGCGCATCGGTGATCATGACGCCGATGGCATTCCGGATCGCGTTCAGAACCGCTCCGGGAGGATTGGCCAGGGCGCCTTCGCCCGCGCTCTTGGCGCCGTAGGGTCCGATCGGGTCGGGCTCCTCGACCAGGATGTTGGTGAACTTGGGCATATCGCAAGGACCGGGCATCTTGTAATCCGTGAAATTGCTGTTCAGACACAGGCCGTTCTTGTCGTAGTAGGTCTCCTCCATCAGGGCCATACCCATGCCCTGCTGGAAGGCGCCATCGTTCTGGCCCTCGCAGGACGGCGGATGGATGGCGCGGCCGATGTCGTAGGCCTGGATCGCTTCCAGCACCTTCACCTCGCCCGTTTCGATGTCCACTTCCACTTCCGCAAAGCAGGCAGCGAACGGCGGCGAGTTGTGGGGCGCAAAATAGCTCGCGTAACCCTGGATCTGCCCGGGAATACCGATCGTCTTGCCCGTCGCCGGATCGACAAAGTTGTAGACACCCAGAGACGTGATGGTCTTGATATCGATGGACTTGTCGGGGCTCCCCTTGACAAAAATCTTCTTATCTTTCATCTCCAGGTCATCGACGTTGGCTTCCAACTGGCGCGCCGCCCGGTCGAAAAGCTGCTTTTTCACGTCTTCACAGGCCGCCTTGACGGAACCGCCGCCGACGTACAAGGTCCGGCTGGCATGGGCGCCGATATCAAAGCCTGACGCGTCGGAGTTGCCCGTCAGGAGATGGACGTCATCCAGGTCGAATCCCAGGGTCTCCGCCGCGATCATTTTCAGGGACGTATGGGCGCCTGTTCCCAAGTCGGAACAGGAAAGAATCACTTCCGCCGTCGCGTCCTCGTTGAGTTTCACTGTCGACGTCGTATGCTCCAGGAGCATCGGCATGGCGCCGCTCGTGTGGTTCATGACGGACACACCGAGCCCACGCCGTTTGGGACCCGTCTGATTGGCGTACTTGGCCCGCTTTTCCTTCCAGCCGATCGCTTCGGCGCCTCTGCGGAGACACTCGTCGAGAGCGCAGGAGGGATACTTGAAGCCCAGGCACCAACCGTCGTCGCCGACGCCCTTATGCCACTTCATACGCCACTCGACCGGGTCGAGACCCAGTTTGTAGCACATATCATCGATGGTCTGTTCCATGGCAATATTGGTCTGTGAATTCCCGTATGAACGGAAGGCGCCACAAGGGGTCTGGTTCGTGTAATAGGTTTCCCCCTGGTAGCCGAGGGCGCCGAACTTGTACATACCGACCAGCCAGGAGCCGGTCGTGAACTGTGTGCCCGATCCATGGGTGTAATAGGCACCTTTGTAAGAGGTCCAGCGGGCCTGACAGGCCACGGGGGTCCCGTCGTTCTTGAAGCCCATCTTCATATAGTACTTGCCGGGATGACGGCTCTCCGAGGCGATCCAGTCTTCCTCGCGCAGGTACTGGACCTTGACGTATCTGCCCGGAACGGCCATGGCCATGGCGCAGGTCTCGGGCTCTCCGATCATACCCAGTTTACCGCCGAAACCGCCGCCGACGACGGTCTGGTTGATCTTGACCCGCGTCATGGGCAACTGGAACAGGCGGGCAATCTTTGCATGGACGCACTTGGGCATCTGCGTCGATGTCCAGCAGTTGAGGCGGCCCTGGTCGTCATACAAAGCCACATACGCATGGGGCTCCATCTGGCACTGCTTGACCTTCGGCGAATAAAAGGTATTCTCGATGATCAGGTCGGCATTCTTCATCTCCGCCTCGGCATCCCCCCAGCCGTACGTGTTGTTCGGGAACATCTGCTCAGGCAGCTTGAAAGCCAGGTTCCCCGGCTTCAGCGGGGTGAACTGAACCGCATCCGGCTTCATCGATTCTGCCGCCGTCAGGTACACCGGCAGGGGCTCGTACTCGACGACGATCTTCTCCGCCGCACGCTCCGCCGCCTCTTCCGTCTTGGCGATAATCCCGCAAATGGCATCGCCCTGGTGTTTAACGTAATCCGTGAAAACAAGCTGATCCTCGATATCTCCCAGCAACTGACCCACCGGCTCCGGAACCATCAAATCCAAAACGCCCGTGTTGTAACCCTTCTGGGTCACATCCTTGGGGCCCAGCACTTTTACCACGCCGGGAACCTTCGCCGCTTCCGACAGGTCCAGCTTCGTCACCTTCGCATGTGCATATTTCAGACACCGGACAATCTTGCCGTACAGCATGCCCGAAAAAACCAAGTCGGCGGCATACGCTGCCCGACCGGTGATTTTTTCCTTGGCGTCAACCTTGGGGATTCTTTTCCCGATAACAGCAAATTCACTCATGAGTATCCTCCTTTCCTTCCTGCTTAGCGTGTGGAGGCCATGACTTCACTGGCCTTCTGAATCGCCTGTACGATCTTCACATATCCCGTACAACGGCAGATATTCCCCTCCAGCTCACGACGGATTTCCTCCTCCGTCGGCTTCGGGTTCTTCGCCAGGATACTCACCGACTTCATGACCATGCCGGGCGTGCAATAACCGCACTGAACCGCGTGCTCGCTGACAAACGCTTCCTGAATCGGATTCAGTTTTCCGTCCTTCTCCAGGCCGGCCGCCGTTGTAATGTTCGCACCGTCCATCGTCGCCGCCAGGACCAAACATGCCAAAATGCTCTTCCCTCCGTCTACGACAACCGTGCAGGCTCCGCATTCGCCGGTACCGCAACCGTACTTCGTCTCCGGCATCCCCAGATCCTCTCTGAGTACCTGAAGCAGCGTCCGATTCACCGCAACGTTCAGGCTACACGCTTCTCCATTGACATACAGTGTTATGGAACGAGTCTTCATCTTCTTCTCCTTATCGTCTTGGTTAGTCAAGTTCGCTTATGCAAGGGCTTTCTCAATGGTCCGCTTCAGCAGCACACCGGCTACCTCTTTCCGGTACCATGCGCTCGAGCGCACATCATCAATCGGTGTCACGTCCGCCTTCACCGCTGCTTCGACATCCTTCAATACGGCTTCCGTGATTTCCTTACCCTTGATGATCTCCTCGGCCTTCTTCATCCTCACAAGCGTCGGCGCCACGCAACCCATCGCAAGACGCGCCCCCTGGCAGACGTTGCCTGACATGTCCAGACTGACCGCTGCATTCAGCTTCGAAAGGTCCTGATCCGATCGCGTCATGCGCTTGAACGCCGATTTGCCGACCTTCGCGGGAATCTTGAACTCGACCGCAAACTCGAAGGGCTGACGCGCCGTCTGACGATAACCCGTCCAGAAATTATCGATATCCACTTCCCGCTTGCCCGCGGCGCCCTGCAGCACAACCGTACCCCCAAGGGCCAGCACCGCCGCACAGCAGTCTCCCGCCGGTGAAGCTCTTAAAATGTTGCCGACGACCGTCGCCTTGTTGCGCGTCTGGGGCGTCCCGTTCACGCAGGCCGACTGCCAAAGCGCAGGATAGTTCGTTCTGACTATATCACTGTCCACAACCTGCGCCACTTTGGCCATCGCCCCGATTCTCAGACCATCGGTCGGATCGTAAATCAGATAATCCAGGCCCGGAACTTCATCCAAAGCCATAACATAATCCGATTTGAGCCCCGCCTTCATCAGGACAAGCAGGTCCGTTCCCCCTGCCATAACCGCTGCCTTGTTTTGATATTTGCTCAGCATCTCTACAGCTTCTGGAATGCTCTGGGGTACCAGCAGATCAAATTCCGGCAAAATACGACTGCTCATACAATAACCTCCTTATGGTATTAAGCCACACTAAATCAGTTAGTTCGATGATAATCCGGACCACGGGTAAAGCCGAAAGACTGTACCTCCCCCCCTTGCCACCTAACGAATTCACCTCCTCCCATTGCAATATGACTATGCCAAGAAACAGAAAAAGCCATTTCCCGGATATTAGAAAATGGCTTTCGTGTTTGTTGTCTTACTTGAGGAGAAATCTAATTTTTGCTTATTGCTATATTGCGGCCATGCTTTGAAATAAAGCATGTTAGAAGTTGATGCGCTGCGACATGCCCTGCTTGTTCTCGAAACACTTGATCTGTGAATCATCTTTTCACAATTCCCCTGAACGATACAGCATCCGAATGTTGGTCGTCAATTGTTTCAAACAAGAACACTGCCCGGCTCGCCTTACTTGGAAAACCGGTGAGAGTACCTATTACCGTATTTCCTTCCGGCATGTCAAGGGAAAAACTGCGAGAAAAATTTATTTTCGCCGCGCCAAATCAGGATTTTCTCCCGTAAAGGAAAGAAAATATAAAGACGGCCTTTAAAAAAAGGCCGTCCCGACGTGCAGAAAAGAGTTCGCCACACAACCGTATCTGTTGTGATTACGGACCATTACCGGGCAGATTCGATATATTGCACGATGCTCTGCGCGATCAGCGTGACGTTGTGCTCGAATTTATCCACATCCTTCTCCAATAACGTCATACGGAATCCAGGAATGGGTGTAAAAAAGGACGTCAGGGGCACGACGCAGATGCCGGTGGCGCCCAGGAGATAATAAACAAAGCGTTTGTCCAGGGGAATCTTGTCGTCCGCCAAGGCTTCGATATACTGTCTGATCTCTGGATGCTCAATGGCCAGAGACTGTTTGTCGTTCAGAACCGATTCGTTGAAGACCGCCGTCATATAAAAGGCGCCGTTTGTGCGGTTGACGATCAGGAAGGGCACATCCTTTAATATGTTATAGGCGATGTTGGAGAGCTTCTCGTAATGGCGCACCCGTGATTCCAGATACTTGCCGTACTCCGGGTGTGTCATAATCCGCGGTATCGAAATCTGGGGCAAGGTGGTCGAGCAAACCTCGGACATCTTCTGGGTCAGAATCGCATTGGCGTAGCGGTTAAAAACCTCATCCCGGTGGGCATTGTACACCTCCATCCAACCGCAGCGCGAACCCGGCCAGGGGAATTCCTTGGAAATGCCCTTCATGCTGATACCCGGCACGTCACCGATCACATCACACAACAAGGTCGTTTTTTTACCATTATAGACAATATTCTGATACGTTTCGTCGGCGATGACAAAACATTCGTACTCTTTGGCAATGGCGACAATCTGCCGGAGAGTCTCTTCCGGATAAACGAACCCGGTCGGGTTGTCCGGATTGATGACCAAAATCCCCACGATCGAACTGTGACTCTTCACCTTCTGTTCCAGTTCTCGGAGATCGGGGGTCCACTTGTTGTAAGGGTTCATCCGATAGGTGTTCGGAGGGAACGACGCATGGAGCACTTCCGCCAGAAGGTGGGTGGAATAGGTAGGTTCCGGCATGATAATACGGGCATCCACCCGAATGGCGGTGTAGGCCCGGGCAATCGCGTCGCCCAGACCGTTGAAGAACAGGATATCATCGGAGGTAATCTGCGCACCGCCGCGCCTGTTGACGCGCTCGGCAAGAAAATCCCGAGTCTCGCTCATTCCCCGCGTCGGCGAGTAAGCATAAGAGGCGTCTTCATGCAAAATTCCGCTGAAGACCTCCTTCATCCATTCGGGGATTTTTTCCCCCTTCTGGATCGGATCGCCGATATTTTCCCAGACGACTTCAACCCCGTATTCCTTGAGCTTGTTGGCGACGGCCACAATACGCCTGATCTCGTAACTTAATCCGTTTCCACCTTTTGCAATGTCGAATCTCATAATCTGCTTTTATCCTCAAAAAAAATAATGAATTGTTGAAAAGGTTCTCCAAGCAATTCCTGAGACTTATATACAAAATTCCCGGAAATGACCAGAAAAAATTTTTTGCCGGGTATCGGAAGACGGCATTCAGAAACCGAAATAAATATATCGAACGATATCACTGTGTTGGGCCTGTCTAACTTCCTAATCCCGCGCGCGCCTCCTGTCTTCCGCCTTCCCTTCTTCCCTTTCCCCTTTCCTTATGTTATAGCCTCCCCATACCGTTTCCCGGAAAGGAACTTCCCGCTGATGCTTGCTGTCGCCCAGTTCCGCTACTCTGCAGATAATCTCGCCTACCTGGTCTACGGCCCCCGGTCCGCCATGGCGGTCGACGGCGGCGCCGTGGACGCGATCGCCCGTTTCCTGGAAGAGCAAGGACTTGCCCTGGGCTATGTCGTCAACACCCACATGCATTACGATCACACGGCCGGAAACGAATTCCTGCTGCAACACTATCCGGCACAGTACATTACTTGCCGGGATCTGGCCGATATGGGGAAGATCGCTCTGGACGACGAAAACATTCTGATCTATCCGACCCCGGGTCATTCGGAAGATTCCCTGTGTTTTCACGCAGGTAATGTGCTCATTTCCGGCGACACCCTGTTTAACGGCACCGTCGGCAACTGCTTTTCCGGTCGAAGCGACCTCTTCTACCAGTCCATCAAAAAGCTCATGGCCCTGCCGCCGGAAACAATCATCTACGCCGGTCACGATTACGTCAAGGATTCCATATACTTCGCGCGTCAGATGGAACCGGATAACCCGTATCTGAACCGGTTTCTCCAAGACTACGATTCCGAACACGTCTTCTCGACCCTGGCCGATGAATTCAGGATCAACCCCTATCTGCGCTTCAACGACGAGACAATCATCGCCGTCCTGCAAAACAAAGGGCTCCCCCACGCCACGGAATGGGAACGCTGGCAGTCCCTCATGACTTTATGACCGGAGGTCGACCCATGAAAGCCATGCAGCTCCACCAAATCGCATCCATAAAGGACAATCCTTCACCCCTGACGTATGCGGAGGTCCCGGTACCCACACCGGGACAAGGCGAAATCCTGGTCATGGTGTCCGTCTGCGGCGTCTGCCATACCGAACTGGATGAAATCGAAGGCCGTACGCCGCCGTCTCAGTTTCCCATGATCCTCGGCCATCAGATCGTCGGGCGCGTGGCGGCCCTGGGGGATGGCGCGACAAAATGGCAGGTGGGCGACCGCATCGGCATCGGCTGGATTCATTCCGCCTGCGGAACCTGCTTCTTCTGTCAAAACGGCCTGGAAAATCTCTGTTCCGAATTCAAAGCCACGGGCCGAGATACGACGGGCGGATATGCCGAATATACGACTATCCCGGAAAACTCCGCCTTCCGGATTCCAGAGTCCTTTTCCGATGCAGAAGCGGCGCCGCTTCTGTGCGCCGGGGCCATCGGCTACCGTTCACTCCGTCTGACGCATCTCGAAAATGGACGGAACCTGGGGCTTACGGGTTTCGGCGCCTCGGCCCACTTGGTCCTGAAGACGGCCCGCTTTCTTTACCCCAATTCGCGGGTTTTTGTCTTCGCACGCAGCCGGGCGGAGCAGGCATTCGCCCGCGAACTGGGGGCGGCGTGGGCCGGCGATACCATGGACACACCACCGGAAAAACTCCATGCGATCATCGACACGACCCCTGCCTGGAAGCCGATCCTGGAAGCCATGAAACACCTGGAACACGGGGGACGTCTGGTCGTCAACGCCATCCGCAAGGAGGAGGGGGACAAGGAGAGTCTTCTGGCCTGGGATTACCCGTCTCAGCTCTGGCAGGAAAAAGAGATTAAGAGCGTGGCCAACGTCACCCGCAGGGATATTTCCGATTTCCTGAATATTGCCGAGCAGATCGCCATCCGTCCCCAGTACGAGACCTATCCCCTGGCGGAGGCCAACCGGGCACTGGGTGAACTCAAGGCGGGAACCGTTCGGGGGGCCAAGGTGCTGGTCATCGGTCGATAAACACTGGCGCCCGTGTTCGAAATATTGTAAAAAGGAGACTATTTTTTGCGGTGAGAGGAAGCGATGGTGCTTTTCGGAAAAGTCAAAAGGGTCCTCTGTTCGGTTAAATCCGCCATCGCCATCCTCGTCTGTTTCGCCGTTCTTTCCGCCATCGGCACCCTGGTGCCCCAAGGCCCCCTGCCGCATGAAGCCGAAACATCGTCAACCCTTCACGCCGTTCTGAACACCCTGCAAATCTACAACATCTTCCACTCCTTCTGGTTTGCCGCCCTGACCGTGCTGCTGGCCCTGAATCTCATTTTCTGCACCTGGTTCCGCCTCTTGGCCAAACCGGCGGCTGGCCAATCCGACCGTTCAGTCAACGGCGATCGTCTCGCTTTCCCCGCCGGGAACACAGCGGCTTCCTTTAATTTATCAACCTGTTACACCGATGAAACCACGCGTATCGCAGGTCTGATGTCCGGCCGTTTCCGCCGCCTGATCCGCTCCGCCCGGGAAAACGAGACGGTGTTCCGGGGCGAAAAGGGCCTTCTGTCCGTCTACGGCGTTTATCTGATCCATGCCAGTATCCTCCTGATTCTCCTGGGAGCGGTGCTCGATGCCTTTTTCAGCACGAAAGGGAGCATGCAGATCGCCGAGGGGACAACGGAGAATCTCCTGTACCTGGACGGCGACCCGGGGGTGAGGAAACTGGATTTCGCCGTCCGGTGTGATCGATTTACCTTGACCCTCTATGACACCGGCGCACCCAAAATGTACCGCTCGGACCTCACGTTTCTCAAGGATGAGCGCCCCGTGCAGCAGAGCGCCATTCGGGTCAATCACCCCACCACCTTCGGGGGGCTTCGCTTCTACCAGGCGAGCTACGGCGAAATCCCTGTCGCGGCGGTGCGTTACACTCGCCTGCCGGGGGGGGGAAAATCGGAGGCGCTCCATACGACCACGGGACAACTCTATCCACTACCGGGGGATGACGCTGCCTTCGAGGTCATCCGGATGGAGGAGAATTTCATGAACATGGGACCCGCTGCCAAACTCCGCGTCCATTCGCCCCAGAGAGAGATGCAGTTCTGGATTTTCCAGCATATCGATACCCTGCGGCAGACCTATCCCGATGTATTCGACAGTATGCCCGTCCTGAATCCGGCGTCTTTTGCGCCCTATGTCTTTACCCTGGACGGCACGCAGAGTCGCTATTACACGGGCCTGCAGGTGATGCGGGAGCCGGGTGCGTTCTGGGTCGGCCTGGGGGCCGCTCTGATGATCATGGGTTTTATTACCGTCTTCTTCTGTCCACAGCGGCAGGTCTGGGTGGCGGTTAACAAGACAGAGAGGGGCACGGCCATTCGGATCGCCGGACTCAGCCGGCGCGACCCGGCAGGACTGCAGAAACAAATAGCGGATATCAAAACGGATATTAAAAACAAGGGCGTCTGAAGCATCCATTCAAAAGACGGAGCCCAACCTGACTGTTCCATTCTCGTCATACCGGTGAAAGCCGGTATCGGGAATCAGTAGATCTTTATGAACTCCCCCATAGCCAGGTACGGGACAGGCTCTTCGTCGCCCGATTCTTGCGCGGAATGACGAAACTGAAAGAAAGCAGCAACACATAAAAAGTAAGGAGAACCGGTTGGCCGACACCCAAATTCTCAGCATCGTCACCTTCGTTTACCTGGGAGGCTTTCTCGCCTACCTGGTCCACCTGCTCAGCGGGAAACCGTTCATCGGCCTCTTGGGTACCGGCGCCCTGTTATCGGGTTTTCTTGCCCACACGGCGGCGCTGCTGCTTCGCTGGAAGGCCGCCTATGCCGTCGGCTACGATCACCCGCCGCTGACCGGCTTCTACGAATCCCTGATCTTTTTCTCCTGGGCGATTATCCTCCTGTATTTACTCATGGAATGGAGGACTCGGGCGCGCATTCTTGGCATATTTGTGGTGCCGGTGGCGTTTTTATGCCTCGCTTTTGCCTCGCTCTCTCCGGATATGAACACCCGCATCCAGCCCCTCATCCCGGCCCTCCAGAGCAACTGGCTGACGAGTCACGTCCTGACCTGTTTTATGGGTTACGCCGCCTTCACGACGGCCTTCGGCACGGGTATCCTTTTCCTGATCGGCGACTGCGGAAAAGGGAGCATGAAGACAGCGAAAATCCTGACCCTGATTCCTCAGGCGGACCTGTTGGAGGAACTGATTTACAAGAGTGTCCTCCTCGGCTTTATTCTGCTTACCCTGGGCATCTTCACCGGCTCCGTCTGGGCGCATTACGCCTGGGGCTCCTACTGGAGCTGGGACCCGAAAGAAACCTGGTCGCTCATCACCTGGCTCATCTATGCGGCGCTTCTCCACGGCCGTTATGCCCAGGGCTGGCGGGGTCGCCGCCTGGCCGTCACGGCCCTGGTCGGCTTCGCCGCGGTATTGTTCACCTACCTGGGTGTCAATTACCTCCCGGGGCTGCACAGTTATTTATAAGTATGGCTTCTCTTGAAAAATGTAAATTGATGCCAGGCAATAAAGGGTTAGTTGGGATCTTCCCCAACTCCAATTTAAACAAATTTTACACATCAATAATTCTCCCCTCTTTAAGATCAGACTGCAGAGGCAACCCTGGCGGTTGCCCTGGGTGGGGCTAAGGTTGACCGCCAAGGAGAGGAGCAAGCCCTACCCTGACATTAAAAACCAAGATTTCTCACTGGCGCTCGAAATGACAACCGTAGAATAGCAGCAAGGGGGCGGGGTTATTCTTCCGGCGGCAGGGGGGTGACGAGGACCTTGTCCACCCGGTGGCCGTCCATGTCCATCACCTCGAAACGCAGCCCTTCCCAGTCAAAATGATCCGCCGCAGAGGGAATCCGCCCCATGTGCTTCATGACAAAGCCCCCCAGGGTCTGGTAGTCGCCCCGTTCTTCCTCGGGCAGTTTCGTGATGTTGAAGAGTTCCTTCAGCTCATCCGCAGGCAGCATGCCGTCCAGGAGCCAGGAACCGTCCTCCCGGCGCACGGCAGTCTCCCAGCTCTCCTCTCCCATGCCGGGCATCACCCCCACGATAGCCTCCAGAATATCGTGGAGGGTCACGAGCCCCTGGGTGCTCCCATACTCATCGACGACCAGGGCAATGTGATTTCCGGATTGCTTGAACAATTCCAGCACCTTGAGTGTCGTCATCCCCTCGTGAACGAACAGGGGTTTGATCAGGTCCTGTTTCAGGTCGGGGGATTCACCCCGGGCCATAGACAGGCACAGCGATTTCAACGACACAACCCCCAGGATATTCTCCAGGGAGCCCTGGCAGACGGGAAACTGACTGTAGCCGCTGTCCTGGATGCGCTGCCAGTTGTCCTTCAGAGAGAGGCTGACATCGAGCCAAGTGATTTCGGCGCGGGGCGTCATCAGGACACTGGCCTTGCGGTCGCCCAGACGGAAGACGCTCTCCACCAGATCCTGTTCCGTCTCTTCGAAAACGCCCATCCGGGTGCCCTGATCGATGAGGACCTTGATTTCCTCGGGCGTCACCGCCGCATCGGACGACGGCGGAATCCGCAGCAGGCGGAGGATGCCCTCCGTCGAGAGGTGCAGGAAATGAACCAGGGGCGAAGCCAGGCGGGCCAGCATCGCCATGGGACCGGCGACGGCCGACGCTATCCGTTCCGGATGCGTCAACGCCAGCCGTTTCGGAACAAGTTCTCCTATGATTAAAGATAGATAGGTTATCATGAGCACCACAGCAAACAGGGAAACCGTGGCGGCATAGGGGGCGACGGCGGGATAATTTTTCAGGTAAGCCGCCATCTTCTCCGCCACCGTTGTCCCGCCGAACGCACCGGCCAGAATCCCGATGAGAGTGATCCCCACCTGGACGGTGGACAGGAAATAACCGGGCGCGGAGGCGAGCTCCATCGCTTTTTTCGCCTTGGGATGCCCCTCGTTGATCCACTGCTGAAGGCGTTCTTTCCGGGACGAGATCACCGCCATTTCGGACATGGCGAAAATCCCATTGGCGATGACTAGAATCAGGATAATCAGAATTTCAATCCCGATGGACATGCAAGGATCCTTTCTAAAAAACGCTTTTCATCTTTCATATAAGAATAACCGGGTCTTTTCAAGGATAAAGCCCAAAAAGCGTATTCGCTTGACCCTCTTCGGCATTTCCGCTATAGTCCGCCGCCAGGATTAAGCGACTTGACAATAAATTGCTGAAAGAACAATAATTTCATGTTATTAAGCGTAAAAGTCACATGGGAGAGTATTTCGAACGAATGCGAAAAAAACTTCATCGCTTAAAATAGCTTAACCTAAAGATTTTTCCCTGCAGAATGACAAGGGATGATCATAATTGAGCCTGAGTAAAAAGGGAAACAGGTTATAAAAAGGAAGATGCTTCCTCCATGGCCAAACGATTGAAAAGACTATACCCCGCGGTGGCCACCGTTTCGGGCACACAGCATATCGGCATGGTCGAGGACATTTTCAGCACCATCCCCGAACGCTACGATTTCCTGAATCATCTCATGAGCTTTTCCATGGACCGGGGATGGCGTACCTTCGCCGTGGAAAAGATGCGCTTTTTCCGGACGCACCGTTTTCTGGACATCGCCACCGGCACGGGGGACCTGGCCATTGCCGCCGCACGCGCTTATCCGGCTATTCAGGTCACCGGCCTTGATTTCGCCCGGGAAATGATGGCCGTGGCCAGGGATAAAATCAGCAGACGACGGCTGAGCAACCGGATTGCCTTGCTCCAGGGGGATGCGATGCAAATTCCTCTTCCTGATCGCTCCGTTGATGTCAGTGCCGCGGCGTTCGGCATCCGGAACATGCCCGACCGCAAAAAAGCCCTGAAAGAGATGCGCCGGGTAACGACGCCCGGCGGGCAGGTTATGATTCTTGAGATGAACTTTCCCCGACAGGCCTGGTGGGCCGGGGGGTATCGTCTCTACCTGCGGCACGTCATGCCCCGCATCGCCGCCGTCTTTACCAAAAATCCGGCAGCTTACCGCTATCTGGCCGATTCAATAATGAATTTCCCCAGGCCGGGTGCTTTTGCCCGCCTGATGCGGGAGGCCGGTTTGAAGAACATTGTGCAGTACTCCCTGACCATAGGGACCACTTACCTCCACGTGGGAGACAGACCGGATGACTAAGGACGCCCTGAAAGCCTGGTTTCAGGCCAGCCGTCCGCCCTTTTACATCGCCACCCTGATTCCCCTGACGATCGGCTGGGTGCTGGCGGGCCAGGAAGGGGCCTGGCACCCCTGGCGATTCCTGCTGATCAACGCCGGGGCCTTGATGGTCCATCTGGCGACCAATCTCGCCAATGATTATTTCGACTATATCCAGGGCGCCGATGACGGAGCCTCCATCGGCGGCTCCCGGGTTATTCAGGAGGGCAAGATCGCGCCCGCCGCGCTGAAAAAAGCCATTATTTCACTTTATTTTCTGGCCTTTTCCGTCGCCTTTTATCTGATGAACACCCTTGATCTCTGGGCCATGTTTCCGGTGGTGCTCTTCTCTTTTTGCAGCAGCCTCTTCTACGTCGCCCCGCCGATCCGCTATGGCTATCACGGTCTGGGGGAAGTTTTTGTCGGCTTGAACATGGGACCCGTCATGGTCGTCGGAACCTACTGGGTCATCGCCGGGCGGCTTGACTGGCTGCCATTTTTCATCTCCCTGCCCGTCGGGCTTATGGTGGCTTCCATCCTTTACTATCAGAGCATCCCCGACATCGACACGGACAGGGCCATCGGGAAGCAAACCGTCGCCGTCCGTCTGGGGCTGAAAAGAGCCAAGATCGGCCTGGTCGGTTTCTGGATAACCATTTACGCCGCCATGATTGCCCTGACCGGATCCGGATATTTGTATTGGCCGGCCCTGGTCGGTCTGTTGACCGTTCCCATCTTTCTGCGCCTCCTCCTGCTGCTACGTAAGACAACCGATACCGTCGTTATGGACGGCTATGGAAAATATATCCGCATTCTCTATTTCTTCAACGGGGTGGCTATTATCCTTTCCATTTTACTCCGGCGCTTTTGATCATCACCCAGGCTATCTCCTCCTTGGCTATCCTTAACATCAACAAGCGTATACAAGCGAAAAGAACTTGCCAACCATTTGAAAATCCCTTAGAGATATCCTCTGCACAGAGTGAAAAAGTCATGGATGGATCAGAAAACAGCCATGCCCTGGTACACCATACATACAAGAAGTCGTCATGAAAACAAGGCATTCGAAGGCCTGACCCAGAAATCCTTTATGACGTTTCTGCCGAAAATCTCCATCTGGAGCAGCCGCAAAGACCGGAAAAAGCGGATATGCATTCCCTTGTTCCCGGGATATCTGTTTGTCGATGTGGCAGACCTGACGGGCGTGAAAATGGTCGAAATTCTGAAGACTTTCGGCGTAGTACGCATTCTGGGAAACCGGATTGACGGCACACCTGCCGCCGTACCGGAAAAGACCATAACCACAATCCAGAAACTGGTCTCTTCCGAAGTCGATATCCGGCAGGCACAGTATCCGAAGCTGGGGGAACCGGCGGTGATTATTGACGGCCCCTTCACGGGAATCGAGGGGCATGTGGAGAAAACGGATTATAAAAACGAGA